>JBILKZ010000293.1:0-8676 GCA_044376405.1 Pirellulales bacterium
TCGGGACCGGTGCCAGCCGCGACGACTCGGGCCAGGATGATCACATGATCGCCCATCTGCCCGCCGCCTCCGCCGGCCTGTGTCATGGCCTGGCATTCGAGCCAAGCAATTGCGTCGGGGATCAGGGCGGTGCCGGAAGGACTGCGGTTGACCGCCAGTCCGGCGAAGGGGTCCTCGCCCGGGGCCGCGGGCTTGCCAAAGCGGGCCAGCAGCGGCCGCTGCGATTCCCCAAGCACGTTGACCACGAACGGATCGCACTGATCGATCGCGGCCAGGAGATCCCGTGATGTGCCTACCGCGATCGTGATCAGTGGCGGCACGAAACCGCCCTGCATGATCCAGCTTGCGAGCATGGCCCGGTCGGTTGCGTCGGCACCGTTCTCTCTCGCACGCCACGTCACGACGAACAGACCGCTGGGAATGCGTCCCAATGCAGCGGCGGTGGCTTCGGTATCGACCGGTTCATTCTGGGCGGTTCGCTGTGGCTGCGTCATGGCGGTCGTGGTGTGAAAGGGCGGTGAATGGGGGTTTGGAAAGTTCGCAGGATTGCCCCGGTTTCCCCGGTGATGCGCCCGTCGTCGATCGCGGCGGGTCGATGTCGTTCAAAGCGATTCCTTCGCTGTCGCAACGAGCGTCGCGAAGCCGATCAATCTGTGGCTGTCCAACGCACGTCCGTAGAGTGTCGCAGTGGTGTCCATGATCCGCAACCCGTGTCGGGTTGCGGGGGATTGCCACTCGCGTTGCTCGTCTTCGCTGATGGGGTTCATGCTGGTCCGTCCACTGCCACCAACAGGAGTGACTGCGTGCCGTCCAGTGCCGGACGCCGCCATGCGCCTTCGCGCGCCGGGGCTGTGCGTGGCGGTGCTGTTGGCACTGTTGGCTGGGGCGGTGGAGGCGGCGGAGACTGAGCTGATCTGGACGGATGGACGCGCAGATTCTGCTGGCAGCTATCCGCTTCCTTCGCCGCTGCAGGAGTCGGCCCCGGTTGGCGAGCCGGGCACTCAGGCCCCACTGCAACTGCTGCCGCCCACGCAGCCCCGCGGGCCGGTCGTCCTCGACATGCCCTACGAGGCGGCGCCGTGCGGTCCGGATGAATGCACAGTGCCCGGCGCCGGATTCCCAGAGGGATTCGACGACTTGTGGGCGGCGCGACCATGGTCCTGGCAAATCATGCCCAACAACCTCATCTACACGAGCTACCTCGCCGGGCCGAAGGAGCCGCGGCTGGGCACGGTGGTCTACAACGACTCCGCGACCGATCCGCTGAACCCCACCACATCGAACGGCACCATGTGGGATTCGACACTCGGCGGCCGAGCCTCGATCCTCCGCTTCGGCTCCGACCCGGTGCTGCATCCGCAGGGCTTCGAGGTGCAGATCGAGGGCGCGGCGTTCGTGCGGCTCGACCCGCAGGAGGATCGGGATCTGCGGAGCGGCGACTACCGCTTCGGCGTGCCGCTGGTCTACGGTATCGGCCGCTGGCAGACGAAGCTGGCCTATTACCACAACAGTGCCCACCTCGGCGACGAGGCGATGATCAAGCACCCAAACTATGAGCGGGTCAATTACGTCCGCGACTGTATCGTCTGGGGCAACTCCTACTACCTGTTCGACTGGCTGCGGCTCTACGGTGAAGTGGGCTACTCGTTCTTCAATTCCGGCGGCTCGGAACCCTGGGAATTTCAATATGGCACGGAACTGATCCAGGCCCGGCCCACTGGTATTCGCGGCGCACCGTTCTTCGCCATCAACGGCATCTCGCGACAGGAACTCGACTGGGGCGGGAACGTCTGCGTGCAGACCGGCTGGGCATGGCGGGGGCGACGCAGCGAGAAGCTCTTCCGGATCGGTTTCGAGTACCTGTATGGCTCCGATCCGCAGTTTGAGTTCCCGTTCGCCAACCAGAACCGCTACGGTGCCGGCATGTGGTATGACTTCTGAGTTCACGCGAAACACGACATCGTGTCGTTTTCGCTTGGCCGGCCTCCGGCGGCTGGCGTGAGCCGGGCATCCTGCCCGGCAGTCAAACGGGTCCATTGGGCATCCTGCCGACCTTGCCTTGGCCGACCTCCGCCGGCTGGTGCTGACCCGGGCCGGCTGTATTCACGCGAAACACGACATCGTGTCGTTTTCGCTTGGCGGGCCTCCGCCCGCTGGTGCTGACCCGGGCCTCCGGCCCTGGCGCGTGGGATGTATGATTCGCCGTACCATGCCACTGCTTGCGATCGAAACGACGTGCGACGAAACCGCGGCCGCGATCATCACGCGTGATCGCACCGTGCTGTCGAGTGTCGTTGCCAGCCAAGAACTGCTCCACGCACGGTGGCGGGGCGTCGTGCCGGAGGTGGCCTCCCGCGCCCACGTCGAACGGATTATTCCAGTGATCGACGAGGCGCTGACGCGGGCGGGCGTCACCCGCGCCGACCTGGTCGCCGTGGCCGTCGCCGTCAGGCCCGGGCTCGTCGGTTCGCTGCTGGTAGGCCTGGCCGCCGGCAAGGCGATCGCGGCCGCGTTCGGCATTCCCATCCTGGGCTACGACCACGTCGCGGCACATCTCTACGCCTGCCGGCTCGCTCACGGCGAACGGATGCGCTACCCGTGCGTCGGGCTGGTGGCCAGCGGCGGCCATACGTCGCTGTTTCTCGTGCGCGGGCCGACCGATTTGGAACGGTTGGGCGGCACGATCGACGACGCGGCCGGCGAAGCCTTCGACAAGGCGGCGACCGTGCTCGGCCTCGGCTATCCGGGCGGGCCACAGATCGAGGCGGCCGCGGTCGGCGGCAATCCCCGGGCGCATCGGCTGCCCAGGCCGCTGGCAAGCGACCACACGCGGCTCGATCTCAGCTTTAGCGGTCTGAAGACGGCGCTCCGCTACCTGGTGCGGCCGCCGGGGTCGCCCGCCGATGTGCCCGTCCCTCAGGGAAGAGCACTTGCCGACCTTGCTGCGTCATTCCAGCAGGCCGCCGTCGACGCGATCCTGGCAAAGCTCGCCCTTGCGATCGATCGCACCGGCTGCAAAGTGCTGGCGATCGGTGGCGGTGTGACGGCGAACACGCTGCTCCGCGAATCGGTGGAGCGGCTGGGGCGCGATCGCGGAATCGATGTGCTCATACCGCCACGGTCGCTCTGCACCGACAACGCGGCGATGGGGGCGATCGCCTGGGAACGGCTCGAGCGCGGCGAGAACGACGGCCTGGAACTCGACGTGCTCCCCGGCACCGACCGCTCCGCGGCCCGCCGAAAGATGGCGTAGGCTAAAACGACGAGAACTGTTCGAACTCGTCGTAGGTACGGTGTTCGAGGTTTACGAAGCGGGTGAAGTCGTGCTGCCAGAGCAGCTTGATGTCGCCGATGGGGCCGTTTCGCTGCTTGGCGATGATGATCTCCGCCTGCCCCTTGACCCGCTCCCGGTCCTCGTCGGTCGTCTGGTAATACTCCTCACGGTGCACGAACATCACGACGTCTGCGTCCTGCTCGATTGCGCCAGATTCACGGAGGTGGTTGAGACGCGGGCGGTTGTCCCGCGACACTTCCGCCTGCCGGTTGAGCTGTGCCAGGCAGAGCACCGGCACGTCGAGTTCACGCGACATCGTCTTGAGCCGACGGGCGATCTTTGCCACCTGTTCCTGTCGCGGGTCCCTCGGATTATCGGGCTCGATGAGCTGGAGATAGTCGATCACGATCAGTGACAGCCCCTGCTTGCGCTTGAGTCGCCGGGCCACGGCGGCGATCTCGGTGAGCGTGCGGCCCGGAGTGTCGTCGATGTAGAGCGGCGACGAGCTGATCTCGGCCGACTTCTGCACCAGCCGCCGACGGTCTTCCTGCGAGATGGTGCCGTTGCGGAGCCGATGACCGTTGACCTGCGCCGCCGAGCAGAGCAGACGATCCGCCAGCTCAAGACAGGCCATTTCGAGACTCACGAACAGGGCAGGCTGCTTGGCACCGATGGCCACGTTCTCGGCGATGTTCATCGCGAAGGCAGTTTTTCCCATACTGGGTCGGGCGGCCAGGATGATCAGCTCCGAGTTGTGCAGGCCTCCGCAGAGCGTGTCGAGGTCGGTGAACCCCGTCTCGACGCCGCCGAGGGCGTGCTCGTGCTTCATCCGCGCATCCATGCGGACCATCACCTCCTCGAGCACGGCCTCGATCGGCTTGGCTTCGGCCGAGCTGCGGTGCTCGAGGATCTGGAAGATCTTCGCCTCGGCGCGAGCCACGAGCTCACGGGGCTCGTCGGAGGCGTCGTAGGCATCTCGCAGGATGTCGGTGCTCGCATCGATCAGCGAACGGAGCATCGACTTGTCGCGAACGATCTGGGCGTAGTGGGTGGCGTGGGCGGCATGCGGCACCGCCTCGAGAATTTCGGCGATGGCGGCCGCCCCGCCGACGCGATCGAGATCTCCCTGCGTGCGCAGCCGGTCGACCACGATCGTAACGTCGATCCGCTTGCCCGAGTCGTGGAGATCGAGCAGGTGGCGGTAGAGCACCTGATGGGTTTCGTCGGCAAAGTCCTCCGGCCGGATGACGAGGGCGATGTCGTCGCAGACATCGGGCTTCAGCAGGATGCTGCCGAGCACCGCCCGTTCGGCATCGACGTTTGCCGGACGTTCCCGGGATTCGAGTGGGGCAACCGCCGCCCCACCGCCAGGCCCATCATCTCCTCGTCGTCGGCGGCGGTCCTGCGACCGCTGGCCCGACGATTGTTTGTCGGAGAAGTCCCGGCGTGAGGAATCCCGTGCCGTGGTGTCGCGCGATGCAGCCATGCAACAACCTCCCTGTTTGTGGCCCGAAGACAGTTTTGTGGGCTGAAGACAGTAGTTGGCCAGACGACAGCGCGCCGCCCGCGGGCAACCAATCCCACAGCCGCCCAGTTCTCACGGCAACCCGCACTCGCAGACGAATTCCAGCGAATTACTTCGCGGCGCTCTCGCTGCTCGATGGCACAACCCACACCTTCAGATCGCCCTCCACCTCGCTCGCCAAGCGGACGCGGACGGTGTAGAGACCGACTTCCTTGAGCGGCCCCTGCAGGATGATCTGGTCCGGCGTGACCATCAGATCTTGCTGCTTGAGCGAGCGGGAAATCTCGGTCGATCCGACGGAGCCGTAGAGATGGCCTTCGTCATTGGCGTTGGCCTCGATCGTGACGCTTGTGCGGACAAGTTCAGCCAGCAGGCTGCGCAGGCCAGCCAGCCGCTCGCGGGCAATCTCGTCGAGCTTGGCGCGATGCTTCTCCACCATCCGCTTGTGGTGCTCGGTGGCGACTGTCGCCAGCCCCTGCGGGATGAGGTAGTTGTAGGCAAAGCCCCGCTTCACCTCGACCACTTCGCCCTGCTTGCCGAGGTGTTCAACGTTGTGCACCAGCAGCAGTTCAATGCCACCGCGCTTTCCCTTGGGAAGCCGTGATGAGGCTGGCACGCGGATGGTCGGAAGGTCTCGGACGGGCATCACTGAACTCCTGTCAGATAGGACTTTTAGGGCTTTGAAGGGTGGGACTCAATGTTCGTTTTCGTCGAGCTGCCGAGCCTACGGGAAACTGGCAGCCTTCAGCGGGCTGAAGCCTCAGAATGGGATGTCGTCGTCGCCACCGCCGCGGCTGTCAACGCTGTCGACACTGGCGCCAATGTCGCCACCGACATCATACCCGCCACTCTGGTCGTATTCATCGGCAGGGGAATTTGCGGGGCCACCACGGCCGGCAGCCGCTGGCCGGGCCCTGCCACGGGGGGCGTCACCGGAACGGCTCCCCTCGCCTCCGGAACGGCTACCCAAGAGTTGCATCCGATCGCACACGACCCGCAGCTTGGAATTCTTCTTGCCGTCTTTTTCCCAGGTGTCGAGTTTGAGACGGCCGTCGATGAGGAGCGGAGACCCCTTGGTGACGTATTCACCGGCGATCTCGGCGGTACGGCCCCAGAGCGTGACGTCCACAAATGTGGTTTCCTCCACCCACTCACCGGTCGCCGTCTTGCGGCGATCATTCACAGCCAAGCCGATGTCGGTGACGGCCGTTCCGTTCGCGATGTAGCGGAGTTCGGGGTCCCGTGTCACGTTGCCAAGCAGAATCACTTTGTTAAAGCTCGCCATGACGCACGCCTCCTTTGCTGGAATGTCTCGAATAGCTGAACGGCTGTACAACAGTCACGGAAAGATAACGCTTCTCTGCTATCGGTGCAAGCGTCGGTATTCCACACACCCTGCATCGCCATCCAGCGGCGGCTCCACGCCCGAGACGGCACTGGTCACTCAGCCTCGGCTGCCTCGACCGGTTCGCCACCCACGGGGCCTGCACCCACTGGGCCTGCGCCCACGGGAGCAGGAGCACGTCGCGGCGCCGAGTCGCCCGCCAACGCATGCTGGACAAGGGCATCGGCGATCCGCGGATCGACCCGTAGTACCAGTTTCCGGATGATGTCGTCGGTGATCTCGCACTGGCGTTCCAGCGCCGTCAGGTTGCCACCTTCCATGCGGAAATAGGTCAGCCAGTAGACGCCCTTCTTGTGGCCCTTGATCGGGTAGGCGAGTTTGCGTTCGTCCCACAGCCGGGCAGCGAGAATCGTGCCGCCGTTCGTCGTGATGATGTCCGCCACCTGCTGGGCCGAGGCCGCCGGGTCGCGGGAGTATTTGGACGGATCGAGAATGAACATTCCCTCATAAACCTGCATGTCGTGCGCGCTCCAAAAGTCGTGGGTTGTGGGTCGTCTTCGTTCGTTTGGTGGTTTGTGTGTTCGTGAATCGTCGTCTGTCAGCTGTTCGTTCGGTGGTCGCAGTCTCAGTTGTAACGGTTCATGGCCGCCTGGATGCCCAGCGCTAGCCACTCCTCCGCGGCGTCGGCTGCCCGCTCCAGCAGGCAATCGACCGCCTCCCGCTCTGATTTCGCAAACTTTCCCAGGACAAAATCGGCCGATTTCCAGCCTGCAGGCATTGGGCCGATGCCCACCCGCAGGCGAGGAATGGACGGGCCACCCAGGCGGGCGAGCACGTCGGCGAGGCCGTTTTGACCGCCGGCCGATCCGCTGGGACGCAGCCGGATCGTGTCGGTGGAGAGCTGAAAATCATCGCAGATCACCAGGATGTCACTATCGTCGATCTTATAGAAGTCTCGTGCCGCCAGCACGCTCGTGCCACTGAGATTCATCCACGTCAGCGGCCAGAGCAGCAGAGCAGGGCAGCCTCGCAGCGTCGCCTGGGCCGTTTCGCCCTGGAATCGCGACCTCCGCACCGGAGAGCCTGCCCGCCTGGCGAGGATCTCCAAGACGTCGTAGCCGACGTTGTGGCGTGTGCCCTCGTAGGCGCGTCCCGGGTTGCCTAAGCCCACCAAGAGTTTCACGTGTGGTCGCCAGGAAGCATCGGCCGCGGTTCACGCTGCCAGCGTCACGACTTCTCTGCTTCGGCCTCTCCTTCCTCGGCCGGCTTGCGGCCAATCAGTTCGGGTTCGACGCCGGCCGCCGCGGCCTCTTCGGCCTTGTCGACCGGGACCGCGCAGGTGACGACCGCCTCGTCGGCGTCGGCAAGAGCCTTCGCACCGGTCGGCAGTTCGAGGTCGTGCACCTTGATCGTGCCGCCGAGTTGGAGTTTGCCAACCGCGACATGGATCTTTTCGGGGACCGCGTCGGCCCTGCATTCGAGTTCGATTTCGTGCAGCGCCAGGCTCAGCACGCCGCCGGCACGTTGACCGGGACACTCGCCCTTGAGCTCGACAGGCACCTTCACCTTCACGCGGTCAGTGGCACTGACCCGCAGGAAGTCGATATGGATCGGCTCGACGCCGAATGTGTCCCACTGCAATTCGCGGATCAGGGCGCCAGTCTTGACGGCGCCCTTCAGTTCGACGATGCGGCTGCCATGCCGGACGGCGGCCTGCACTGCCTCACGCGTAGCAACGAGGTCGACGCACTTCTCGCCGTGGCCGTACAGCACGGCGGGCACGAGCCCTTCGCGGCGCAGCCTGCGGCTGGCGGCGCTACCGGTCTCTTTGCGGAGCTTGACTTCAACAGAATCGCTCATGGGAACTCCTCTTGGGAAGCGGGCCATTTTGCCATGAAACCGCCTTTCCGCAAGCCGAGTCCACTCTCGCCCGGGGGAGAAGTGTTTTACGGGGGGAAGGGGGCTGTTTTTCGGCTTTTTCTGTCAGTGTGCTGGGCCCAGACGGGCCTGCGGCGTGCTCACTGGAACATCATGCTCACCGACTCGTTGCGGTGAATCCGCTTGATTGCCTGGCCGAGGAGGCTGGCAACCGAGAGCACGGTGATGTTCGGGAGCGATTTTTCCGGCGGCAGCGGGACCGAGTCGGTCATGATGATGCCCGCAAAGGGGGCCGCTTTGAGCCGCTCGATTGCGGGGCCGACGAGCAGGCCGTGGGTGGCCGCCGCATAGATGGCCTTCGCGCCATGCCGGTGGACCACCTCGGCCGCGGAGCAGATCGAGCCAGCCGTGCTGATCATGTCGTCGAACATCAGCGCGATCTTTCCCGACACATCGGCGCCGATGACGTTCGTGCTCTTGGTCGTGTCGGCGCTCAGCCGCCGCTTGTCGACGATGGCCAGGGGCACGCCGAGATGACTGGCGTGACCGACTGCCCGTTTGATGCCACCGGCGTCGGCGCTCACCACCACCAGTTCGTCGTGCGGGAAATCCATCGACTGCAGGTGGTTGTTGAGCACCGGAGCTGCGTAGAGG
>JBILKZ010000144.1:0-8676 GCA_044376405.1 Pirellulales bacterium
CCGGCCGCAAGCAGCCGCCGCCCTGCCGAATTTCCACAGCACGTTCAGACGCAAACTTCACCAGGCGGTCGGGCCGGGATATACTTCCGCCCTCTTCTCGTCTGCTTTTCCCTGTTTTTGCATCGCGACGAATCGCACCCCGGAGGACTTTCCATGCGCATCGCCCCCCCTGCCGCCACGGCACATGCCGTCGGCCTCATTGCCTGCCTTCTCACCGCCATCGCGGCCCCAGTCCGGGCCGATGTATCGCTCAACAACATGTTTGGCGACCACATGGTGCTGCAGCAGGGCATCAAGAACAAAGTCTGGGGCAAGGCCGATCCAGGTGAGACGGTCACGGTAACGCTCGGTAGTCAGAGCCACTCCGCCACCGCCGGGGCCGACGGCATGTGGCACGTGTTCCTTGATCCGGTGCAGGAATACGGTGGCCCACACTCGCTCACCGTCAAGGGCAAGAACACGATCACGTTCAACGATGTGCTCATCGGCGAGGTCTGGGTCTGTGCCGGCCAGTCGAACATGCAGTGGAGCATCAACAACTGCAATGACGCCGACCTCGAGAAGGCCGCTGCCAAGTTCCCGAACATCCGCCTGATCTCGGTACCGCAGGTGGGCACGCAGGAACCACAGTGGAACTTCAACGGCAAGTGGGCGGCCTGCTCACCGGATACGGTCGGCAGCTTCTCCGCCGTCGGCTATCTCTTCGGCCGGCAGCTCCACCAGACGCTCGGCGTGCCGGTGGGCCTGATCAACAACGCCTGGGGCGGCAGCGCCGCCGAGGCCTGGGTGCAGCGCGACAAGCTCGCCGCCAACGAGAAGCTGAAACCGCTCATGGAACGCTGGGCCAAGACAGAGGCCGATTTCCCCACCGCCAAGGCCGACTACGACAAGAAGATGGCCGATTGGAAGGTCGAAGCAGAGAAGGCAAAAGCCGAGGGGAAGCCCGAGCCGAAGCAGCCGGGGAATCCGGAGCAGCAGATGCGGGGCAACGCCCGTCCCGGCAACATCCACTGCGGCGTGCTGAAGCCGAGCATCGGCTACGGCATCAAGGGTGCGATCTGGTATCAGGGCGAATCGAATGCCAACCGCGCCTATCAATACCGCGAACTCTTTCCGTTCATGATCAAGAGCTGGCGGGAGGAGTGGGGCGTGGGCGACTTCCCGTTCTACTGGGTGCAGTTGGCCGACTTCAAAGGCGAGAAGCCGGAGCCGGCGGAGAGCGACTGGGCCGAACTGCGAGAGGCCCAGACGATGACGATGAAGACGCTGCCCAATACGGGCGAGGCGGTGATCATCGATATCGGCGAGGGGAAGGATATCCACCCAAAGAACAAGCAGGATGTCGCCAAGCGGCTGGCACGCTGGGCACTCGCCGAGACCTACAAGCAGCCCGGCATCGCGGCCCGCAGCCCGCTCTACAAGTCGATGGAGAAGCAGGGCTCGAAGATCGTGCTGTCGTTTGACAACGTTGCCAGCAATGCTGGCAGCTGGCGGCCGTTCGACGTGGCGGAGCCGCGGGGCTTCGCGATTGCCGGAGCCGACAAGAAGTTCGTGGCGGCCAAGGCCACGATCCTGCCCGATGGCCGGATCGAGGTCGAAAGCGCGGCCGTGGCCGAGCCGGTCGCCGTCAGGTATGCGTGGGCCGACAACCCTGTCTGCAACATGTATTCGTCGTCGGGCCTGCCGCTGACGCCCTTCCGGACGGATGACTTTCCGGGCGTCACGGCCGTCGCCTTCTGAGCCGGTCAGGCCACGCCTTCTTCATCCTTTCGGATTCTTTCGGATGGGCCCCGGCAGGCCTCACCACCTGCCGGGGCCTTCGTGTTCACCGGTGCGGCTCGCCTGTGCGCGTGGGGGGGGGAGCGGGTAAGATTGCTCCCGCGGCGGCCATCATGATGTCACGCCAGCCGCATGGGCCCGAATCAGCCCTGCCACGTTCGTGCATCGTTAGGCATGTTCGTGCTTGTCATGCTTGTCATGCTTGTCATGGAGGATCAATCGTGAAGAGTCGCCCAGCCCACCTCGTTGCCTGTGTCCTGGTTGCGTTTGGCCCAGCCGGCCTCGTGCTGCCCGCCTTCCTTCTTCTGATGGCTGGCTGTTCTTCCCGGTCGGTTGAGACCGGCATGTCCAGCCGCCCCACGACGATGGCGGCGGCGACGCCGACGACGAGTGCCGCCAAGCAGTCCGCCACCGCGGCATCGCACGGCCACCGGCCTGTGCGACCGATCCCCGAAGTCATCGCCAAGGCGAGGCCGTTCCGCATGTCGCCGGCGAGCACGGCCAAGCCGCTCCCCCAGCCGGCTCGTAGCGTTATCTCCTCCGGGGTCGCGACCGCCAGCGCGGTCATACCACAACCGACGCCTTCACAACCCACTGCTGGCCCGGATATCGCCGGCATCAACCGCATGATGCGAAGCTATCTGCAGGCCTTCAATCGCCATGACCCAGCCGCCCTCGCAGCGCATTGGAGCACGACAGGCGAGAACGTCGACATCGACTCCGGAGAAACAACCGCCGGCCGCGAGGCGGTCCAGGAGGTGTTCACAGCGCTCTTCGAACAGGATGCCGACGCCACGATCGACATCGACGTCGCCTCGATCCGTTCCCTCCGCGATGACGTCGCCGTAGTTGATGGCGTGTCGCGGATTTCGTTCACCGATGCGCCGGCGTCGAGCAGCCGCTTCTCCGCGGTGCTTGTGCGGGAGAATGGCAACTGGGTGCTCGACACGGTGCGGGAATCCAAAGCAGCGCCACAGCACGCCGAGCCGGCCTCGCTCCAGCAGCCGCCGGCTCGGCCCCTCGACGAGCTCGCCTGGCTCATCGGCTCGTGGGAGGACGTCAGCGAGGGCGTGACGGCGAGCACCTACTGCTTTTGGTCTACGAACAAGGCATTTCTGATCCGCACGCATGCCATCAGTTCCGACGCGGTTCAGGAGCAGCGTCCGCTCCCGGGCGACAGCCGCATCCCGGGCCTGCTGCCGGCGGGTGCCGCGGGTCGTCGGGAGATCACCGAGATCATCGGCTGGGATCAGGACCGCGGTCAGATCCGCTCGTGGCTCTTCACCTCGGACGGCCGTTTCGCTGAGGGATCGTGGTCGCGGGAGGGAAATGCCTGGACGCTGCGATTGGCAGATGCCGCCGGCGATTGCCTCTGCACGATCACTCGCGTGGGGCCCGACGAAATGACCTGCCGGTGCGATACCGACCGGTTTGCCGACATCGCGCCGCCAGCCTGCGATTCGGTGCGAACGGCCGCTGCGGGCTTGGATGCCACCCGGCACCCATAAAAGCCCCCGATTGAATGGCAGGATGCCATTTGCAGCACCAGAAGCCGGAGGTTTCCAAGCGACAACGACAGGATGTCGTGTTTCGCGTGAAGCGAGTCCCCCGGCTCACGCCGCGGGCGTGCATGGGCTGAATCATCCCAACCTGAAGACGCTCCGCACAGATCTCGAGGCCTTCACCGGTTTTGATTCCCGCTCAGCGCTTCGTCGGTGCTTTCGTCGTGGCCGCGACCTGACGCTTCACGAAGTAGACCTTCGGGTCGTCGATCACCCAGGGCGTGCTCCAGGTCTTGCCGTCGTCACTCGTGCAGACGTTGTAGAAGAAGGTCTTCAGCAGTTCGGTGCGATAGCCATAGGGATACTGCGACGTGATGTGGTCGTCCATGGTGAGTTCGTCAACACCCGGGCTGGCGAAGTAGTGCACCATGCCGTCGGGTGAGAACGACAGGCCGAGGGTCCACCAACCGGTCTGTTCGATCTTCGGACCGCGGATCTCACCGCCGTTGCGACCACCACGGATCCGGAGGTAGGCGGAGTCTTCCGTCTTCCGCTTGGGATTCGCCGGCTCGAAGCAGACGAACATGCCGGGCCAGTACTCCTCGAGGCCAAAGCGTCCCTTGTCGGGATGGTCTTTGCCGGTGATCGTCGCGTGGGTGTAGCAGCCAGCCCGAAAACCGAACGTCGGCCCGTTCCGCTTTTCCCACTGCTCGAAGGGCGGCATGTAGACCCGCGTCACCACGCTCGGGTTGTCGGCCACCGACATGCCCCGGCCCGTCACCTTCTGCATGTTGTAGATCAGGTCATCCTGCTGCATCTGGTAGGTCGTCCGCCCGGGGATACCCGCGTGGAGCGAGGCGATCAGGAGGCCATGCGTGCTCCCCTCCAGGCCGGGGGCCGGCAGTTCGATCCGCTTGACGACGTCGGGAGTGCCTCGCTTGGGGCCCTCGAACCAACGGCCGTTGATGCTCCGGCCCATCGGGCCCCGCAATCGCTTGTCCTGTTCCTCGGAACTCTTGGGGTGGTTGTAGTTCCACTTCCAGTTCTCGTCCTCGAAGTCGTCCCCGATACCCTTCACAAGGGAGCCCGTGCCCGGCAGGAGCACCGGCTTCTTCGGCGCCGCGGCAGGGGTCGCCGACTTCTTCGCCGTGGTCGTCACCGGGGTCTTCACTGCTGCCGGGGCGGGAGCGGCTGCTGGCGCCGGGGCCACAGGCGGCTCCGGTGCCGGGGCGGGAACCGCTGCGGTCGACGTGGCGGTAGATGCCTCCTCCTTTGCAGGAGTGTCTGTTGCAGGAGTCTCTGTTGCAGTCGTGTCGGTTGCAGTCGTGTCGGTTGCAGGAGCGTCTTTGACGACAGCATCCGCTTCGACAGCATCCGCCGCAGGAGCCTCTGCGTCATCCGTCTGCTCCGCCACCTCCTGCTCCGACGCCTCGATCGTGAGCGTCAGCGGCTGATCGTCGTCCGCCACCGCCCGCGGGGAGATACCGATCCCACCCAGGCACGCAGACACACCGGCCAACGCGAAAACAGCAGAGCGAATTGACATGATCTCCCCTCGCATGGAGGACGTGACACAATCCCACACCGTGGGTATCGACGGAACGTGGGCCGTGGGCCGAGAAATAGCCCTTACGACCGTGCCAATGGGTCTGCCCTACCGAGCTGCTCGCTTTTGCCAGGCTGACGGGAAGGCCCTGTCTTTCGTGCCTTGCCTAGCTTGCGGTTCGGAAGGACCTTGGATCAGGGCTGCAGAAGGTCCTCTGGCACGAAACCGCAGAATTCGTCACATACCCCTCCGCGAGTGATCCATCCGTAGGCGGAATCCTATGAAAATCATGACTGTCACACGGCCCGCACCACTTGTTTTGCTGAATGTTGTGCTTGCATCTCTGCACGTTGTCTGTCTGACGACGGCGGGCATGGCCGGCGAGACCACCGATCAGACGCCCTCCGAAACGGCGACCGAAGCGACATCACAGCCACGCCGATCACACATCCAATCCGTGGGCGAGGTGGCAGCGGCATCGAGGCATTCTGAAACGCTTGGCCTGCGGCTGGCGCGGGCGTCGGAGGTCTTGCGACAACAGCTCGCACTCGCGAGGGGCGCCGGTCTTGTGGTCGAAGAGGTGATCTCCGGCTCGACTGCCGACAAGGCCGGCTTTCGGCAGCATGACGTGCTCGTCCTGCTCGACGATCAGATGCTGTTGCTTCCCGAACAACTCGCCGCGCTCCTGGAGGCCTCGAACGGCACCGCGACGCCTGAGTGCACGCTTCTGCGGGGCGGCGCGAAGGTGACCATCGCGATTGGAGCACTGCGGCAGACGGACAAGCCGATGCTGTCCACACCATCGAATGGTGGCGGACCGGCCACCGTCGCCGCGGCCCCAGCGCCAGCACGGCCGCAGCCGCCGGCCGTGCGGCAAACGGCGGCGAAGCCCTCCGCCAGCCCCCGGCTTCGAGCCCCAGCGTCGGCGCTGGCCCTCGTGCAACCGGACCGGTCTGTCCAGCAGCCACAAGCCACCGTGCAAACGTCGGCCACCGTCCCGGCGTCATCGACATCGCCGGCCCAACCCGTGGGCCGTCAGTCGTTCTCCACGGACGAAACACTGGTTCGCCACGACCCCGACTACCAGATCAAGCTGTCCCGTGGCAACGAAACGCGGCTTGTGATCCTTGATCCGCACGGGCGGATCGTGTTCAACGACGAGATCGACACGACCGAACACCGCCGCCTCGTGCCTCAAGCGGTGCGGCAGCGGGTCGAGGAAATGGAAAAGTCGCTGGAGAACGTCGCGAACGGACCGACAGCCCAGATCGGCAGACTCGATGTGTCACCGATCGAGATTCGGTAAGGAAAGCCGAGACGGCCTCAACTCCTCTCTCCAATCTCCTACCAGCCGCCCTGGGCTGTGTTGCTCGACCAGCCGGAATCGGCCGAACGGGATGGGCCATGCGAGATGGTCGGCCCGTGCATCGTGCGCCACGGGTCGGGACCACTGAACGTGCCCCCAGGCAACTGGATCACCCACGGGCCGAAGCCCCGCGACATGCGGGCAAACGAATCCTCCAACTGTCGCTGCTGAATCTGTGCCTGCCTGCGGCGACGCCGTCGCTCGGCCTCCGAAGTCGCCTCGGCATACGATTCCCGCGCGAGCCGATTGGCCTCGGCCGACGCCTTCAGCGAATCTTCGTAGCGCTGCCGAGAGAGGAACGACTTCGCGGTTTCGAGTGCCGTTGCCGCGGGCTGCACGTCGGGTGAGACGCCCTCGCCGTACCACGCAGCCACTCGACGAATGAGCCCGTCGGTCTCCTCAAGGTCCTCGAATGCCTGCCGGGCAAGCCGGTCATCCTCCGCGGCCAAATCCTCGCCCCGCGCCGCGGCCGTGTCCGCCGCCTCGAGCACCTGTCCGACCCGACGCAGGTCGGGCCGCTGCACCTGGAAGCCCTGCTCGGCCGCCTCCAGAAGCCGGCCCGCCTCGCGGGCCCGTTCGTTGGCACGCACCCGATCGGTCCGCTGCCGCTCAAGACCCTGCAGGAGGTTGCTCACGCGGCCCCGCACCGTATCGTGTCGCTTCGGCAGGCTTGCCCGCAGTTCGTCGAGTTCCGCCCGCCGGTCGGTGATGGCAGCATAAAGACCCTCGGTCCAGTCTTCCTGCCGCACGGCTTCCTCCACGAGCGCCACCGCGCGGAAGTAGTGCTGACGGGAATGGTCGGAGGCAACCTGGGTCTCAGCCAGCAGCGTGCGGACGCGGGCCAGACCTTCGTCGGCCTTGGCTACGTTGTCCGCCACGTCGGCCCACGACGTATCGGAATACATCCCGGAAATCTGCTCGATCGCGCGAACGGCCTGACTGCGACGGGCGGCGAGCGCCTCGAGGCGGGCAACACACGCGGGCAGCAGATCATCGACCTTCGTCTTGGCCGCCGCGATGCTTTCGAGCAACGCCAGCGCCTCCGCATTGGCTTTCTCGGCGCGTTCCACGTGTGCCTGGGCTCCAGCCACCTCGTCGGCGTCGAGCAACTGCGCCGCGAGCGCACAGTCGTGTTGGCTGGTGGCGATCAGTTCGTCCGGATTCGCGCCCGGTTCGGCCAGCAGCCAGCCTTCGGCCCGCTTGGCCCGCACCTTCTGCGAAACCTCGTCGACCTGCACGACGGCCTTGGCACGTCGATCATCCACCGCCTCAAGTTCATCAAGCCGCGCACCAGCGTGTTCGAGACGCGTGGCGATCTCTTCCAGCCGCCCGCGTGCTGCGACGGGATCCTGCTCGAGTCCCTGGTTCGCGAGTTCAACACCGCGAGCCACCTCGGCCATCGGTCCCTGGAAGGCGGCATTCGACCGGCCCCGCTTCGATAGTGCATCGATCCGTTGCGTGGCTGTGGCGACGTCCGTCTGGAGGGTCGCGGCCAGTTCGCGTGCCTTTTCATGCGCCTGTTCCAGCGCATCGAGCGGCGCGCTGCACTCCCCAGCCACGTCAGCCAGCGGCGGCCTGGCCTCGGCGGAATCGAGGAGTTTGATCGCTTCCTCGGCCTCGGCGGTGCCGAGGAAGGTCTCCTTGCCGATCCGTTCCTCCGCCTTTTCCCACACATCCATCAGCCCCAGCCAGCGCTCGCGATACCGGCGCAGCGCCGACTGCACGTTGTCGTAGGCCGACCGCGTGAGGCCCTCCATGGGTGTCTTGAAGTCGGGGTCACTGTGGGGCAGCATCCGATGCCGCTCCTGCTGGCTGTCGAGCAGATCGGAAAGCGCCACCACCTCGCCTTTGAAGGCGGCGAGTTTCTGCTTGGCCTCTGCGAGCCGCCGCTCGTGCCGGGCACGCTGCACGAAGAACGTCGTCACCGCCCCGAGGCCCGCGAGTGCCGCAAGCCCCAGCGGCAGCGTGCGGGTGCGAAACACGCGGGCAGACTCGGCCTTTGCGCGTTTCTGCTCTGCCTTGTTCTTCACCCAACGCTCGGTCGCCCCGACCAGATCGGCCAGACCTTCGTCGTATTGTCCGTCCTTGGCCCGGGGTACGAACACCTTGTTGATCAGTTCATCTCTGATGGTCTGCGGATTGAGACCGCTCGACACCTCCAGCCCCCAGGGTGCCTTCATGGCGATCTGCCGGTCCTTGATGTCGAGCACGATCGTCACATCGCGGGCAGGATCGAACGCGGCCGGTCGACCGTTGCGCTGGCGGCCCTCTTCCGACTCCTGCTGCCATCGCTCAACCAGGCTCTCGAGCAGTCGCGTCGATGCATCGCGATCCCCTCCGGCGTCTCCCACCACGATCACGCGATAGTCCCGGCCGCTCTCGAGCTTCGCCTTTTCGATCGCCGCCCGCACCTGTTCGAACGAGTCCTGCACTCCCGAGACGAACACCTTTTCGGTGTCGGCAGGCGAGGCCTCGGACGGCGG
>JBILKZ010000053.1:0-24397 GCA_044376405.1 Pirellulales bacterium
ATTCACGATCACGACACGGTCCTCCAGAAGAAAGACGGCAACGGTTGCAGCCGTGTGGCAGAGTCGCCAGACGGGAGCCTCAGAGCCTAGCAGAAGGACACGGGATCGGCACCGCTTGAACGTGCTACTACCAGCGTCTGCGTTTTTGATTGCGCACCGCCGGGACGGCAGAAGTCTCGTCGCAGTGGCTTTTTCGCCATCACGCGTGGCGGTCGTGCCCTCCCGAACAGGGGCGAAAAATCCAAAAGCTCCTCGAGCTTCCGCCGATCCCGGCTACGGTTCGGGGCTGCTTCGCAGGATGCGAAGCGCAGCACCAGCAAACTGCGTTTGCCAAGAAACTGGCTGAGGACGGGCATCCGCCCGTCGGGCGGCAGGATGGCCATGTAGCGCCTCTCTACTGGCCGCCTGGATGGCGGCCTCAACGCCAGCGACCGGAGGTCGCCAAGAGACTGGCTGAGGACGGGCATCCGCCCGTCGGGCGGCAGGATGGCCATGCAGTGTCGCCAGACTGGCCGCCCGGATGGCGGCCTCAACGCCAGCGACCGGAGGTCGCCAAGAAAAAATGGCCAGGATGGCCATGTTTTTCGTGAAGTCAGAAGGCGACGTTCTCAGTGCGGGCGGGGGCGGCATTCGAATCGATTGGCACGGGCAGCCGGTTGGCCCGCACCGATTCGACCTGGAGCCCCATCATGTCCAGAAACGGATCGATGGCCATCACCTTGATCCCCAGTTGCTTCGCGGCCTCCAGCTGGCGCGTGCGGTTTTCCTTCTGCTTGGCGGTCCAGAACTTGCGTGACGTAACCAGGCCTTCGGGATCGACGCCCTTCACCTGCGGCACGCCGGCATCGACGACCATCGTCGTCGATGGGGTCACCGACTCGGCGACGGTCCCACCGATCCGCTCCACGAGCTGTTCCAGCCGTTTCCTGTCGCTTTCAGCATCGCCACCGAATTGCGTGAGTCCGACGATCACCACCTCCAGCGGCGTGCCCGACGACCAGAGGCTTGTGGCGACCACGTCTCCCGGGATGATCGGGTCACGCACCGAGTCCTGCCGCACACGGCAGCGGACCAGCGAGTCGCTCTCGATCGCCACCACCTCCACCACCGCCTTCTTGCTGCCGAGCTGCGGCTGCGGATCGGTGGGATTGTAGACGTTGAACTTGAGCCCGGTCCTCAGGCCCGTCGTCCGCCCGACAGAGACCAGCACCGTCCGGTCGAGTTCGTTGACCGACAGGATGCGGCCGTCGAACTCGTCCACGCGGTCGTCCTTCGGCGTGGCCGCGAGCACCGTGGCCTGCAGGGCTGGGTCGGCCACCCGCAGTTGGGCGATGATCTGGTTGAGCCGCACGATCGTGCGTTCGCGATCCCGCATCTCGTCGAGCATGAGAGCCACGCGGCGTTCGTTGCTTCCCGCTTCGGCCGCTCCCTTGTCGCCGCCACCTGCTGCCGCGTCGGCCGGCCAGCTCTTCACCCTCTCGGGCGAGAGGTAGGGCTTGCCCTTCGCGATCTCCTCGCCGAGCAGTTTGAGGCGCTTGGCCTGTTCTTCTGCGGCAGACTTCTCAGCCACGAGCTTGTTTTTCTGGTCGGTGTTTTCTTTTTCGTAGTCGGTCTTTTGCTTCTGCAGATTGTCGAGCTTGTCCTGGGCGTCCTTTCTCGACTCGGCCAGCTTCTTCATCTCCGCATCATGCTTCTCGGCGAGCGCCTTCTTCTCGGCGGCGAAGCGATCCTTTTCCCCCTGGAGGCTGCTCATCGCGTCGTAGTGCTTCTCGATCGAGGAGGAGAGCCAATCCACGGCACTCTCGTACGTGGGCTGCTCAAGATACTTGCCGTACACGTCGTCGATGGCATCCTGCTTCCGCGCGAGAATCTCAGGATTTGCCATGTCTTCCGGAAAGCCGAGCACGTCCTTCACCAACTCGAGCCGATTTTTCTCGGCCTCCAGACGCTTGGTGTTGGCATCGCTCGCTTCCTTCTGCTTGGCCTCCATCAACTTCAGGTTCTCGTCGGCCTTCTTGAAGAAGAGATAGGTGGTGACGGCCAGCACGAACGTGAGCATCACGAACACGATCAGCGCGATGCTGAACGACTGCACGACGCTCGAATTGTTGGATGCCATTGGCAGCTTCCTCCCCGAGGCTCTGGCGGTTCCGACCCGGAGAACCCCCGCTCAACATCGTCGTCGGAAGCCGTGGTGATTCACGGCTCCCGGATTGTACGGGTCAGGCAAGCCGTGCGGCCTCGCCTGCCAACGCGTTCCAGGCCAGCGGCCGGCCTGATTCGGCCGCCATGCTCCCCATCACGGCCATCAACGTGCTGCGACACATGGTATCGCCGTCATGGACGCTCCGGCCCGACAAAACGCCTCCGACCAACGCCGCGATGGCTGCGGAAAACCGGCCCGGCCCCGGCTGCGGCATCGCCGTCCAGTCGTGCCGGCCGGCGATCATGCCACGGACCAGATCGCAACTCCCTGCCGAGCCGACCACGGTCTCGACGATCCGGTCGCAGGCCCGCTCGCGGCGGTCGATCGAGGCCTCGATCACGCGGCCGTCGGCGAACGTGTAGCGGACCGCGGTAGCCGCGGGGCAGTCGCCGATCGCTCCGGTTGCCCCGTTGTCGTGAGCCCCGTTGGATGAGCACACCAAACTGGCCATGCCCTCGGCCATGAGCGGCGCGACGTCGCCCATGACCCAGACCGCACGGTCGATCGCCTGTACGTGCTGTTCGACGAAGTGGCCGCCCGAAAACCGGGCAAACGAGATCCAGTTGCGGAGGCATTCGCCAGACTCGCGGCCGATCTCCAGCGGCTGTCGCCACGGCAGGCCGATGGCGGCGTGGGCCTGCACCACACGCGGCCTGCCGATCGCGCCGTCGTGGATCCGCGCGACCATCTCCACCAGGCGGGCATCCCGACGGAAGCAGAAGCCCGACACGAGCGAGAGCCCGTTGGACCGGCTGCGGGCCGCCGCTGCGGCAGCCCGCACGACCCCCGCGGCATCGATGGCCACCGGTTTCTCGCAATAGACATGCTTGCCGGCGGCCACCGCAGCCTCCAGGTGGAGCGGCCGCGTGTGCGGCGGCGCGGCGAGCAGCACGATGTCGACACCGCTGCCGATCACGCGGCGGTAGGCATCCTGACCGACGAAACGCTGCGCGGCAGGGCAGTCAAACCGTTCCCCCGCGGCTTCGAGCACCTCCGCTGAAGACGCAACCTGATCCGCGAAGACGTCGCCGAGTGCCACCACCCTGACCGCGGGATCGGCTTCAAGAGCCTGCCATGCCGCACCGGTGCCGCGGCCACCGCATCCCACCAGTCCGACGCGGAGCCGCTGCTCGCCGGCGGCAAAGAGTCCGCCTGTCGGTAGCGAGACCACGGCGGCACTCGATGCTGCCACAGTGCCGCCGAGGAACGACCGCCGCGACGTGCCGCGTGGGGCCGCGAGGCCTTGGGCATCGGTGTTCGCTGAGATCGAGGAACTCCCAGGGAGCGTGAGGGGGGTCGCGGGCGTTTTGGGTCGCATGTCGCAGTTCTCCGGAGCGGTGGGGGCAACGAGGCCACGCAGGTCGTCGCCGCTAGTTTATGGAGGGGGTCAGCCGCCACGCAAACCGGCTCGCCTCAGCGTGCCCCGGGCCGCAGCCGCGTCATGTACTTGAACAGCGGCTCCTCGAGGTCCTTCGGCGACGCCCCGAACGCGTTCTTGAAATCACTGAGGCGTTCCTCCTGGGAGTCATCGGCGAGGGGTTCCTTGCGGGAGATCGTCCGCAGGTAGTCGACGAACGCCGCCTTGCGTGTCTGCGCCAGGAAGAAGGTCAGGGCCCAGGCCCGGGCGTAGGCGTCGAGCGCCTCGTCGGGACGGCGGAATGGCTCGTCGCCCAACACGATCTGCTCGAGCGCGCCGGCGCGATGGTGTGCGAGAAACCGCTCCAACCGCGCCGTGTTGACGTTGCCGATCCCCTTCCAGCCGCGGTCACTGGCAAGATCGGGCGTTTCAAAATAGGTGGCCACGCCTTCGCTGAGCCAGAGTGGCACGGGGGCCAGCCGCTGGTGGAGTCCCCCGTTGAAGGCCATCTGATGAGTGGCCTCGTGCACAAGCGTGGCGACCATGCCCGACGCCTCCGGGCTGCCGAGAATTTCGAGTCCGGCCCGCGCCGCGGCCTGGCCGGCAGGCCGGGGCAGGCCCGCGCTGCCGGTGAGGTCGAATGTGGTAACGCGGTTGGTCATCAGGTTGTAGTAGCCGACCACCCGGTCGGTGGCGGCGCCCAGATCGCGGGCCGCAAAGGCTTCGTACCGTTGCCTGTCGGCGAAGATCACGACCAGGAGCGGCCTCGGCGGCGGCGTCATCTCGATCCCCGCCTGCTTCCAGAAATTGGCGAAGGCGTCGTGGAGCCGCTCGAAGAGCGCGGCGCACCATTGGGCATAGGCTCGCGAGGTGTCGAAGCAGATGCAGTAGTGCTTGGTCACGAGCAGGTCGAAGCCCGGTGGGAGCTCGCCGAGGATCCTGCGACCGAGGTCCCGTGGCGATTCCACCTCGGGCCGAGCCACCGGTGTGCGGGAGAGGATGACGCCTGGCTGCACCAGTTCCAGCCGTTCGTCGGCACGTTCGAGCAAGAGTCCGCCATCGACGGCCTCCACGAGCACGACCCCCTCGACCTGCCGCCGGCCACCGTCGCCCCGCACCTCGACCCGTTCCACTGGCCGCGTTTCGGCCTGCGGCTTTCCACCCGGCTCGCCACGGCTGTGTCCGACGAGCACGGATAGCAACGCCATGCCCACGATCAGTCTGGGAATACGGGACATGCTCGACTGCTCCGGGGACGTCGGACACCACCATGCGAACAGGTTTGGGCGGGTGGGGAAAGGCGAACTGGGAAAGAACGTGGGGATCGGCAGGCCCAGGTTCGCCGATCTCAGCGAACATTTGATCTGGCTCCACCCGTTCCGGGGCGATACGGTCTCGCCCTCAGGCCGGCCCCCTAGACGGCACCTCCCCATCAGGTGGTGACGATCCATGACTGCATCCGCGTCGCATTCCTCGTCTGTCCCGCGGTTCCGCGGCGTGGTTCTCATGCTGCTGGCATCCCTGATGCTCACGGGATGCGCCAGCTGGAGCCCCTGGGGTCGGCGGGAAAAGTCCGTCCGGGATCAGGAGAAGTATGGCTTCACTGCCGACACTCGGATCAAGAAACTCGCGGAACGCTCCAAGACGGTGAAGTCTGAGTCGACCCAGAATCAGCAGGAATTCACGCAGGATCTCGTCCGCATGATGCTCGAGGAGCATGATCCGCGTGTCCGCAGCAAGATTCTGGAAACCGCGGCCGAATACGACACTTCCGCCGCCACCGCCATCTGCTCGGGCGCGATGCAGGACCCGAACGAGATGGTGCGGATCCGGGCCTGTGACGTATGGGCCAAGCGGGGCGGAGCCGAAGCGGTTCAGCTTTTGGCCACGCGATTCCAGACCGATACGGATCTGGATGTGCGGCTGCGGGCCCTGAAGATGCTGGGCGAACTGAAGGACAAGCAGGCGATCCCCGTGCTGGCGCGGGCCCTGGAGGATGGCGATCCCGCGGTTCAGTATCGGGCCGTGGCATCGCTCAAGCAGGTCAGCGGCCGCGACCTCGGCAACGACGTCAACGTCTGGCGGGAATGGGCCGCCGATCCTGAGGGCAACAAGGTCGAGTGGTCGATCGCCGAAGGGTTCCGCCGGCTGTTCTAACTGCGTGAGGGGTTGCCCATGCCCCGAGAGCCGGCGTTGCTCGGGCACCGATCCGTCTCAGCGGATTGGTCGTCGCAGGCAGGATGCCGGAGCGCAGTCAGCATCGAGCGAGCGAAGGGCAGGATGCCTGTAGCGAACGTCCGGCGATGGGGCATGGGCAACCCCGGCGGGCATAAAGCGGAGTGCTCCCGTTTGTTTGACTGCGCCTCGGGCGAAAGGGGCGCAGGCTGGGGGGTTCGCCCGGTTTGGCTGCATGCGGCAATCTGCCAGAACCCTCCGTCCGTTGTTGGTGAGCGACAACTGTCTGGCGGCGAGATAGCCGATAGAAGTCTCGTCTTGGGTCTTCGCAATCACGATGGGTAGCCGCTTTCAGTGCATCATTTCCGTGTGCCAACTCTGACTTGCCCCATGATTGCACCGACGCCCCGGGAAGTCCGCCGTCTTCGCCGTCGATCCGTGGTCTGCGCGTTGGCTCTCGCCTTCGCAGTGGCACACCCCTGGCTGCCGCTGCCCGAGGCGGCGCCGCCCTCTCCGCGCGGCGCACCCCGCAAATTCTTCGATTCACTGCTCGGCCGGCAGTCTGAGCCTGAGCCGGCGTTCATCCAGGCGCCGACGCCACCCGGCCCCGAAGAGGTGAAGATCCTGGAGCAACGGGCCGCAGCAGCGCGGCCCGCCAGCCCACCAGTCGCCAGGCCGACCCCACCGCCGGCCGCGCCTGTCGTGACCCGGCCGCCGACCTGGGACGAGACGATGGCATTCGCCTCGTCACTGAAGGTCACCGCCGAGAAAGTGGCCGCCGCTGCCGCCGATCCCGCCTTCAAGCCGACGGCAGACCGCCCGCCGCGAACAGCCGCCCGGTCGTTAACGGTCGCCAACTCGATCGCCGTCCCCGCCAAGCGTTCGACGGAGTTGGGCAGCAAGTCCCTGCAGGCGACCGCCAAGCCCTCGGGGGCCGCGGCCCCGGCCACGCCGAGGTTCACAAAGCTGCGGACCCGCATCGCCCAGACCCTCGCCGCTTACCAACGGCGTCCGCTGAATACGGCCCAGCACACACCCTGGGAGGTGATGCACGGCTTCATCGCCTTCGGCATCCCTACGAAGCTTCGCGTGGGCGGCCCGGGCGGCGATCCGGTCAATGCCATCGGCTGGGTCAATACCGGCGGCCGCTGCGGAGGCCAGGTGATGCTGGCGGCAGCGGGAGACCGGCTGACGGCGCTTCGCGGCATCGGCGTGCAGGGGCATTCAGCGCAGTACCTCGCCGTCCTGGCCCAGTCCCGCGTGGCGATGAATTCGCCGATCACGATCCAATCGAAGGCGTTCACGGTGGCCGACCTCGTCGCGGAGGAGCAGCTGGCCTGCAAGTCGGGCACCGAACTCACCTTTGCTCTCATCGCGCTTGCCCACTACCTGCCGACCGACGCCCAGTGGACTGCCCGCGACGGCAAGCCATGGTCGCTGGAGAAGCTGGTGGCGGAGGAGATCGAGCAGCCGATCCGGGGAGCGCCCTGCGGCGGCACGCATCGGCTGTTTGGCCTCGCCTACGGCTGCCAGCGGCGGCTGCGGGCCACGGGGCAGCTCGACGGGGCCTACCTGCGGGCCGACAAGTTTGTCCGCGACTACCAGCAGTTCGCACTCACGAAACTCCAGAACCGCGACGGCTCCTTCAGCACCGAGTGGTTCAAGTATCCGGCCGACCGCGATGACGACATCGATCGCAAGATCCAGACCACCGGCCACATCCTCGAGTGGCTCGTGGCCTCGCTCGATCAGAACGACCTGTTCCAGCCACGCGTGACGGCCGCGGTGGAGTTTCTCAACGCCTCCTTGGCTCGGGAGCCGTCCCGGGACTGGAAGATCGGCCCGCTCGGCCACGCCCTCCACGCACTCACCATCTACCAGGAACGGGCCTGGGGAACCGTGTTGCCGGGCGGAATCGCAGCGTTCCACGGGCCGATGAAGGCTTCCCCGACAAAGGTCGGATCCGAGTCGCGGCTGGCAGACCAGCCCGTCATCAGCGGCTCCACTGACGAGGACTCGTCGCGTCCGGCAGTCCGCCGATAGCGGTGTTCGTCGCGCGATCGACGGCGGATTCTTGAACCGGCGGTGTCCACCCCGTAGGCTCACGATCGCAGAACCGTGCGCGGTTGGATCGGCTGAGCATTCTCGGCTGGGGACTGGTGGCGGCATCGCGTCGGCCACGGCGTGGATCTGCTCAGGATGCGGCACGATGACCTCCGTCAACCTTTCCCAACAGCTGGAACAACTCCTCGACGTGGCGGCGCGTCTCTACGAGGCCACCGCCTCCGAGGCGATGCTGCTGCTGGTCGAGCAGCGGCTCGACTGGGAGCGGGTGCGGAGCTTCGCGGGAGCCGCCCCCATGCTGGTGGCAGCCGATGACGACGCCCACCTGGCCGGCGTGTCGGATCATGGTCTCCGCGGTGTGCCGCTCGACGTGGCGGGACTGCCGGTGCACGAGCGGCTCACGCAGGCGCTGCTGGAGTGCGTGGCGGCGGAGATGATCGCACCTGAGGCCCAGGTGGTGGCAATCTACAGCGGCTTCGAGGCCGGCACGATCGACTCGGTCAGCGTGCTCCGCCTCGAGGAGCATCTCGGCCAGCTCACCAGCCGCGACCTCCGCAACCTCGAGACCAAGGTGCCGCTCGAGACGCTCAAGATGGTCGTCGACCTCGCGGTGGAAATCGGCCGTGAGGGCCGTGAGGGAAAGCCCGTCGGCACGCTCTTCGTGGTGGGCGACACCCGCAAGGTGATGCAGTCGAGCCACAGCACGGGCTTCGATCCCGTGCGTGGCTACAGCCGCTCGGAGCGGAAGCTCACCGACCCCCGCGTCCGCGAGGGTATCAAGGAGATCGCCCAACTCGACGGCGCCTTCGTGGTCGGACCCGATGGCACGGTGGAGGGAGCCGCCCGCTACATCGATGCATCTGCGGAGAATGTCTCGGTGGCGAAGGGCCTCGGCGCCCGGCACTGGGCGGCGGCTGCCATCACCCGCCGCACGCGGAGCGTGGCGGTGGCGGTGAGCGAGACCAGCGGCACCGTGCGGATCTTCCAGAACGGCGAAGTGGTGCTCCGCATCGAGCCCTTCCGCCGCGCGATGAAGTGGAAAGACTTCGAGTACGAACCGCCGAGCGGCGATTGACTTCACGCCAGTCTCGGCTGGAAGCAATGGTTCGGCCATCGAGGTGGCGCGCCGCCGGGGACGGCAGAAGTCTCGTCGCTACGGCTTTTTCTCCTTCCACGACCTACGGCAGCTCATTCCCCAGAAGGTCGAAAAATCCTAATGCTCCTCGAGCTTCCGCCGATCCCCGGCTCCCCCATGACTGCATGGCAGGATGCCATGCGGAGCACCAGCAAACTGCGTTTGCCAAGAAAAAACGACAGGATGTCGTGTTTTTCGTGAAGCCAGCTCCTCGAGCTTCCGCCGATCCCCGGCTCCCGCATTCGTTCCGGCCCTTGATGAATCCGTGAGGGGCTGCCCATGCCCCGAGAGCCGGCGTTGCTGACCAGCGCAGGCAGGATGCCGGAGCGCAGTCAGCATCGAGTGAGCGAAGGGCAGGATGCCCGTAGCGAACGTCCGGCGACGGGGCGTGGGCAGCCCCGAACCGTCGCGTGAAGTGTTCGGTTGCCGGTATGCTGCCACCGCCTCTGGAACCATTCATGCCGACCGACACAGCCTCCTCATCGACGCCCGATCCCGATCTGCGCGGGAAGACGGTCTGGGCGATCGACACGTTCTCTCGGGTCTACCAGCTTTTCCATGCGCTGCCGGAGATGGCGTCACCCGACGGCACGCCGGTGTCGGCCGTGTTTGGCTTCGCTCGCGACCTGCTCGACATCATCGAGAAGAAGAAGCCCGACTATCTCGTCTGCGCCATCGATGCGCCCGGCCCGACGTTTCGCCATGAGAAATTTGCGGCCTACAAGGCCACCCGCGCGGAGATGCCCGCCGACCTCGTGCCGCAGGTTCCGCTGATCAGGCGACTGCTCGATGTGATGGGCATTCCGTGCCTCGAACGGTCTGGCTTCGAGGCCGACGACCTCCTCGCCACCATCGCCGTCCGCACCGTCACGGCGGGCGGCGACTGCGTCATCGCCACGTCCGACAAAGACGCGCGGCAGCTGCTGGGCGACCACGTGCGGCTGTTGAACCTGCGGAACAACGTCCTCTTCGGTGCGGAGGAGTTGCTGGTCGACTGGGGCATCAGGCCGGATCAGGTCGTCGACTTTCTGTCACTCGTGGGTGATGCGGTCGACAACGTGCCGGGAGTGCCCGGCATCGGCCCGAAGATCGCCTCCGAACTGCTCAAGACCCATGGCACGCTCGACCATCTGCTCGCGCATGCCGACGACGTCGCCGGCGCGAAGCGGCGCGAGAATCTCCGCCTGCACGCCGATACCGCCCGCGCGGGCCGGGAGCTGATTCGGCTCGACACGGCCGTGCCGATCGCCATCCCGTGGGAGACGGGCCTGCGCCATGCCCCGGATGCGGCTGCGCTGGCCGATTTCCTCCGCGAGATGGGGTTCAAGAGCCTGCTCTCGAAGGTGCTGCAGTCCGCGCCCGCGCGGGCAGCCAGCGCACCGGCTGCGGCTGGGCGGAACCGCAGCACGCAGACCCTCTTCGATCTCGACGGCACCGACGCGGAACCGGCGACGGATCGTACGAACGGCGGCGGCACTGCCTCGTCTGCCGCGAGCGGCTCCGGGATCCCGCTGTCGCAGACACCGCACGAGCTACCGGTCGATGAGGCGGCCCTGCAGACCGTCGTCGCGCGGCTGCGGGCCACGGCCCCGATCGCCATCTGCTGCGTGCGCGGAGCCGGCATCGACGGCCGCGTCACCAGCATGTCGCCGCCGGCGGGCCTGGCGTTGGCGACCGGTGATGTCGCCGCCTGGGTGACGGCCGATCAACTCGCGGCCAGCCCCTCGCTCCGCGGGCTGCTGGCCGACCCGGCGGTTCCCAAGACCGGCCACGATCTCAAGCGACACAGCCTGTCGTTGCTGGCCATGGGGGTCGAGCTGGCTGGCTGTGCCTTCGACACGATGCTTGCCGCCTACCTGATCGATGCGGGTGAACGGAACCTGGGCCTCGCGGAGGTGAGCCTCCGCAACGGCATCGATGTCAGCGTCGTGATGCCGAACGGCGGTGACGGGGCGATCCTCGACCAGCCGACCGACGCGGCACAGGCCGTGGCTGCCTGCCGCATCGGGCGGGAACTGGCGGTCCGCCTGCCGGTGGCGCTCGCGGAGGCGGGCCTCGCCAAGCTCTTCACCGAGTTGGAGATGCCGCTGGCCGTGGTGCTTGCCGCCATGGAATACCGGGGCGTGCGGATCGACCTGGCGACGCTGGCTGCCCTCTCAACGCAGTATGCCGACAGGCTCGCCGCGCTCGAGACGGAGATTCACACCCTGGCAGGGCATCCCTTCGCGATCGCCTCGCCGCTTCAGGTGCGTGCCGTGCTCTTCGACGAGTTGGGGCTGCCGGTGGTGAAGCGGACAAAGACCGGCCCGAGCACCGACGCCGAGGTGCTCGAGGAACTCGCGTCGATGCACCCGCTGCCCGCCCTGCTGCTCGAGCATCGCAAGTATGCCAAGCTGAAGAGCACCTATGTCGACAGCCTGCCAACGCTCGTGGAGCCGACGACCGGCAGGATTCACACGTCGTTCAACCAGACCGTGACGGCCACCGGGCGGTTGAGTTCGAGCGACCCCAACCTGCAGAACATCCCCACCCGCACGGCCGAGGGGCAGCAGATTCGCGCCGCGTTTCTGCCCCGCGAGTCCGGCTGGCGGTTCATCGCGGCGGACTATTCGCAGATCGAGCTGCGCATCCTGGCGCATCTCTCAGGCGACGAGGCGATGCGACGGGCCTTCGCTGCTGGCGAGGACATCCACACCAGCACCGCAGCGGCGGTGTTTGGCATCGAGCCGTCGGTGGTCACCTCCGCGATGCGGCGGACAGCCAAGGCGGTGAACTTCGGCATTCTCTACGGTCAGAGCAGTTTCGGACTGGCCAAGGCGCTCGGCATCCCGCAGGCCGAAGCCGCTGCGTTCATCCTGGCCTACTTCCGCTCCTTCGCCGGTGCCGCGGCGTTCATGGACGACGTGCTCGACCGCTGCCGCCGCGACGGCTGCGTGACGACGATGCTCGGGCGGCGTCGGGCGATCTCGGGAGTTCGCGATCGCGCGGGGCGGCGAACCGCCGCCGGTGTCTTCGCCCTCTCGCTCCCTGAGCGGACCGCGATCAACACGGTCGTGCAGGGTTCGGCCGCCGACCTCATCAAACTGGCGATGCTGGGTGTGGACAGGAAGCTCAAGGCGATGGCAACGCAGGCGAAGATCGTGCTGCAGATCCATGACGAACTCCTGCTCGAATCCCCTGCCGCGGAAACCGAGGCCGTCACGCGGATCGTTGTCGACGAGATGCAGCAGGCAATGACGTTGGAGGTGCCGCTGGATGTGTCGGTGCACGAGGGTGGCACCTGGGCCGAGTGCGAGAAGGGATGAGATGCTGACGCCCGACTCGCGGCTCCGCGACTTCCCCGTGCTCGCGGACCAGGCCTACCTCAACACGGCGGCCGAGGGCATTCCGCCGCCCGCCGTGCAGGGGGCCGTGCAGGCCTATCTCCGCGACAAGCTCGATGGCATGCATGGCAGGGACGCCCACTTTGCCCGGCTCGTGGCCTGTCGGGGCGTGGCTGCGCGGATGATCGGCATGCATCCAGAGGAGGTGGCGTTCTGTTCCTGCTCGTCGGAGGCCTACAACCTGCTCGCCACGGCGCTCGATCTCGATGCGGGTGACGAAGTGGTGATGTCGGACCTCGACTTTCCCGCGGGTGTCACCCCCTGGCTGGTGCCGACGGCGCGATGCACGCCACGGCTATGGAAGGCGAGAGCTGGTTGCCTCGACGTTTCCGACCTCGAAAGCCTCCTCTCGCCGCGGACGAGGCTCGTGCAGCTGTCGCTCGTCAGCTTCTGGAACGGCCACCACCTCGCTTGGGACGCAGTCCATGAGATGGTCCGCCGCCTGGCGCCCGACGCCCTGATCGCCGTCGACGTGACGCAGGCGCTCGGCCGCGTGCCCCGGCTTTGCCCCGGCGCCGATCTCATCATCTCGAGCACGCACAAATGGGTGCTCGGCCTCCACGGCGGCTGCATCGTGGGCGTCCGCACCGCCGCCGCCGACCGGCTCACGCCGCGGGCCGGCGGCTGGCATCACCTTGAGAACGCCTTCGACGCCGACCGCTTCGAACGGGCGGCAGTCCGCCGCGGCGCCGCAGGCTATGCGGTGGGCATGCCGAACTTCGCCGCCATCTACGCGCTCGAGGCGGCGCTCTCGTTCATCGAATCAACCGGTGTCGATGCGATCACGGCCCACGCCGACCCGCTCGTCTCCCGCGCGGCTGTGGGGTTCGCGGCGGCCGGTATCGAACTGCTCTGCCCGGCGGAGGCGGCCCGGCCCGGTGGGATCCTCGCCTTCCAGCACGCCGACAGCCAGCGGCTGCACGACCTCCTCGAACGGGAATCGATCCGCGTGATGCACCATGCCGGGCGAATCCGGATCGCGGTCCACGGCTACAACACGACAGACGACATCGACCGCCTGCTCGCCGCGGTCGGCCGCTGGCGGAGTTCGCCGCCGCGGTCAACGACCAGATGACGCCGGCCGGCTGCCGTCCCCAAACCGGTCGATGAACCGGCCGTAGAACGCCGCGGCACGCTCCACCTCTGCGGTAGGCACGAACTCCACGGCGGCATGCGCCTGATCGATGCTGCCGGGCCCGAACACGATGCTGTCGATGCCATGCCGCGACAGTTTGCTCGCGTCGCTGCCATAGGGCACGCCGACCACGACAGGATCGAATGAGTCTTCGGAGGCGACGGCGGAGGCGACCCGCACCACGGGGGCGTCGGCTGCCGTCTCGAGCGTTTCGTCGACGAGCAGGGGGGGCTCGAGCGTCGCCCGGAAAGAGGCATCGCGGGCCGCCAGCATGTCGATGATTCGTTGGTATTCGGCCAGGGCTCCCTGCGGCGATTCCCCCGGGAGGAGCCGCCGGTCGATCGCGAGCGTGCAGGTCTCGGGCACGATATTGATCTGCGTGCCCCCGGAGATGATGCCGATGCTGCCGGTGGCTGGCCCCAGCAGTGGGTGGACAGTGGCGGCGAGGCCGCGATGCAGTTCATCGATGGCCAGCGCGAGCCGGGCGGCCCCCAGGATCGCGCTGGTTCCCAGTTCTGGACGCGAGGAGTGGGCGGCGCGGCCATCGACCCTGATTTGGAAGCGGACGCAGCCCTTCGTCGCCGTGACGATCCGCAGGCTCGTCGGCTCGGCGACGATCGCCGCCTCGGCCGTGGCGTTACCCAAGAGCGTGACGACGCCCCGGTAGGCGTGCTCCTCGTCCACCACGGCCGCCAGCCAGACGTCACAGGGGGGCGGCTGCCGTGAGGCGGCGCGATCGACGACAGCCTGGGCCATCGCGGCGAGTCCGCCCTTCGTGTCGCAGGCGCCCCGGCCGTAGAGCCGCCCCTCCCTCATGACCGGCTCGAACGGCGGGATCGTCATCCCATCGACCGACACCGTGTCCATGTGGGCCTCGAGGATGATCCGCCGCGATCGGTCGGCGCCGGGCAACACGGCGATCACGTTCTCCCGGCCGGGCAGCACCGGTTGCGTGAACGTCTCGATGCCGTGGCGGCCGAAGAAGCCGAGCAGCAGCCTGCCCACCCCAGCCTCGCCGGGGCCGCCGTGGGCGGGGTTCACGCTGTCGATGGCGACGAGGTCTGCCAGCAGATCGATCACGGCCGACATCGCACGCTCCCGAGGGCTGACGCGAACCTGTGTGGAAAACTATGCGGAACAGGCATCGCCCGGTCAACGGGACTGCTGGAAACGCATGCTCGCCGTGCGACCGGCTCTGGAAACTTGCAATTCGGACCGCGGCGAACGACAACCGTTGTCATGATCATCATCGGCCTCATCGGCAGGATCGGCGCTGGCAAATCGACCGTCGCCCAGCGGTTCGCGGCGCACGGTGCCCACGTCATCGACGCCGACAGGATCGCCCACGAGGTGCTCGAGGAGGGCAACGTGGTCAGGCAGATCGCGGATCGCTTCGGCAGCGAGGTGCTCGATGCCGACGGCCGCATCCGCCGGCGGGCGATCGCCGATCGGGTGTTCGGCCCCACGCCAGACCATGCCCGGGCACTGGACTGGCTCGAAGCCCTCGTGCATCCCCGTGTCCGCAGCAGGATCGAAGCCCAGCTCACGCTGATCCGGGCTCGCGAGGATGAGGACGGCGGCAATGCGGTCGTCGTGCTGGATGTGCCGCTCCTTGTGCAGGCCGGCTGGGCTGATCGCTGCGATCGGCTGGTGGAGGTTTCGTGCTCCGAGGAGATCCGCCGGAAGCGGCTGGCGGCACGGCACTGGGATCCGGCGCAGCAGGAGGCCCGGGAAGCCGCCTGGAACAGGAAATACGCGGCTGTGGGGCTCCCGTCGGAAAAAATGTCGACCGTGGATGCCTCAGGGGATTTGGCTTATACTTTGGCTCAGGTCGATAGCATCTGGTCAGGACTCTCCGGCTGATTGGCGACGGCGCTCGAGCGGGGGTGATTCGGCTGGTTCCGTTCCCTGGTCCTGGTGACGGTCCTTTCCAGGATCGTTCAACTGGGCAGGGGTCGACCTCCCCGCCCGCACTCTTCTTCATCCCGCCTCCGCTTCTTCATCCCGCCTCCGCTTCTCTCTCCCGCCCCCGCTCCGCGGCCCGTTCCCGCGCCGAAAGGCTATTCATGTCTCCGCCCGATACCAACACTCCGCACGACGATCTTGAGCGCGAACCGATGTCGCTCGCGGAGGAGATCGCCGCGGAGGTGAAGGACGGCGCCGATATCAGCGAACACTACGAGTCGCTGAAGAAGGGCGACACGCAGATCGCGGCCCTGCAGAAACTGTCGATGCAGGAACTCGTCGATCTGGCCCGGCAGGAGGAGATCGGCGACGTCACCGGGGTCAAGAAGAACGACCTCGTGTTCCGCATCCTGAAGGAACGGGTGAAGCTCAACGGCCTGATGTTCGGCGAAGGCACGCTCGAGATCCTGCCCGACGGGTTTGGCTTCCTCCGTAGCCCCGAACACCACTACCTGTCGTGCCCCGACGACATCTATGTCTCGCCCAGCCAGATCCGCCGCTTCGGCCTCCGCAACGGCATGAGCATCGCCGGTCAGATCCGGCCGCCCAAGGAGAGCGAACGGTATTTCGCGCTCCTGCGGGTCGAGGCGATCAACGGCGAGGATCCTGCCAAGCTCTCGACGCGGGTCTTCTTCGACGACCTCACGCCGCTCCACCCCGACGAACGGATCGTGCTCGAGACGACGCCCGAGGAGGTCGCGATGCGGGTGGTCGACCTGATCGTGCCGATCGGCTTCGGCCAGCGCGGCCTGATCGTGAGCCCGCCGCGGGCCGGCAAGACGATCCTGCTGCAGAAGATGGCCAAGGCGGTGCTGGCCAACTATCCCGAAGCCTACGTCTTCATGCTGCTCATCGACGAGCGGCCGGAGGAGGTCACCGACATGGAGCGGCAGGTGCGGGGGCCGTCGTGCGAGGTGATCAGCTCGACCTTCGATGAAAACGCCAGCCGCCACGTGCAGGTGGCCGACATGGTGCAGGAGAAGGCGAAGCGGCTGGTGGAGTATGGTCGCGACGTCGTGATCTTCCTTGACTCCATCACGCGGCTGGCCCGTGCCTGGAATTCCGAGGTGCCCAACTCCGGCAAGATCCTTTCTGGCGGTGTCGACTCGAATGCCCTCCAGCGGCCGAAGCGGTTTTTTGGCAGTGCCCGCAAGGTGGAGGAGGGGGGATCGCTCACGATCATCGCCACAGCGCTGGTCGACACCGGCAGCAAGATGGACGACGTGATCTTCGAGGAGTTCAAGGGCACCGGCAACAACGAGATCGTGCTCGACCGCCGGCTCGTCGACAAGCGGATCTACCCGGCCATCGACATCAACCGCTCCGGCACCCGCCGGGAGGAGATGCTGATGGAGCCCGATGAATATCGGCGGGTCTGCGTGCTGAGGCGAGTGCTCGGCGAGATGAACCCCACCGATGCCATGGAACTGCTGGTCAACCGCCTGCTGAAGACGAAGTCGAACAGCGAGTTCCTCATGAGCCTGAAGTCATGAGCCACCAGACATCATGAGCAACTTGGCATGAGCAACGGCGTGAACGTCTTCCAGGGCCATGATGACCGGCTGCCGCCCACCGTGCGTGTGGCGGTCGTGGTGGCCCGCTACAACGACTCGATCACAAGGCGGCTGCTCGACGGGGCCGTGGCCACCTTCGTGGCGGCCGGGCTGCCCGCCGACCGCATCGACGTGGCCTGGGTACCGGGAGCGTTCGAGCTGCCGTTCATCGCCGATCAGCTGGCGGCGAGCCGCCGCTACGCGGCGGTGCTCTGTCTGGGCGCGATCATCCGCGGGGAGACGACGCACGACCAGCACATCGCCCGCGCCGTGGGCGGTGGCATCGAGGCGATCGGCCGCACGCGGGGCCTGCCTGTCTTGTTTGGCGTGCTCACCTGCGATACCCTCGCGCAGGCTCTGGCCCGGGCCGGCGGCGACGCTGCTACGGGCTACGCTGGCGGCGGCAACAAGGGCGCCGAGTGTGCAACAGCGGCCATCGAGATGATCTCGCTCATGATCTCGCTTCCCGGTCGTTCTGGTTCCTGCCCGACTGGTTCCTGACAGCTTCGCCGCATCACCCTCGCGTTTCCATCTCCATGCCCAGCCGCAGCCGAGCCCGTGAGGTCGCCCTTCAGTCGCTCTACCAGATCGAGGCGAACCCAGGCGCGGACGATCTCGAACGCCTCCAGCATCGTGAGCGGTTCTTGAAGGGCCGACTCAGGGCCGCCTCGCTCGTCGATTTCGCGCGGTTGCTCGTGGAGGGTGTGCAGGCCGAGCAGGCTGCACTCGATGCGGAGCTCGACGCACGGAGCCAGAACTGGCGGGTGGCACGGATGGCGGCCACCGACCGGGCCGTCCTGCGGCTGGCAGCCTTCGAACTCCTGCACACCGACGTGCCGGGCCCGGTCGCGGTGAACGAGGCCATCGAACTGGCCCGTCGCTACGGCACCGAAGCCTCGCCGCGGTTCGTGGCGGGCATTCTCGGGAAGTTGCTCGCCGAACGCGACGGCGCGCCCGCAGACGATGCCCCGGCGTCCTCCTGACAGAAAGACTCGTGATGGCACTCTTTCGCTTTGGCCGCAAGCCCACGACCGACGCTCCCCCCACACCTGCCGGCGAGTTCACCGCGGCGGAAGCCGTGTCCGCCGACACAGCGGCGGAGGGGGCACGGTCCGGCGGTGGCCTGCTCGACCGGCTGCGGGCCGGACTCGCCAAGACCGCGCGGGTGCTCAACACCGATGTCCGCGACCTCTTCAAGCGCGAAGGGCGGCTCGTCGACGAGGAGTTTCTGGAGGAGCTTCGTGCCACGCTGATCCGCACCGATATGGGGCCGGCCGCGGCCGAGGCGATCGTCGTCGACGTGCGGGAGCGGTTGCGGGCCCGCGTGGTCGACCCCGAGGTCGTGATCGATTCGATCCGCCGGCAACTCCTCGGCCGGCTCGAGCAGACCGGGGCTGCGGTGGCGTCGGCCCCATCCGGCCCGACGGTGATCCTCGTCACGGGGGTCAACGGATCGGGCAAGACCACGTCGATCGCCAAGCTCGCGAGGCTGTTCACGCGGGAAGGGAAGCGGGTGGTGCTCGGGGCGGGCGACACGTTCCGCGCGGCGGCGGTCGAGCAGCTCTCGATGTGGGCCGGCAGGCTCGGCGCCGAGATCGTGCGAGGTGAGCCCGGCTGTGATCCGGCTAGCGTTGCCCATCGCGCTGTCGCGCGGGCCCTGGAAGGATCGTTCGACGTCTGCATCATCGACACGGCCGGCCGGCTGCAGACGCAGTCGAACCTGATGCAGGAGCTTTCCAAGATCCGCCGCGTGATCGCCAAGCAGATTCCCGATGCACCGCACGAGGTGCTGCTGGTGATCGATGCGACCGCCGGCCAGAACGCGCTCTCGCAGGCCAAGGGCTTCAAAGAGGCGGCCGGCTGCACCGGCATCGTGCTGGCCAAGCTCGACGGCTCGGCCCGCGGCGGCGTGATCGTGCCGGTGACGGAGCAGTTCGGCCTGCCGGTGAAGTTCGTCGGGCTTGGCGAATCGGCCGACGATCTAGAGGCGTTCTCTCCCGAGCGTTTTGTGGCGGCCCTGCTGGAAGGCGCTCTCGCCCCCGCTGGCTGAAAGCGGCGAAATCCGCTGGTGTTCTTCACCCAGCCGGCAAGGTCTGCCACGGCCCGGTATCGAACGCGTCAACCTTGCGGGCTCGCAAACCGGCACCATCTTTGGCGGCCGCCCGCGTCGATACCAGATCTAGGATCGGGGGGAATGCGTGTCCGTAGTGGCGGACGTGGCACGTGCGACTCCCGATGGATGTCACTCACGCCCTCGCACACCGTGCGAATCACACCGATGACTTTGGGAGCCTGCACAATCATGCGATGCCTTCGCTTCAAGCTACCACTCTGGGTGGCAGCCTCTTTACTCACCGCCACGACCGCCTGGGCACAGGCGCCGGTCCTTCCAAACGTGCCTCAGGAAGATGCCTACCAGCTGCGGGCACTGCCCCCGCAGGAAGCTCAAGAGGAAGCCGAGACGGCCGTGCCGAACCGCTACCTCGAGACTGAGTTCATGAAGGAGAAGGGCATCGCCACCTACGGCTGGGTCAATGCCGGTATCGGCGCCAACAACTGGGGCTCGCCCTGGAACGGTCCGATCACGTTCAATGACCGCAACTGGCAGGGCCAGATGAACCAGCTCTACCTCGTCAATGAAAAGGTGCTCGACACCGAAGACGGCGGGATGGACTGGGGCGGACGCGTAGACCTGCTCTACGGCACCGACTACGTCTACACCACTGCCCGCGGCCTGGACGGCAATTTGCTGAACCAAACCGTTCCCGGCCAGCCGTCGTGGGGCAACCGTTATTATGGCTTGGCCATCCCGCAGCTCTACGCGGAAGCGGGTTACAACAACCATGCCGTCAAGGTCGGCCACTTCTACACGATCATCGGGTACGAGGTCGTGCCGGCCATCGGCAACTTCTTCTACACGCACGCCTACACGATGCAGTACGGCGAGCCGTTCACCCACACCGGCATCCTCGACACCTGGAAGGCCAACGACCAGATGACGGTGTATGCCGGTATCACGAACGGCTGGGATAACTACAGCGATCCCATCAACAGCATCCCGATTGCGAATTCCAGCTATCCGGGCGCCAACAGCAATGCGGCGTTCCTGGGCGGCGTGTCGTTCAAGAACTCCGACGAAACCCAGGCACTCACGATCACAACGTCAAGCGGCAACGAGCCGATCCTCGGTGGTGGCCCGAATTTCGCCTCGAACCTGGTGGGCAATCGCTCGATCATCAGCACGGTCTACACGAACGAGCTGAACGACAAGTGGACCTACGTGTTCCAGAACGACAACGGCTGGCAGTTCAACGCGGGAAGCTATGCTCTCCCCCTTAACAGTGGCGTCGGCCAAGCCGGCACCGCTCAGTGGTACGGCATCAACCAGTACCTGTTCTATAACATCAGCGAGACGCTGGTCGGCGGCATGCGGCTCGAGTGGTTCCGCGACAACAACGGCTACCGCGTGATCTCCGGCCAGCGGAATTTCGTCGCCGGTGTGCCGCAGGGGCCAGGCAACTGGGCCGGCGGTTACCAGGGGAACTTCTGGCAGGCGACCTGGGGCCTCAATTGGAAGCCCAACCGCAACTTCATCGTGCGGCCTGAAGTTCGCTATGACTGGTACTCGCCCGATGGTTACGGCAACAAGGCCGCGTTGCCTTACGGCCGGAACTTCAACGAGTACGGCCAGCTCTATGGCGGCTGCGACGCGATCTGGCAGTTCTAGATTCACGGCTGCACGGCCCTCGAGGCCGCCTGACAGCAACGTCTCAAAGCGAGGCCCGCCGGAAACCCCGGCGGGCCTCGCCCCGTTTGGTCCCTTGCTGGAAGGGGTTCCAGACTCGTCGTAAGTCCAACAAAACCGACGCAAACAGGCGCGTTCGGTGGTTTGGGTAATTTGGGGTGCTTGGCGCGTTGTACGGATTTTTGGCTTGCGGCTAGGTTCGAAGCCTGGAGTTCGCGGGATTCCTCGGATTCCTTGGATCACTCAGAAACGAAACCTCTTGGAAACGCCTTCTTCTGCCCGATGACAGAAGGGGTCGTTTACGGGGAGCAAGCCATGATCAGTGTCCGCAACGCAGTCCGCCTTCGGCGGGTGTCATTGAGCCTCTTCCCCCAGACCATTCGGAATGGCCGCGTCTCGGCCTTTCGATTGCAGGCCCCTCGATTCCCGGCCTTGGGGCTGGCCGTCGCCGCATTTCTGGCGGCCGCCGCGTTCTCTTGCAGCCTGGCCCAGGCATCCGACCGCTGGCTGACAAGCTACGAGACGGCCATGGAAACGGCCCGGGATACCGGCCGCCCGGTCCTGACAATCTTCACGGGGAGCGACTGGTGCCCCCACTGCCGGACGCTGGAAGACAATGTCCTGGCGACCGACACGTTCCTCGATTGGGCTAACGGCCGGGTTGTGCTCCTCATGATCGACCTGCCGCAGCACGGGATTTCCCAGGCCGTCCGCTCCGAGCGGTCGCAGGTCTGCATCAAATACGGCGTCCGCACGTTTCCCAGCGCCCTGCTGATCGGGCCCGACGGCCAAAAACTCGCCCTTCAGTCCGGGTACACGGGTCAGTCGCCCAATACCTGGGTTGCCCAGTTTGCCAGCCATGTGCCGGCTCCCGTTGAAAAGACGGCCAGTGTCTCGTCCGACCGGGTGCTCCCGTCGCTCGACAAGGCTGTGGAAACGGCGAAAACGGCCCAGCGTCCCATGCTGCTGCTGGTGTCCAAGAGCGGCAACTCGAAGGCGTTGTCCCAGGTTGCATCCCTGATCAAAGACCCGGAATTCGAGTCCTTTGCCCACGACAACTTCGTAGTGGCGACCGTGCCGGCGACCGAGCAGGACGGTTCCCAGTCGGACCAGAACCTGGAGCACCTCCTCGGCGGGGTGGAGCTGGGGCCGGATGCGGTGGAGCTGATCGTCACCGAAGACGGCCAGACGCCGCTGTTCAGCCAGTCAGCTTCCCAGCCGCCACAGCGGATCGTGAACGGCCTGCGGCGGTTCCTCATGGCCCGCCAGGCCGCCCGGAACTTCAGCCAGCGGCGGTAGGCGGCGGCCGTTGGGTGCATGATCCCCCGGCTTGCGCCGGGGGCTTTTGTTGCCCCATACAAGCCCCGAGCGCCAGCGACGGGATGTTGCGGCCGCTTGATCCCCCGGCTTGCGCCGGGGGCTTTTATTGACCCATACAAGCCCTGAGCGCTAGCGACGGGATGTTGCGGCCGCTTGATCCCCCGGCTCGCGCCGGGGGCTTTTGTTGCCCCATACAAGCCCCGAGCGCCAGCGACGGGATGTTGCGGCCGCTTGATCCCCCGGCTTGCGCCGGGGGCTTTTATTGCCCCATACAAGCCCCGAGCGCCAGCGACGGGATCATCCGCTCCCGCAATGTACTGGCCGAGGCGGGGATCGAACCCGCACGGAGATCACTCTCCACGGGATTTTAAGTCCCGTGCGTCTGCCTGTTTCGCCACTCGGCCGCCGCACTCACAGCGATATCCCGGTCGAGCCGGGTGCCGCTGAGACTCTTGGCCGCCCGATCGTATCGCCGCTTGAACAGCCGCTGCAAATCGCGGTCGGCGTCTGAGCCGATTACAATGATCTGCCTCACTGCCCCCCTGGCCGCGAAGGACCGCTCCTTGAACCAGCTTGCCGCCCCCGCCGTTCCGCTCCCAGGCATCGACGGCTTTCTCGGGACGCGGGCCTCGTTTGGCATGGACCTGGTGCTCGTGGGCCTGATCGCCCTGCTGCCGGTGCTGGCCTGGAGCATTCATCTAGTCCGCAACCGGCGGGCCTACGCGGCCCACAAGCGGCTGCAGATCTTCATCGCCGGGGCGTTGCTGGCGGCGATCGTGGTCTTCGAGATCGACGTGAGGCTGATCAGCGACTGGAAGGTGCGTGCCGCCGCGGCCGGCCAGAACCCCTGGTGGCCTGCCGGCGTGCTCACGGCCCTGGGCATCCATCTCGTATTCGCGGTCTCGACCCTCGTACTCTGGGTCTGGGTGGTCTGGGAGGCGTTCCTGCGGTTTCCGGTGCCGCCTACGCCCGGCACCCACGGCCCAAGGCATCGCGTCATGGCGAGGCTGGCCGCCCTCGACCTGCTGCTCACCGCCGTCACCGGCACGGTCTTCTACTGGCTGGCCTTCGTGGCCAGTCGCTGATCCCCCGCCGACTTCCCTTCCGCGGCCGCCACCCACCGGCAGATCGCCAGCCCGCCGAAGTAGAGCAGGCAGAGAGGGATCGCCAGAAAGAGCAGGCTGTAGGGGTCGGCGGGCGTGAGAATGGCCGACACCACGAAGATCACGATCACCGCGATCCGCCACTGCGAGGCATACGTGGCCGCATCGAACACCCCAATGCGTTCGAGAAACAGCATCACCAGCGGCAGCTGGAAGCCCAGGCCGAAGCCGATCGGCAGAATGAGCACGAACCCCAGCCACTCGCTGATGCGGGGGTCGGGGTCGAGCCCGAGCCACTCGTTGAATTCGAGCAGGTAGTCGAGCACGAAGTCGAACACGAAGAAAAACGCCAGTGACACGCCGGCGAGGAAGAGCCCGATGCTGATCGGCAGGAAGAGCCAGACCCAGCGTTTTTCGTGGGGATAGAGGCCGGCCGCCACGAAGATCCAGAGCTGGTAGAAGATCCACGGGCTCGCCAGCACGACGCCGGTGAGGAGTGCGGCCTTCACGTAGATGCCGAAGGCCTCCTGGGCGCTCAAGGTCGTGATGCTCACCCGCGGATCCCGCGACAGCGGCTGCCAAAGAAGCATTGGCACGAGCGCGTCGAGCGAGAAGGCCGGGGCCGGGGGCCCTGCCTTGCCTGCGGATGCCGTCGCCGCAGCCCCGCCGGCAACGGGCGGCCCGGCCGTGGCCGCTTGCGGGGAGGGCAGCACCATCGTGTCACTGGCGACCGGGTCGAGCACGCGTCGCAGCCGGTCGGGATGCACCTCCCGAAGTTCGAACGACATCCCGTGCCGCTCGACGGCGTCGATGATCTCGTCGCGGGAGTAGGGCAGGGGAGGGCCGCCGGCCTGCCGCGGCTGCCAGGTGTCGAAGGTCTCGATCGCCCGCTCGGAGTAATACTTGCCGAGCGCCCGGCGGAGAGGCTCCTCGATCATGTGGACCACCGGCCGGGCCACATAGAACCCGATGAGCACGGCGATCGCCAGCCCGAGCGCGCCGCGAATCAGGCAGACCCGCAACTCCTCCAAATGCTCGCCGAACGTCATCGTCGAGCTTTGAAACAGGTCCTCGTCGGAAGGTCGCGGCATGGCGTGATGTGCCCGGTTTTCCGGTGAATCCGGAGACTCTATGTATACCTCAAAAACAGCCGGCGTGATCCCGTCGCTGGCGCTCAGGGCTTTTATGCACGCATACAAGCCCCCGGCGCAAGCCGGGGGATCGAGAGGCCAAGATCCCGTCGCTGGCGCTCAGGG
>JBILKZ010000280.1:0-2668 GCA_044376405.1 Pirellulales bacterium
GTGGCCACGCTTGGCCTGGCCTGCCTGTTGATCGCTCTGGGCGGAACGCGTGCGATCCTGGCCGTCGAGCCCGGCACGGAGGAACTGCCGGCGGCCAGCGAAGAAGCAGCCGCAGCGAGACGAGTCTTGGAAGAGGCGATATCCAAGTCTGGAGAGAACGCCCGCCCGACCACCGCCCGTCCATCTGCCGAGAGCGGAGCCGTCGCTGGCGTTCCCGATGACCTCCTCGTGGCGCGGATCTCGGCCGAGGTCGCCGCCAAGCAACTCGAGGCCCGACGCACCGCGCAGCGATCGCCCGCCGACGCCCTCGCCCTGCTCGACGATGCGGCCGCCAAAATTGCCGACCCGGCGGTGCCCGAAAAGGTGCGAAACCAACTTCAGCAGAGGATCGAACGAGCCCGACGCGACATCGAGGAATCGACTGGCAAACGCCGTGGGGAACTCGAGATGGAGCGGAAGAGCGCCCAGGTCGAGGCCCGGGTCGCCCGTGAGAAGTCCCAGAAGGTCGAGGTCGACCAGCGTCTGGCGATGCTCGTGGAGGAATACAACTCGCTCGTCGACGCCCAGCGATTTCCAGAGGCGGAGGCGGTCGCCAAGAAAGCCGGCCAGCTCGCCCCGGACAACCCGATCGTTCGCCAACTGCTCTCGCAGAGCCGCGTCATCCGTCGGCTCGACACCCAGAAGTCGATCGAAGGGCAAAAGCGGGACGGCTTCATGAATGTGGCCGAGGACGTGGAGCGATCTTCGACGCCGTTCGTCGGCCCGATCGAGTTTCCGACCACCCGCGACTGGGAGGATCTCACGAAAAATCGAACGCGTCTCCAGGCAGAAGGACGTGCGCGGGCCACGCCCGCTGAGCTGCAGATCCAGAAGCGGATGAGCGTGAAGGTGAAGGCATCGCACCGCGACCAGCCACTCTCTGCCGTCCTCGACTCGCTCGCCAAGCAGGCGGACGTGCCGATCCATCTCGACATGGTCGGCCTCGAGCAGGAAGCGGTTCGCAGCGACACGCCGGTGACGATTTCACTCGACCAGTCGATCTCGCTGAAGAGCGCACTCAAACTGCTGCTCGAGCCGCTCCACCTCGATTACGTGATCAAGGACGAGGTGCTCAAGGTGACGAGCCCTCGGCTGGTGAAGGGCGAGGTCTACAGCATCTCCTATCCTGTCGCCGACCTCGTGATCCCAATCCCGAATTTCTCCTCCGACGGCCTGGGTATCACCGGGGCCCTCCGCGACGGCTACTCCCGGCTCACTCCCCGGAACGCCGCCTCCGTGCAGTATGGCCCGCCGCCGGCGGGCATCAACGGCGTGAGCCGTGCCTCGGGCGATGCCGCCGTCGACGCCGCGTCACTGGCGCAGTTCCAGGCGGGCGGAAATGGCGTGGCGACTGGCTCGACCCCGTCGATCCCGTTCGGTCCATCCGCGGGTGGCGGCAGTCAGGCCGACTTTCAGTCGCTCATCGACCTGATTCAAAACACCGTGTCACCGCAGAGCTGGAACACCGTGGGTGGCCAGGGCGCCATCCAGCCGTTTGCGACGAACCTCAGCATCGTGGTGAGTCAGACACAGGAGGTGCACGAGGAGATCGCCGATCTGCTCGAACAACTCCGCAGGCTGCAGGACCTGCAGGTGACGATCGAGGTGCGATTCATCCGGCTCAATGACACCTTCTTCGAACGGATCGGTGTCGACTTCGATTTCAATATCCAGACCGGCGTTCAATCGCCGCTGAACATGACGGCGATTCCCACCCAGACCAACTCCTCGCTGTCGCCATCGTCGACAGGCATCCAGGCCGCTCCAGGAAGCCGCAGCCAGACAATTGGTCTCGATCAAACCGGCATGCCTGGCGTGGCTCTTGGATCGGGTGGCATGGGAGGCGGCCTCGGCGGCGGCGGCGGGGGCCTCGGCGGCGGCGGTGGCCTCGGCGGTGGTGGTGGCCTTGGCGGCGGCGGTGGTGGCCTCGGCGGTGCTGGCGGCCTCGGCGGTGCTGGCGGCGTGGCGCAGCAGAATCCCAGTTTCTTCTCGATTCCATTTCGTCAGAACAGCTTCGGCAGTGCTACCGTGCCGTCGCTTCCCGGTCTGCCCGACCCGGCCACATCGGCCGCCAACTTCGGCTTCGCGATCCTCAGCGACATCGAGGCCTACTTCCTGATCCAGGCGGCGCAGGGCAACACGCGATCCAATGTCATGCAGGCACCGAAGGTCACGCTCTTCAATGGCCAGAATGCCTTCATCTCCGACCAGACCCAGCGGCCTTTCGTGACGAGTGTCGTGCCGGTGGTGGGCGATTTCGCGGCGGCCCAGCAGCCGGTGATCACCGTGCTCTCCGAGGGCACCGCCGTAAACGTGCAGGCGGTCGTCTCCAGCGACCGGCGGTTCGTGCGTCTGACGCTCGTGCCGTTCTTCTCACAGATCGGCAAGGTGGAACAGTTCCAGTTCGAAGGCACTCGATCCACGAAGTCCAAGAGCAGCGACGAAAAAACCGGCCTGGCTGGAGATGCCGCCGCCGGCGCCGGGCTGAACGCGAGCCTGGAGACGCAGGCCAAGAGCAGCGCCGAGCAGGAGGTCTTCTCTCGCGGCACCACGATCCAGCTTCCCGAATTCATCATGACGACGGTCACCACCACCGTGAGCGTGCCCGATGGCGGCACCGTGCTGCTCG
>JBILKZ010000145.1:0-8663 GCA_044376405.1 Pirellulales bacterium
AACGACACGCTCGCGACGGCGATGGCGGTGACGCCCAACGTGACCGTGCGTGGCCGCGTGGGCAACAGCCCGGCGGGCGACATCGACCTTTATAAGGTGCCGGCCGTTGCCGGCCAGCGGCTGTCGATCGAGGTAGATGCGGTCCGCAATACGGACCAACGGTTTGGCGACACGTCGTTCGACGTCGCGATGCGGGTCCTCGACGAGGAGGGCCGCGAACTGGCTGCCAATGACGACAACCCGCTGCACATCCAGGATCCCCTGCTGTCGGTCAAACTGCCCCGCGACGGTTCGGTGTTCGTCGAAGTGAAGCGGACGGTCTTCATGGCCGCGGACCGCCCCTACTGTGTTCACATCGGCACCAATCGTCGACCGCTGGCCGCCTATCCGGCCGGCGGGCCGGCGGGCAAGCCGTTGGCGTTGAGATGCATCGGGGATCCGCTCGGTGACTTCGACGAGACGGTAGAGGTGCCCGAGACGCCAGGCACGTGCGAGCATTTCGGCGATGGCCCGTCGGGGCTCCTGCTGCGGTCGAGCCCGTTTCCCAACGTGCTTGAAGATGCGGTTGCCGCTGAGACCCGCATCGAGAGCCTGCCCGCGGCGGCCAACGGCACCCTCGACGCTCCAGGCGACACCGACTCCTTCCGCGTGACGGTGAAAAAGGGGGATCGCTACCGGCTGCGGGTCTTCGCCGCCGCGATCGGCACGCCGCTCGACGCCGCGATCCGCATCCGGCCGCTCGATGCCGAGGGCAAGCCCGGCCCGATCGAACTGCAGGCCGACGACTCGACGATGGCGGATCGTGAGGTCTTCGGCACGACCGCCTACTCCGCGTCGGTGCTGAAAGACACGCTCGATCCGTCGGTGGTCTGGGAGTCCAAGGCCGACGGTGAGTATGTGCTCGAGATCAGCGACACGACCGGGTTCGGCTGCCCCACCGGTGTCTATCGCATCGAGATCGAGCAGCCGCCCGACGCCGTCTACACCCTGTTGGCGAGCACAGCCTTCTACTGGCAGGAGCGGGTCCGCGCGACCAGCCTGGCCGTTCCTCAGGGCGGCCGCTGGACGGTGAACGTCACGCTGCCGCAGGGTCAGGGGAGCACGTTCAAGGGCGATCTTGAGATCGTGGCCCATGGTCTGCCGGAGGGCGTGCGACTCGTGTCGCCGAGGATCCCCGCCGGCCAGACGATCTGGCCCGTCCAGTTCGTCGCCGACGCCACGGCCCCCCTCGCCGCCGCGCTCATCACGCTGGAGGCCAGGCCGGTAGATCCTGCGAAGAAGATCATCAGCCACTCCCAGCAAAACCTCCCCTTCTGCAGTTGGTACAACGGCGACGCCTGGCGGACGGTGCGTCTCGATCAATACGTGCTGGCCGTCACGGAGCCAGCCCCCTTCTCGATTGATATCGAGCGGCCGCGGGCACCGATCGTCCGCGGCGGCGAGCTTTCTATTCCGGTGAAGATCACGCGTCGCGACGGCTTCGACGAACCAGTCGAATTCCTCTGTGACTGGGTGCCCAAGGGTCTCTCTCCACAGCCGAAAGTGACGATCGAATCCGGGCAGAGCGAGGGTGAACTCAAGCTCTCCGCCGCCGTCGACGCGGCGCTGGGCACCCAGCCGCTCGTCGTCACGGCGACGACCACGCAGGGTTTCGAGGCGGGCTGGTATTTTGGCGCGGGCCGCGTGCGGGTCTCGACGGAGATCGTGGACATCACCACGGCCGAGCCCTTCGTCGAGTTGGCCAGCGAGCCGGAGAGCGTCCGCCGTGGCGAGCGGAAGCGGTTCACCTGGACGGTGCGGCAGAAGAGCCCGTTCGAGGGAAATGCCAGCGTGAAGCTCGTCGGCCTGCCCAAGGGCGTGAGCGTCGTCGAGCCGCTGCCGGTGATCACGAAGGATTCGAAAGACGTGGCCTTCGAGATCGAGGCGAGCGAGGAGGCGCTGATGGGCGCAGTCAAGGGGCTCGCCTGCGAGGTGATCGTGCAGGCCGCCGGTCAGGAGATCCACCAGCGCTCGGGCAGCGGCACGCTCCGCATCGATCCGAAGCTCTGAATATCTTCTGACTATCTATGGCAAAAGCCATCCATGGCCCGGGTGGGGGGCGGCGTGTCCCAGGAGCTTAAGGCGCCTTCGGTGACGGATAGGCGTCGAAGACGTCGCCCTGCCCGAGGATCCGCGGGTCGGCCTGCCGCCTGAGTTCGGCGAAGAGTTCGTCGCGTAGGGCCGCGGTCTTTTCAGGCATCTTCGTCGCGAGGTTCCGCACGCAGTCGGGGTCTGTCGCGAGGTCGTAGAGTTCGTCGGCAGGTCGCTTGCCGAAGCAGAGCTGCCAGTGGCGGTCATCCGGCCCGGCCGCCTCGATGAGCGACTTGGTCGGGCCGTCGTCGGTGTCGAGCAGGCCCAGTTCCACGTTGCCGCACGGCCAGCGGTCGGGGGCGAAGTTGTGGACGTAGAAGAGCGATCCCCTCCGGATGGCCCGGGCTGGGTAGCCCAGCCCTGATTCGGTCCCCGGCCGGCAGCGGACGTCGTTTCGCTCCCGGCCCACGATCACGAACGGCCGCTCACGCTGCGGGCTGTCCCGCAACAGGTCCACGATGCTCGCACCCGTGATAGGCGTCATGCCGGCCTTCTCGCCGTCCACAGCGAAGAGTTCGAGAAATGTGGGCGCCAGGTCGATGAGGCTGACCAGGTGCTCCGCTCGGCGGCCCGGATGCACGATTCCAGCCGGCCAGCTGGCGACCAGCGGCACGCGGTGGCCCATGTCATACGTGTGCCCCTTCACCCGCGGGAACGGCATGCCGTGGTCGGAGGTCACGATCACGAGCGTGTTCTCGGCCCGGCCGTTTGCACGGAGCGTCGCGATCAGGTCGCCCACCTCGCGGTCATACGCCTCGATCTCGGTTGCGTAGTCGAGCATGTCGCGGCGGACAACGTCGTTGTCGGGCCAGTACGCCGGCACGCGGTCGATGTCGGTGGGCTTCTTGCCAGCGGCGCGTCCGGCATCGGACTCATATTTGCGATGGGGGTTCGCACTGCCAAACCAGTAGAAGAAGGGCCGGTCCGTCGGAGCCGACTCCAGAAACTTTCTGAAATCGGAGTTGCGAAGGCCCCACGTGCGCTGCGCCCCGTCGGCGGTCTTCGCGACGCCCGGTCCCCAGACCTTCCCCTTCGCGCCGCAGCTGATCCCGTTGGCAGCGAGCACCTCCGTGAGCGCCATGAACTTCGGTGGGAACGTAGGCCAGTGGTTGGCTGCCTCCTCGAGCTGCCAGGGGTTGCGGCCGGTGAGCAGGCCGGCGCGGCAGGGCGAACATTTCGACGTGGGCGCGTAGGCGTTGTCAAACACGAGGCCGTTCGCGGCGAGGGCGTCGATGTTGGGAGTCTTGGCCCAGGAGCAGCCGTAGGCGCCGAAATGGCAGGAGGCATCGTCGGCGATGATGAACAGCACGTTCGGCGTGACCGTCGGCGCTGCCGGCTCCGCGGCCGCCGCGACTGCGAACGGGAGGCACAGGCACAAGGCAAGTGAGAGAGGAGACAGGGCGAGGCGAAGCATGCGAGGGCCCTTCGACGGGGTGAGGCGGAGCTCACAAAACCCCGGCAGTCTATCAGGCTGAGGCCGCGCCCATCGGGCGGGGATGCGGCAGGCCTCCGGTTGTGGCCCCGCAATGGCGTAGCGGGCTGCTTTGAATGGCACCTGCTACTATTGCCGGCGGGTGCGTCCTCGATGGAGAGGGCCACGAACCTCTCGACTTCCCGGAGACATTCGTCATGCGCAATCGACTCACCGTGGCACTGCTGGTCTTGGCAGCCGTTTCGTTCATGCCGATGGCTCATGCACGGGCGGCTGAAGACGATGTGCAGGGGGCCAAGGCCGCCGTGGGGAAGTTTCACGAGGCGCTCAATCTGCTGTTCACGGGAGATGCAGAGCCCATCAAGGCGGTCTGGTCGCATGCCGATGACGCAACCTACATGGGCCCGGTCGGCGGTATGCAGGTCGGCTGGGCACAGATCGAGCCCCACTGGGACCAGCAGGCTGCCAAGAAACTGGGCGGCAAGGTCGACGCGACGGACATGCACGTGGTGGCCAGCCCATCCCTTGCCGTCGCCCACTACTACGAGAAGGGCGCGAACGTCATCGACGGTAAGCCGCAGCCCGTGTCGATCCGGACAACGACCACGCTCCGCAAGGAAAACGGGAAGTGGATGGTGATCGGCCACCACACCGACACGCTGGCCTATCTCCAAAAATAAGCCGCTTGAAAAAAGCGGCTGTCAGGTGGCTGACACCGCTACGCTTCATCGGCTCGATGCCCATCCGTAATCACCCGCTGCAGACGCTGCCAGGGGGACTGATCTTCCGCCAGTTCGCAGATCGGCTGGAGCGTCGTTTCCAGGTACGCAATGTCGAGACGATCGCGATGCCGGCGGACAACGCCGATGGCATCGAGCATGTCCTTATCGCGACCGGCCAGAACCTTCAACAGAATGAGATCTTCGGGACTTGGGAATGGAAGACTGACACCGAACAGTTCATGGTGACACGCTCGCTGGAAGGCAGCCTCTTCAAATGGCAATGAGGCCGTGATCAGGTCGATCTGAAACTTGCCTCTGCGGAAACGCAACGTTCCCGTCGTGGCAAGCCTCTGCTGCTCGACCGCTGGCTGCAGTTCAAAACCGGCATTGGCTGCCAGCCCGATGAGTGTCTCCGCCTCGGATGGGGAGAGGAAAACAATCGCATCTGCATCGGCAGTCGTACGAGGCTCACCGACGGCGACGACAGCGAGTCCCCCGATAACGAGATAGCGAACACCCTGCTCCTCGAGAAACGTGAAGGCGGACTGGCAGAAGGTATCAAAGCTGCTTGCTGACACGACTCCGCCTCACCGCTCCTTGTCTTGGACGCCAGCGGGGCTCGGTGTGATGCCCAAGGCAAGAGCGAGGCTCCGGGGATGATCGTCCGCCGGAGATTCGGCAAGTCGCATGATGTCTGATGTCAGCAGTGCCTCACCGATCGCGATCGACTCGGCAACGGTCAACCTACGCAGAGCCTCCCAGCGTTCCTGCTCCGCCTGTCGCTGGTAGTCCTTCGGGTTGCGAATCATTGCCGCATTCTACCCGATGCGGCTGGAAAACTCGGGACGGGAGCAATATTGCCTGCGAGCCAGCGTCGCGTAGATGCCCAGATTGTCTGGATCGCGGATACCAATTCCCGTCCCTCCGCCAGAGTGACGGTGCGGCCGTAGGGGAGCCAGGGGGGGCGGATAGCAGCGGTCGTGCGGGTTGTGACCCCTTCCCGCGGCTGTCAAAAATCGGAACTAGACTGCCTGAAGTGATTCCTTTTGGCCGGCTCCTCCGATTCCGATCCCCATGAACACCACCCAGCGTCTCCTGCTCACGTCGCTTGGCCCCGTCATCGGCCTGATGGTCTTGTCGTGGCTGACGTTCCTGAACCAGCGGGATTTGAACCGCAGCCATGCCAACCGGCATGAGTCGCTGCGGCTGGCGAACGAACTGCGTGCCAGCTCTGACGAACTTACGCGGCTGGCCCGCACCTACGTCGTGACGGGAGATGCCGATTATGAAAAGCAGTATTGGCACGTGCTCGACGTCCGCAACGGCAAGCAGCCCAGGCCCGACGGCCGCACCGTGCCACTCCGCACGCTGATGCAGCAGCAGGGCTTCACGGATGAGGAGTTCGCCAAGCTCCAGGAGGCCGAGGACAATTCCAACGCTTTGGTGACGACTGAGACGATCGCCATGCATGCGGTCAAGGGGGAGTTTGATGACGGCCGCGGTGGCTACACAAAAAAAGGAACTCCTGATCCCGATCTGGCCCGACGCATCATGCACGACGACAGGTATCACTCCGACAAGTCCATCATCATGGGGCCGATCGGCGAGTTCGTGACGCTGCTGGATGATCGCACGGAGGAAGCGACGCTGCGGTTTCGCAGGTGGGGCGACCTGCTGCAATTGGCGGGGCTGATCCTCACGGCGATCGCCCTCGTGACAGCCTGGCTGGGTATTCGCCGCCATGCCGCCGCGTTGCGGCAGGCCATCGGCAGGCTTTCCGACAGTTCCGAACACGTCGCCACCGGTGCAACGGAGGTCGCTTCGTCGAGCCGGCATCTGGCCCACGGTGCCACCGAGCAGGTCGCCGCGCTCGAGGAGATTTCGACATCCGCCCGGGAGATGGCCGCGGGCGCGACCGACAACGCCCGGCGAACGCAGTCGGCCAGCGAACTCGTGGCCCGCGAGCAGCAGGAGTTTGCCGGTGCCACGGTCCTGCTTGGCGAGATGGTGACGGCCATTGAGCAGATCGCCGAGGCGGGCGGGCGGATCTCCAAGATCAACAAGCTCGTCGATGAGATCGCCTTTCAGACGAACATCCTCGCGCTCAATGCCGCCGTGGAGGCCGCCCGCGCGGGCGAGGCCGGCCAGGGGTTCGCCGTAGTGGCCGACGAGGTGCGGCGGCTGGCACAGCGGTGTGCCGGGGCGGCCGGCGAGTCCACCGCCCTGATCGAGGAGGCGATTGTCCGGACGCAGGTCGGCCACGAGAAGATGTCGCAGCTCTCCGAGGCGATCCGTATGCTGGCGGCAGTGGCCACCGAGGTTCGCGGGCTCATGGACAACGTCCGCGACGGCAGCCGCGCACAGCACGATGCGGTGGCGCGGATTGGCGCGGCCATCGGGCAGATCGAGCAGGTCACCCACCGTGCTGCGGCGGGTGCCGAGGAGGGCTCGGTGGCGGCCGAGGAGATGACCGCCCAGGCGGTTGCCTTGCGGGATGTCGTGGCCGACCTTGAGACGATGGTGGGAAGCGAGCAGAGGCCCGAGCCGAGCATGCGGTTGAGGTCGTGACTGAGCTGAGGGTTGTGCCGGCCGTGCGGTCCGTGAGGGCTGTGGAGTCTTGGGAAAATGCGGCCGACCCTGCGGGTTGGCGAACGGGCAGCGAAAAAAGGGGTTAGGATTGAGCGGCTCAGGTCTTCCCCGTCCCCCGCTTCGTCTTGCAGCGACTCATGACGCCCGAACGATCTGCCGCCGCCGAACACGCGCAGAAACTCCTGCGACAGATCAGTCTGGAGCTGGCGTTCGTCGATCCGCAGGGCAAGAAGCCGGCGGAAGAACTGCGGCGGCTCATCGCCGAACTCGAACAGTCCGTGGCCGTTCACGCGCCGCAGGCGATCCGCGAACTGGCGTCAGAGGCCCGCAGCCGGGTTGAGTCGAGTCCGGGCGTGGCGGCTACGCTCGATGCCGACGCGATCGTCCATTTGCACGACTGGCAGCCTCGCATGCAGGAGGCGGTGATCGCCTGGAGCCGTGAGCCTTCGTCTGGTGGCCAGCAGGCCCCGGCCAGCCCGATGCCGCAGCCCGTCGCCTCGCAGTCGGAGGTCCCGCAGGCCCGGCCGCAGTCCCCTGCCCCGGCGGCCCGCGCGAACGCGGCCACGGAGCTCTTCTCCGTCCTCCCGGATGATGCCGACGGCGAACTCGTGCGGCTGTTCTGCTCCGAGTCGCAGGATCTGCTGCAGGATATCGAGCAGGGCGTGCTCGTGCTCGAGGAGCGGCCGGAGGACAAAGAGACGCTGGCGACCGTGTTTCGCGCCTTCCATACGTTCAAGGGCAACGCCAGCGTGATGAAGCTGACCGTCATCCAGCGGCTCGCCCACGAGCTGGAGTCGCTGCTCGACGCCGCCCGTCGCGGCGCGTATCGACTCGACCGCCGGGCGATCGATGCGATCCTCGCCGGGGCCGACATCTTCAAGCGATTCATCGACGAGATGGCCGCGCAGATCGAGGGGAATGGTGTTGGCCGTCAGATCAGTCTGCCGATGGCGGCCATGATCGACAATGTGCGTGGCCTGTTGTCGGCCCCGCAGCCGCCTGCCGCCGCAGCCGCGCCTGCCGCCGCCGCGCCTGTCGCAGCACCAGTCGTCGTCTCTTCGCCGGCTCCTGCAGTCGTCGCCAAGCTCGCCGCGATCATGCCGCCGCCCGCCGCAGTCACGCCGCCGCCGACTCCTGCCACTGTGGCCGAGCCCGCCCCGCTCCCGCCGCCGGCCGCAGCGAGTGCTGGTGCTGGCGCCGCCGGCCTGATCCGGGTCGACACGGCCAAACTCGACGGCCTCATTGATCTCGTGGGCGAGCTTGTGATCGCCCAGTCGATGGTCACCCAGAATTCCGACCTGCAGGCGGTCGCGAGCGAGCAGTTGGCCCGCAGTCTCGGGCAGCTTCGCGGCATCTCGACGGAGCTGCAGCGGACCGCCCTGTCGCTGCGGATGGTGCCGGTCCGTGGCACCTTCCAGAAGATGTCGAGGCTCGTCCGTGACCTCTCGGGGCAGGTGGGCAAGGAGATCCGGCTCGTGCTCGAGGGGGAGGAAACCGAAGTCGACCGCACGCTGGTCGAGGAACTCGGCGATCCGCTCGTCCATATGATCCGTAACGCGGCCGACCACGGGATCGAGTCGCCGACCGACCGGGTCGCCGCCGGGAAGGACTCGTCCGGCACGATCACCCTCCGCGCCTTCCACAAGGGGGGCATGGTGTTCCTTCAGATTCAGGACGACGGCCGGGGACTGAGTGTCTCGCGGATCCGCGGCAAGGCGGTCGAGCGGGGCCTGATCTCCGCGCAGGAGCCGCTCACCGATCGCGAGGTGCTCGACCTGATCTTCGCCCCC
>JBILKZ010000146.1:0-8642 GCA_044376405.1 Pirellulales bacterium
CGTGGGGTCGACGACGCGGTCGATTCCACGACGAAAAATCCGCGTCATGGGGGGCTGGGTTCCGCTGCTCAGAAGGGTGCGGGCTGGCCAGGACAGTTCCGGACACGAATGATCCACATGGAGTCCAAGTGATGAAGGTTTTCACGACAGGCCAGGTCGCCAAGATCTGTAAAGTTGCTCCCCGCACGGTGAGCAAATGGTTCGATTCGGGTCGGCTCAAAGGCTACCGCATTCCGGGCAGCCAGGATCGGCGCATTCCTCGGGAGTACCTGATCAAGTTTTTGAAAGAGCACGGCATGCCGCTGGGCGACCTCGAAGACGAGGCCATGGCGAAGGTGCTGCTCGTCGGGCAGGATCAGGTCCTGATCGAGAACCTCAAGAAGCAGCTGCCGGTCGAAAAGTCGTTCAAGATTCAGGTGGCGGCCAGCGGCTTCGAGGCTGGCATCCAGGCCGAGAGCTTCCATCCCGATTGCATCGTGGTGGACTACTCGATCGGCCGGATCGACGCCCAGCAGATCTGCCAGAATCTCCGCCGCAATCCGGAGTATGCCGACACCATCGTGATCGCCCTGCTGCCGGACGACGGCTCGCAGATCACGGTGGACCGGGCCCACGTCAACGAGAGCTTCAAGAAGCCGTTCGACGTTGCCCTGCTGGCCGAGCGGCTCCGCACGCTGATCGGTGCCCGCAAGGAACTGGTCTAGCACCAGCTGGAAACGTCCAACCCCATAGCCGAGGGCCGGCGTGTCGCTGACACGCCGGCCCTTGTGCGTTACCATGCCGCCCATGAGCACTCCCCATGGCATCCGGATGATCGACGTCGGTAGCAAAGCGGTAACGCTCCGCACCGCCCGCGCCTCGGCCAGGCTGCGGGCCCTGCCCGAGACGATCCGCCGCATCCAGGCTCTTGAACTCGACAAGGGCGACGCCATCGCCACGGCTCGCCTGGCCGGCATCATGGCCGCCAAACGCACGAGCGACATCGTGCCGCTGTGCCATCCGCTGCCGCTCGACTCGGTGGAAGTTTCGCTGACGTTTCCCGAACCGGATTCCGTCGCCATCGAAGCCGTCGTCCGGGCCACGGCCCGTACCGGCGTCGAGATGGAGGCACTCACCGCCGTCACCGCCGCTGCACTTACGATCTACGACATGTGCAAATCGATCGACCGCGGCATGTCGATCGAAGCCATCCACCTCGAAGAAAAGACGGGTGGCAGCCGAGGCGACTATGTCCGCTCCTGAAGCGGCGTCTCGGCCAGGATCGGCTCCAACTCCTCGACGAAGTCGCGCACGTCCTTGAACTCGCGATAGACGCTCGCAAACCGGACGTAGGCCACGGTGTCGAGCGCCTTGAGCAGTTCCATCAACCGCTCACCGAGCACCCCGCTCGGCACCTCCGTCTCGTAGCTGCCGTAGAGTTCGGCTTCGAGCGCCGACACCACACCCTCGATGTCGTCCTCCGTCACGGGCCGCTTCCAGCAGGCCTTGGCCAGGCCTCGCTTGATCTTGTCGCGATCGAAGGGCTCGCGATCGCCCCCCTTCTTCACCACCGAGAGCAGCTGGCGTTCCACCCGTTCGTAGGTCGTGAACCGCCGGCGGCAGCCAACGCACTCCCGGCGTCTGCGGATGGAGGCGCCGTCGTCGCCGGCGCGTGAATCGATCACGCGGTCGTTATCGGTGCGGCAGAATGGGCATCGCATGGGCGGGGTCCTCCGCTGCCGGCGGTGGACTCCGCGGCAGACTTCGGCACGAGCATCGTAGAGGCCGAACACGAAAACCGGCAAGTCGGCCGGATGGTCGAGGTCCCAACCGCCTCACTCCGACTCGGCATCCCCGTCGTCGGCCAGCGGTTCGCCGGCCGATGCTTCCTCGGACTTGGTGTGGCGGACCAGTTTCCAGTCGCGGCGCTGCCGGGAGGATGGGATGTCCATGGCCTTGCGGTATTTCGTGACGGTTCGGCGGGCCACGGTGATCCCCTGCTTGCCGAGGATCTTGATGAGATCGTCGTCGCTGTAGGGCTTGTCCTTCGGTTCGTTGTCGACGATTTCCTGGAGCTTGACGCGGACGGTGTCCCAGGCCACCTCGTCGCCGTCGGCGCTGACGGTGCCGCCCACGAAGAACCTTCGCAGCGGGTAGAGGCCGCGGGGCGTCTGGAGCCATTTGTCGTCGACGGCCCGGCTTACGGTCGTGACGTGCATCCCGATGCGGTCGGCGATCTGCTGCATCTTGAGGGGCTCGATCGCCTCGGGCCCCTCGGAGAGGAACCGCGTCTGGTGGTCGACGATCGCCTGGGTCGTCTTCAAGAGCGTGCTGCGACGCTGCTCGATCGACTCGATGAGCCACTGGGCGGCGTTGATCTTGCGCTTGATGTATTCGCGGGTGGCGGCGGGGGTGGCGGGCGAATGCAGCATCTCACGATAGGTGGGGCTGATCCGCAGATTCGGCAGATCGACCTCCTCGAGCCGCACCTTCCACGAGCCATCCGACTGCTGGTCGACATAGACGTCGGGCTTGACGACTGGCACGAAGGGCTGCGTGAACACAGCCCCGGGCTTGGGCTTGAGCCCGTGGAGCTGATCCCTCAACCCCTCGATCTGCTCGATCGTGAGCCCTGTCTTGCGGACGATCAGCGGAAGCCTGTTGCCGGCGAGGTCTTCGAGGTGGTCGGTGACGAGCCGCCGCAACTGCCGGGCGCTCGGCATGTCGGAGGGAATCTGCAGGAGCAGGCATTCCTTCAGATCGCGGGCGCCGACGCCCGGTGGATCCATCCCCTGCACCACCGTCAACGCCTTCTTGAGCTGCGGCAGCTGATCCTGCGGCCCGTCCGGGTCGACCAATTCCTCGATCGGCATGGGGAGGTAGCCGTTGATGTCGAGGTTGTAGATCACCTTGTCGGCGGCCTGCCTTTCGGCCTCGCTGAGTTCGTAGTTGGAAAGCTGGTCATGGAGATGGTCGGAGAGGGTTTCGGGCCGTTCGGCCATGTTGGCCATGGCGTCGAGGTAGCGGTCGCCGGCCTCGTCGATCTGCGCCGCCGAGGGCCGGCTGCGATCGTCGTCGGAATCGGGATACAGGTTCGTCCAGTCATACGACCGTTCGAAATCGGCCTGGTTGGCGTGCTCCTGGTCGACGATCAGCGGCCGCTCGTCGACCGTCTTGGTCGATGCCTCGGGACCGGGATCCGATTGGCCGCCCGCCACATCCGTCGTCGCCGCCCCGCCGGCCGTCTCGTCGAGCCCCGGCTCATCCACCTCGAGGGTCTCGTTGTTTTGGATCTCCTGCTCGATCCGCTCCTCAAGCGCCATCACGGGCAACTGCAGGATCTCCATCGACTGGATCATGCGCGGCGCAAGCATCTGCTTCTGCGCCATCCGCATTTCCTGGCCGAACGACATCCGCATGGCTGACTCTTCCTTCGCGCCCTACCGACTCAAGGGAATCCTCGGCATCTCCGCCGAACGACACGTGCGAGGAGCGTCACAGACGACTCCTTCCACAGACCCCCAAGCATACCTTGTTTGGGTGAAGCTCTACAGCTTTTGTCGGCTGGAGATCGCGTCGGCGAGCATTTCCCGATTGGCCTGCTGCAACGAGGCTCCCATGGTGAGCCCACGGGCCAGTTTGGTGACCACGACCGGCAGGCCGCTCAGCCGTCCGGCGATCACCAGCGCCGTACCATCCCCCTCCACGTTGGGCGTGGTGCCCATGATCACCTCGCGGAAGCCTCCCTGCCGTACCCGCTCGACGAGCCGGTCGATGGTGAGCTTGTCGGGGCCGTTGCCCTCCAGCGGCGCAACTCTGCCCTGCAAGACGTGGTAGAGCCCTCGATAGCCGCCGGCCTCCTCGAGCGCCAGCAGATCGCGAACCTGTTCCACCACGCAGAGCAGGCCGCGGTCGCGTTTGGGATCGCGGCAGATCCCGCACTCGTCGCCTTCCGCCAGATTGAAGCAGGTCTTGCAGGGACGGAGGTTGTCCTTGACGGCGCGGATGGCATCGGCGAACGCGATCGCCTCGGCCCGTGACATGCCGAGCACGTGATAGGCCAGTCGCTCGGCCGACTTCCTGCCGATGCCCGGCAGGTCGGCGAAATAGTCGATGAGCCGCGCTACCGGGCCACGTTCCTCAGCCATCGATGCCTCCGTAGTCTTGACCACCTTCGCAATAGTCCGCGGCGGCGTGGTCGCGTTCGTCATCATCCGCGACGGCAGCCCGCGCGGGTGTCTCGGCCGACGGTACCTCGGCCGGTTGGGCGGTGGTTGCCGGCCGCGGCCGCGGCGGCTCCACCTTGCGGACCGCGGCATCGAACAGCGTGCGGACGTGGGCCACCAGCGGATGCTCCGCCGCATCCCGCAGCATCGCCGCATGCGACATGGCCGGCCGGCCACGTTCAGCCGCGCTCGATGCCCGGCCTTCGGAGTCCGCGGCTGCAGCCACCGGGTCGGGCGATGAGTCGATCACCAGGGCGTGCCGCACGGGACGCCCGACCAACTCGGTCAGAGCCCGCGTCAGTCCGGCGGCGATCTCGGGCCGTCTGAGAAACGAGGCGGCGTTACCTGCCGATGCCGGCAGCACGACCTCCAGCACGTCGTCCCGCCAGGCCGCCCGACTGGCAAGATCCGCGAAGTCGACCGCGAGTCCGCCGACCGTCTCGGCCCCGCGTCGCCAGGCATCGAGCGGATCGGCCGGAAGGCTGGCCGGCGTGGCAGCAGGCACAGCAGGCGCAGCCGGCACCGTTGCAGGTGGGATCTGTTCCGGCACGCTCGACTCAGCACGCGCAGTCTCGGCACTCGCGCCGACAGCGGCCTCGCCGGCGACAGATTCAACGTGACGTTCGATCGCAACTGGCTGAGGACGGCCGCCGATCGGGACCGGCTGGATCAGGTCAGCCGTTTTTTTTTCGCGCACGGGCTCGGCGGGCAGGGCCGCCGGGGCAGGTCGAGCCGCCGACGAAGGCCGTCCCGCCGGCGCAGGCCGAGCCATTGGAGCGACCGTGCCGACGGGCTCCGATCCCGCCCGCTCCACCGCGTCTGCCAGACTGTCGAGGTCTTCCAGGCTCGCCAGCCGCACGATCGCCATCTCGGCGAGCACCGCCGCATGGCCACTCGACCGCATGCGGCCAAGCGCATGGTCAACGATCTGCAGCATGGCCAGCAGCGTGACGGTGCCGGTCTCGCGGCCAACCGCAGCCAGGTCCACGCCGAGTCCGTCTCCCTGCAGCATCAGTTCGGCGCCGCAGCCGACGCTCGCCAGCAGGCTGTCGCGCAGGGCCGCCATCACCTGCTCCAGCACTCCGCCTGGATCGGCACCGCCGGAGGTCGCCGCATCAAATGCCGCGAGCGCACCGCGGGCGTCCCGCGCCGTCACGCACGCGATGATCGCGCCGACTTTTTCCTCGCGGCCGGTGCCAATAACCGCATGCACCTCGTCGACCCCGATCGGCCCGTCAGCCGATCCGAGGAGTTGTTCCAGGAGCGACTGGCTGTCTCGCATGCTCCCGGCCGCGCGGCGGGCGATCAGGGCCAGCGCGTCAGGGGTGACCTCGGCCCCCTCCGCCTCGACGATCTGCGCGAGGCGGCGGCCGATCGCCGGCGGATCGACAGTCTGAAAGTCGAACCGCTGGCATCGGGAAAGAATCGTGATCGGCAGCTTGTCGGGCTCGGTGGTGCAGAGCACGAACTTCACGTGGGCCGGCGGCTCTTCGAGCGTCTTGAGGAGCGCGTTGAACGCCTCCCGCGTGAGCATGTGCACTTCGTCGATGATGTAGGTCTTGTAGTGACCCCGCGCCGGCCTGACGGCGACGTTCTGCCGCAGTTGCCGCATCTCGTCGATGCCGCGGTTGCTGGCGGCGTCGATCTCCACCACGTCGACATCCTGACCGGCAGCGATCGCCAGGCAGGAGTCGCAGACATTGCAGGGCTCGCCGCGAACCCGACTGGTGCATTCAAGCGCCTTGGCGTAGATGCGGGCGGCGCTCGTCTTGCCCACGCCGCGGGCGCCGGTGAAGAGATAGGCATGGCCGATCCGGCCCGACTCGATCGCCCCCGACAGGCCGCGGGCGACGTGTTCCTGACCGACCAGTTCGTCGAACCGCTGCGGACGGTAGCGGCGGGCCACCACCTGATAGCCGGTCGCCGCGGCGACGGCCGTGCCTGCGTCGTAGGCTGGTTCGCCCTCGTCTATCGATTCGGCCATAGAGAGCTCCATGGGTGCGCGGGAGCATGCAGTGCGGGGAACGGGGCCGGACGCCGATGAGAGGCCCACCGCACAAAGGAGCGACTGCTTATGGCTGCTGCGGTTAAGCCCTGACCAGGTTCACAGGCCCCCATCGCAGGGGCCTCTCATCGGCGTTCGCACCGCATGTTTTGTACGCCGCGTCGCGCACGCGGTCAAAGGCTGCTACATTTTCCCGCCATGGCGTCACCGATGATGCAGCAATTCGAGGCGGCGAAGGCCCGGTGCCCGGGGGCGCTGGTGCTGTTTCGCATGGGGGATTTCTACGAACTCTTCGGCGACGATGCCCGCGAGGCCGCCGATCTCCTCGACCTCACGCTCACCAGCCGCGACAAGGGGCCCGACGCCCTGCCGATGGCCGGCTTTCCACACCATCAGCTCGACGTGCAGCTGGTGAAGCTCGTGGCCGTCGGCCGGCGGGTCGCTATCTGCGAACAAATCGACGATCCCAAAACGACGAAAGGGCTGCTCCGCCGCGAGGTGACGCGGATCGTCACGCCCGGCATCGCCTCGGACGAATCATTGCTCGATCCGACAAAGCGCAACTGGCTCGTGGCGATCGTGCCCCGGGCCGTTGCCACACGGGCGGCCGACGCTGCGGCGACAGCCGGCGAGGAGAACGCGAGGGCCGTTGACGACGTCCTCTGCGGAGTTGCGTGGATCGACGTGGCGGCGGGCCGCTTCGAGGCGGCGGTCGTGCCGCGGGACGACGTGGCCGATCTGCTGCTCCGCCTCGACCCGGCCGAATGCCTCTGCGCGGAGAAGGATCGCGAGGGCGTCGGAGCAATCGTCCGCGAGGTGGGCGGCGGCATGCTGTCGGCGGGATGCGCGGTGACTGTCCGCCCCGACTGGTGGTTCGATGAGACCTCCGCGAAGACGGCGGTGGACCGCGCACTCGGGCAGAAGCGGCTGGAGGGCCTGGGATTCGAACTGCCCGCTGATCTCCCCGGCATCGCCGCCGCCGGCGGCGTCGTCGCGTATCTGGAAGAAAACGAACCTGCCGCGGTCTCCCGCATCGAAACACTCTCGGCCTGGCGGCCAGGCCACCGCATGGAGATCGACGAGGCCTCACGCCGCAGCCTGGAGCTGGTGCGGTCGGCGACGGGAGGCACCAATCGCCGCGAGGGAACGCTCGCCGGTGTGGTCGACCGCACAAAGTCGCCGATGGGATCCCGCCTGCTCGTGGAGTGGCTCTCGGCGCCACTGGTCGACAAGGTCCAGATCGACCGGCGGCTCGACGCCGTGGCTGCGGTCGTGGGCAACCAGTCGCTCGCTGCGCGGCTGGCCGAGAAGCTCACCGGCATCGGCGACCTCGAGCGGCTGATCAGCCGCGTGATCTCGGGCCGTGCGGGCCCGCGCGACCTCGAACGCATCGGCCGGGCCACGGCGATCCTGCCCGACCTGATCGCTGTCTTGGCCGGCAGCGAGGGCCTGCTCGCCGAGCTTCGCGACGCGATCGATCCGTGTGACGAGTTATCGAGCCGCATCAACGCAACGCTCCGCGAGGGCTGTCCGGTGTTTGCCCGCGACGGCGGCTTCGTGCGCCCGGGATTCGACGCACGGCTCGACGAACTCGTGGAGATGGCGTCGGGCGGCAAGGCATGGATCGCCCGCTATCAGGCCGAGCAGATCGAGCGGACCGGCATCTCCACCCTCAAGGTCGGCTTCAACCGCGTGTTTGGCTTCTTCTTGGAGGTCGGCCGCGCCCAGTCGGCGAAGGTGCCGGCCGACTACATCCGCAAGCAGACGGTGAAGAATGCCGAGCGCTACACCACACCCGAACTCGACGACCGCCAGCGGCAGGTGCTCGGCGCCGAGGAGGAGTCGTTGCGGCGGGAAATCGAACTGCTCGAACTCTTGCGGCTCTTCGCGGCAGAGCACCGCGCCGCGCTCGACCGCGTGACCGCGATCCTCGCCACACTCGACGTGCTCCGCTCGCTGGCCGACGTGGCCCGCTCACGGGGCTGGGTGCGGCCGGAGATCACCGAGGGGGGCGACCTGTTCGTCGAGGCGGGTCGTCATCCGGTGCTCGAGGATCTGCTGCCGGCGGGCACGCTCGTGGCGAACGATCTGATGCTGTCGGCGCTACCAGCCGCAACAGAAAATCCAGCGCCGGCGATTCTTCTCGTGACCGGCCCCAACATGGGCGGCAAGAGCACGTTCATCCGCCAGGCGGCGCTCGTGGCCGTGCTGGCACAGGCCGGCAGTTTCGTACCGGCGAAGCGGGCCCGTGTGGGCATCGTCGACCGGCTCTTCGCCCGGATCGGCGCGGGCGACGATCTTGCCCGCGGCGCGAGCACGTTCCTCGTCGAGATGTCGCAGACGGCGCGGATCCTCAACCGGGCCACGCCACGGAGCCTCGTGATCCTCGACGAAGTGGGGCGGGGCACGAGCACGTTCGACGGGCTGGCCAT
>JBILKZ010000147.1:0-8617 GCA_044376405.1 Pirellulales bacterium
ATCGCAACCTGCGACGGCGGGTGGGGCAGTTCGCCGGCGGTGTCTCCACCGGCAGTCGCACGCTCCTTCGCGGCGGACTGTTCACCGCCTTCGCGGGTGCGGTGGCCGCCGTGCCACTGGTGGCCCGAGTCGCCTTTCCACGGCTGTCGGCCCGGTTGGGGCGGACCGCCGCCGAACTCACCCGCCGCCGGGTGCCCACCCGGCTGGCCCTGGAGCGCGAGGAGGAAGCATTTCTGCCGGACGGCACCCACGCCGGTTTCGACGTGGACGAGATGGTGGTGATCGTCCGCCGCGTGCTCGAAGACATCGGCCTGACCACGAGATTTTCGCGACTCGTCGCCGTGATCGGGCATGGCTCGTCGAGCCTCAACAATCCCCACGAAAGCGCCTACGACTGCGGCGCCTGTGGCGGTGGGCCAGGCGGAGCCAACGCCCGCGCCTTCGCCATGATGGCCAACGACCACCGAGTGCGGGGCCGGCTCGCGGACGAAGGGCCGTCCATTCCCGACGACACCCGATTCATCGGCGGCATCCTCGATACCTGCGCCGACACCGTCACCTGGTTCGATGCGGACCGGCTGCCAGAGAGCCATCGCCGTGATGTCGACGAACTGCGGCGGGCCTGTGATCAGGCCTGCGTCGCCGACGCGCACGAGCGGTGCCGCCGGTTCGAATCCGCGCCCCTCAGCATCACGCCGCGGGAGGCGAGCGAACACGTGGAGGCGCGGTCGGTTGACCTCGCGCAGGTCCGTCCGGAACTCGGCCACGCCACGAATGCCACGGCCATCATCGGCCGGCGGTCGCGGACCCGCGGACTGTTTCTCGACCGCCGGGCGTTTCTGGTCTCCTACGATCCGACCACGGACGACGACGGTGGGATCCTCACCAGAACGCTCGCGGCCGTGGGCCCGGTGGTGTCCGGGATCAACCTCGCCTATTTCTTCTCGGCGATTGACCGGCTGGGCTACGGCTGCGACACGAAACTCCCCCACAACATCACAGGCCTGATCGGCGTGATGGACGGCCAGGCCAGCGACCTGCGGACCGGGCTGCCATGGCAGACGGTCGAGATCCACGAACCGCTGCGGCTGCTCGTGGTGATCGATGCCACGCCGGAAGCGATCATCGGCGCGACCGCGTCGTTGGCCGAAGTGCGGCAGCTCATCGAGAATCGTTGGATCCATCTCGTGTCATGGGATCCGGAGACGGGTGCACTATCCGTCTACGAGCGCGGTCGATTCGTCCCGTACGTGCCGGAACTCAACGACATTCCAGTGGTCGATCGCTCCGTGTCGTGGTACGCGGGCCGGCGTGACCACCTCTCCCCCGCCCGCGTCCTGGCCGCGCTCCCCAAGCGGCCGGCCTCGACTGGAAGTCACTCCTGATGACCAACCACGACATCGTCTCGCTGCTCGTCACCTGCCAGCTTGCCGCTCCGGCGGCCACGGTGGCGCTCGTGGGCGTGCCCGCGCTGCTCGGCCGGCCGCCGTCGGAGCGGACCACAGCCCTGATCGTCGGAGGCGGGTTCGCCACCGGGTTCATCGCCGGGTTGCTCACGCTGGCCGTGCTGGCGGCGCGGGGTTTTGTCCCGGAGATCGTCCACCTCGGGTCGTGGTTCTCAGTGGGGCATCACGAGGCCTCGGTCGAACTCGTGGCCGATGCGCTCTCCGTGCCCTATGTCTGCTTTTCGACCGGTCTCTGCGGTCTGGTCAACGCCTTCGCGAGAAAATATCTCCATCGCGAGCCGGGGTTCACCCGGTTCTTCCTGCTGCTGGCGGTGTTCGGCACCGGAATGAATCTGATGGTGCTGGCAGGCAGCATCGATGTGCTGTTCGCCGGCTGGGAACTGCTCGGCATCTCGTCGACGCTCCTGATCGGATTCTTTCTTGAACGCGGCAACGCGGTGCGGGCGGCCATGCGGGCGTTTGCCACCTACCGAGTCTGCGACGTGGGTCTGCTCACCGCGGCGGTGCTGGTGCACCGCGCGGTCGGGTCGGGCGACTTCAATCGGCTCTTCGGCGAGAACTGGCCTCATGGCACCTGCCTCGTGCCTGCCGCCACCGCCACGCTTGTGTCGCTCCTGCTCGTCTTTGCGGCGATGGGGAAGAGTGCGCAGGTGCCCTTCTCCGGATGGCTCCCGCAGGCCATGGAGGGGCCGACCCCGTCGAGCGCCATCTTCTACGGCGCCCTCTCGATCCATGCCGGCGCCTACGTCCTGCTGCGGTGCGAGGCGCTGCTCGAGCAGGCGCCTCTGGCCCGGTTGGTGCTGATCGTGATCGGCCTGGGCACGGCCCTGCATGCCAACGTGGTCGGCCGCGTGCAGACCGACTTGAAGAGCATGCTGGCCTACGCTTCGATGACGCAGTCTGGCCTGATCTTCGCGGAGATCGGCTTCGGCTGGCGGATCATCCCGCTGGTGCATGTCATCAGCCACGCCATTCTCCGCAGCCTGCAGATCCTGCGGTCGCCGTCTGCACTGCACGACAGGCACGAGTTGGAGGCGGCCCTCGGTGGGCATCCGGGCGCCGATCGCTGGGCGCTTGGCCGGTGGCTGCCGGAGCGGCTGCAGACGCGGATCTATCGCATCGCCCTCGACCGCGGTTTCGAGGAGATGGTGGTGGGCAGGCTGTTCGTCCTGCCATTCCTGTGGCTGCTTGAATGTGCCGCCGACCTCGAGCGTCGCTGGCTGGCCCTGTTGGGCGGCTCAGCCGGCCCGGGCGGGAGGCGCTCATGACCGGATCCAGCGACGGCAGTTTGCTCGTGGCGGCTGCGATCACGGTGGCCGCGCCCCTGATCGGCTCGGCGGCCACGGCCTGTGGATTCCGCCGTGGCAGCCCCCGCCGGTTTGCGGTGGCCGTCGCCTTCGTGTCGCTCCTGTCCAGCCTCGCCATTACGATGCTCTGGAGTAAGACTGACGGCGCCCCGTTCGTGTTCGGCGACCGGCTTGGCGGCGGCCGACTCGTCTGCATCGACGGCATCACCGCCGTGCTGCTTCCCTACGTGGCATTGGTGGAAATGTCGATCCTGATGGTGGCGCCGCGGCGGGCGCTCGAGCAGTCGTCCGTGACCCGCATTCTCTTCGGCGCGGCCGCCACCTTCGCGCTGTTTCTCACGTCGCATCCGCTGCTGTTGATCGTGCTCTGGTGTGCCACGGTGCTGCCCACCTGGTTCTCGGTGCGCAGCACGCCGGGGGGCACCGCGGCTGCCCGCGTCTTCGCCATCGCCATGTCTGCGGCGCTGGTCTGCATGGCGGTTGGCACGGTGCTGCTGATCATCGATCCCCCGTGGACCTCCGCCGCCGGCTGGGTGGGTACGGCGGGCGGCTGGCTGGTGGCGATCGCGGTCATGATTCGGAAGGGCATCTTCCCGTTTCACTCCTGGTATCCGGCGCTCTTCTCCGGAGCCACGATGTCGACGGCGCTGGCGGCGACCATGCCTCAGGTGGCGTCCTACACCGCCGTGCGGCTGCTCATCGGCCACGTCGACCATCCGGAGGGAGTGGCCGCCGAACTGGTGGTGCTGTCGCAGATGGCGCTGATCACCGCGACCTACGGCGCGGCGTTGGCGATCGTGCAACGTGACCTGCGGTCGCTCATCGGCACACTGGCGATGAGCCAGTCGGCGCTCGTGCTCGGGGGCCTCGCCGGCACGCTCCCGATGGAGCTCAACGGCGCCTTCTGTGTCTGGATCTCCAGCGGCCTGGCACTGACTGGCATCGGTCTGGTCTCGTGGGCGCTGGAGAGCCGGGCAGGACCGATCCGGCTCGACACGCCCCAGGGGCGGTTCTGGGATGCACCCGCGCTGGCGGCGTTTTTCCTCCTCTTCGGCCTGGCCGGCATCGGATTGCCCGGCACACTCTCCTTCGTGGCCGACGACCTGATCGTGTCCGGCAGCCTCGATGAGCAGCTCCACGCCGGCCTGCTCGTGATCCTGGCGACCGTCCTCTCAGGCATCGCGATGATGCGCGGCTGGTTTCACGTGTTTGGCGGACCGGGCGATTCCGAAGGCACGCGGCATGCGATCCTGCCGCGGGAACGGGTGGCGCTGACCGCGCTGCTGGCAGCCCTGTTTCTTCTGGGCCTGTGGCCCGATCCCCTGGTGCGGGCCCTCGACAAGGCCACCGCCCGGCTGCTCGGCGTTTCAGCGGCGGGAGCGGACCAGGATGTGCACGATTTGCAGGATTTGCCGCAGGGCCGTTGAATGGTGGCTGAAGGTTCGGCATCCACACCATTCTCCAGCGGAGTTCCGTTCCCAGCGGACAGCATCATGGCAGCGAGAAAATCGGCAGGCGGTGACACGGCACGCGGCAAGGCAATCGACACGCCGACCGATATCGAGGGGCTGGGCGTCTTCTATCTCGGCCGCAAGGTCGATACCAGCGGCGGCGCGGCCGGTGGTCCGGCTGGCGGTTCCTTGGGCGGACAGCCGCTTCTGATCGATGCGCGACGGTTCACCACCCACGCTGTCTGCGTGGGCATGACCGGCAGCGGCAAGACGGGCCTGCTCATCGACCTCATCGAGGAGGCGGCGATCGACGGCATTCCCACGCTCGTCATCGACCCCAAGGGCGACCTCGCCAACGTGCTCCTATCGTTTCCCGGACTCGCGCCGGCCGACTTCCTGCCGTGGGTCGAAGCCGACGCCGCGAAGCGCGACGGAATCACGGTCGAGGAGCTTGCCGAACGGACGGCGAAGAAGTGGTCCGACGGACTCGCCGCCAGCGGGCAGTCGGCCGAGCGGATCCGCCGTCTGCACGAGTCGGTCGACATGGCGGTCTACACGCCGGGCAGTCGCACGGGCCGGCCGCTGGCGATGCTCGAGAGCCTCGATCCACCGCCGGCTCACGTGCTCGACGACGCCGAGGCCCGACGCGAGCGGATCGAGTCGCTCGTGTCGGGCATCCTGGCGCTGGTCGGCATCGACACGGAGCCGGGCAAGAGCCGCGAACACGTGCTGCTCTCCACGATCATCGACTCCATGTGGCGGAGCGGCCAGAAGCTCGACTTCGGGGCCTTGGTGCGGGCGATTCCGTCGCCGCCGATCGAACGGGTCGGGTTTCTCGACCTCGAGAATTTCTATCCCGCCGGCGACCGCTTCCAGTTGGCCAGCAAGCTCAACACGGTGGCGGCCGCGCCCGGCTTCGAGGCCTGGCTCGAAGGGGATCCGCTCGACGTGGGCCGCCTGCTCTGGACACCGGCCGGCAAGCCGCGGGTGGCCGTCGTCTCGATCGCGCATCTCAACGACAGCCAGCGGATGGCGTTCGTGACGCTGCTCGCGGGGCAGACCGTGGCCTGGATGCGATCCCAGGGGGGCACGTCGTCGCTCAAGGCGCTGTTTCTGATGGACGAGGTCTTCGGCTACCTGCCGCCGACCGCCAACCCGCCGAGCAAGACGCCGATCCTCACGCTCCTCAAGCAGGCCCGCGCGTATGGCTTGGGCATCGTGCTTGCCACCCAGAATCCGGTCGACCTCGACTACAAGGGGCTGTCGAACGCCGGCACCTGGTTCCTCGGCCGGTTGCAGACGGCCCGCGACAAGGCACGCGTGCTCGACGGCCTGGAGGGTGCGGCCTCGTCGGCCGGGAAGTCGTTCGACCGGGCCAAGGTCGACCGCCTCCTGTCGGGTCTGGAGCAGCGGATGTTCCTGCTGCACAGCGTGCATGACGACGAGGAGACGGTATTTCAGTCGCGGTGGACGATGGCCTATCTTCGCGGGCCGCTCCTTCGCGAGGAGATCCGGCGGCTCACGCAGACCGCGATGTCGCAGACCACGGCTGCGATGCCTGCAGCGGCGTCTGCCCAGTCGGCTCCTTTCGGCGGCAGCGGTGCTGATGTCGATCGCGACACCAGGACTGCTGGCGGCGCCCGGCCGCTCCTGCCGCCAGGCGTGCGCGAGGTGTTTCTCCCGCCGCGGCATGCCATTCCGCTGGACGGCGTGGTGCACTATCGGCCCGCAATCCTCGGCCGCGGCCGGGTGCGGTTCGTGAAGCCGGCCGCGCGGATCGACATCAACCGCGAGGTGTTCTGCCTGGCGCCCGCCAGTGATTCGCTCGGCGAATCGGCCTGGGAACAGGCCGATCAGTTCGTCGATCCACCGGAGGTGGAACCGGCGCCGCGGACCGGCACGTTCGCATCGTTGCCTTCGTCGCTCGCAGGCCCGAAGGGCTATGCGACGCTGGCCACCGCGCTCAAGAGCCACCTCGGCCGCACGTCGCGACTGGTGCTCTGGGCAGCCCACGAGGTCGATGCCGTGTCGCGGCCGGGCGAGAGCGAGGCCGATTTCCGTGTACGGATCGCGCAGAAGGTGCGGGAGTGGCGCGACGCGGAGATCGACCGGGTCCGCGATCGTAGTGCGGCCAAACTGGCGTCGCTCACCGATCGCATCGATCGGGCACGGCAGAAGGTCGAGCGGGAGCGGGCCGAGGCGAAGAACAAGTCGATGCAGACCTACGTGTCGATCGGGTCGGCGGTGCTCGGTGCGCTGTTGGGCCGGAAGGCGGCCACGTCGACGAATATCGGCCGGGCGGCCACATCGATGCGAACGGCGAGCCGGTCGGCGCGGCAGCAGGCCGATGTCGTGCATGCGGAGGAGAGCCTCGCCACGCTCGAGGAGCGGCGGCAGATCCTCGAGGACGAGGTCGCGGCCGACCTGGAGCGGATCAGGCTGGAGTCGAGCCCGGAGCGGATCCAACTGGAGGAGATGGAGATCCCGGCCCGCAAGACCGACATCGCGGTCGACGACGTGGTGCTGGCGTGGGTGCCGCAGGAGCCGCCACCGACGGCCATCGCACAGCGTCAGGCGGAAAGCAGGGCGTGGTGATGGCGGCATCCGCTGCGGCCCGTGAGATCGTGCTGGTCGACTGCCCTGACGACGTGGGACTGATCCATCGCATCACGGGCGTGCTCGGGGCGCATCGGCTCAACATCGAGAGCAACCACGAGTTCGTCGATACCGACGCGCGGCATTTTTTCTTCCGCGCGGAGGTGACGCCGGCCGGCGGGGCGGCGGCGCTGCCGGCGAGCGGCATTCTGGCGGCGGAACTCGTCCACGTGCTCCCGCCGGCGGCCCGTGTGCGGGTGACCCGGGCGGAGCGGCGGCCGATCGTGGTCTGCGCCACCCGCGAGCCGCACTGCCTCGGTGAGCTGCTGCTGCTCGACACCGTGGGCGACTTGCCTGGGCGGATCGTGGCGGTGATCAGCAACCACGACACGCTCCGCGGACTCGTCGAACGGTTCGGCCTGCCGTTTCATCATCTGCCCCATCACGACGCGGCGGGCCGCGATCTGCCGCGGGAGACGCACGAGATGGAGTTGGCCCGGGTGATCGACGGCTACGCGCCGGAATACGTCGTCTTGGCCCGCTACATGCGAGTGCTCTCGGAGGGCTTCGTGGCGAGGTATCCCGACCGCATCGTGAACATTCATCACTCCTTTCTGCCGGCGTTTGCGGGCGCCAGCCCCTACCGGCAGGCGTTTGCGCGGGGTGTGAAGGTGATCGGCGCCACCGCGCACATCGTCACGGCGGAGCTCGACGACGGGCCGATCATCGCGCAGGACGTGATTCACGTAGACCACACCTTCACGCCCGAGCGGATGGCGCAGGCGGGCCGCGACGTGGAGAAGCTCGTGCTCGCGAAGGCGGTGCGGCTGGTGCTCGAGGAGCGGGTCTTCCTGCACGGCCGTCGCACGGTGGTGTTTGAGTGACGTGAGAGCCGCAGCGGGTCACCCATGCACGCCCGACGCGCGAGCGAGGGACGCGCGATGTGCGCAACGCATCACTCGGCCATGAGATCGCGGAGCGTTGCGATGGCCCGCGTACGGAGTCGCGACACCGTGCCCTCGCAGACATCGAGCACGTGGGCGATGGTCGCCTGAGTTTTGCCTTCGAGCAACAGTTCCATGACAAGTCGCTCGCGGGCCGGGAGGTGTGGGATCGCATCGTGCAGCCGCAGGCAGAGTTCCGCGTGCGACTGCATGTCGTCAGAGGATGCGTCTGGGGAGGCTGTGCATGCCTGCAGGTGGCTCGTCATCCGCGTGTCGAGGAGTGAGAAGACGGTGGAGTGTCTGCTTCTTCGGCGACGGGCGCGGGCCACATCGGCCGCCCGCTCCCTGGTGAGCCAGACGATGTAGGCCAGGCCCGAATCGATCAGATCAGAACCACAGCGGTCCTCGCGTCTTGGGACGAACCGCGCCACGGTTCGCTCGTTGGTCGCAGCGTTCGGGAGCCGCCGGAGATGATCCAGCAGGAGCGAGGTCGTCTCATCGACCGCGGACGGATCATGAATCCCGAGTCGCCGCAGCGCGGATTGAGCAGTCTGTTCCGCGAGCGAAAGGGTCGCGTTCACCAGCCGCGCGAGCCAGGCTGGGTCGCCCGTTGTCTGCCAGTTGAGAAGGTGCGATTCGATTGGCGAGGCTCGACCGCAAGACGCCGGATGAGTCGCCACGGCTCCGCAGTGCGGCGATGAATGCTCCACGCAGATTGCCCCCACGTCTTGCCCCAAAGTGATGCCTGCGGCCAGTGCTGCAGGCGATCGACGAGGACGGCATCGTGACGCCCTTGGCGGCACGGTTGGGCAGAGGCCGGACGAATTGACAGATCGTTGCCTAAGTCATTGGGG
>JBILKZ010000281.1:0-2643 GCA_044376405.1 Pirellulales bacterium
CCGGTGGTGAACCTGATCCAGGCGTCGGGAGCCGACTGCGTGCTCAGCACGATCAACGGCGACAGCAACATCGGCCTGTTCAACTCGCTGGCCGCCGCCCGGATCGATCCCGCGAAATTGCCGGTGATATCAACGAGCATCGCGGAAGACGAACTCCGGAATCTGCTGCCTGAGAACGTCGCCGGCCATCTGGCGGTCTCCTGTTATTTCCAGAGCCTGCCGACCGAGGCCAACCGCCGCTGGGTGGACGAGTTCCGCCATGAGTTCGGCCACGACCGCGTGACGGGCGATCCCCTGGAGCCCCAGTGGGGGCTGGTGCACTTCTGGCGCGAGGCGGTCGAGCGGGCCGGCTCGCTCGACACCGAGGCCGTGCGGGCGGCGATGCGTGACGGGCTCGAGTTCGCGGGCCCCGGCGGTCTGGTCCAACTCGACCCCAAGACGCAGCACTGCACGCGATATTTCCGGGTGGGCCGGATTCGCACCGATCGACAGTTCGACATCGTGCACCAGTCCGACGCCCCCATCGAACCCGATCCCTATCCGCAGATCGCCTTCCCAGGCTGGAGCTGCGACTGGACGAAGGGGGGCATCACCCGCGGCCCGGAGGTCTCGATCGATGGCGACATTTAAGCTCGTGCATTCCGAGGGAATGCGCTGGGTGAAGGTCATGCTCGACAACGACGACGTCCGGACCGAGCGGGGTGCCCTCAACCACATGCAGGGTGCGATCACGATGGACGTGCCCCTGCCGACGCTGAAAGCCTGGTGGGTGTCGTTGTTTTCCGACGAGTCACTCTTGCGGCCCCGCTACAGCGGCACAGGCACCGTCTATCTCGATTCCAGCCTCGGCGGCTATCACCTGTTGAAGGTCAATCCGGGTGAGCGATGGGTGCTCGACACGCGGTGCTTCTGGGCAAGCGACGGCAAGGTCGAGCTGTCGATCACCCGTGAGCGGATGCTCACCTCCCTCTGGGCCGACGAGGGACTGTTCTGGTACAAGACGGTCCTCAAGGGGACCGGGAAGGCGGTGCTCTCGGTGCCGGGCCCGGTGCATGAGGTGGAACTCAACGACGACACGCTCGTCACCGACGGACCCTTCGTGGTCGCGCGGACGCAAGGGATTTCGATGCAGATCAAACGGCCTGCCAAGAACCTCATCAGCTACTGGCTCTCGGGGCAGAAGCGGGCCTACGTCTACAAGGGCACAGGCAAGCTGATCTTGTGCACGGTTCCCTACTGGCGGGCGCGGATGCAGCGGGACCGCACGGGCTGGGATTCCGAATGAGGCCGGCGAGTGCTGTGTGCCGGGCACGACGATTCAGGGCAGCGATCCTGATTGTCGTGCTGGTCATGGCAGGATCAGCCGCGACGCCGACGTCGGCATGTCCATTCTGCGGCACGGTCGGGCAGTCGCTCGCGCAGCGGCGCGACGCGGCGGCCGTCGTGGCCGTTGCCGTGGCGGAGGGCACGGCGGCGGCGGACCCGGGCGGTTTTCTATCGCAGCGATTTCGCATCGACCAGATGCTCCGCGACCCGAGCCACGCGTCTGTCGTCGGCGCGACCGTGCCGGCTCGCGTGGCCGGTCCGATCGCCGGAACGGCGGTGCTCTTTGGCACGGTCAGGGCGGCTGCCCCGGAGGCCACGGACGCCGGACTCTCCTGGTCGGCGATCGCGGCCGACGAGTCGCTGCTGGGCTATGTGGCGGCGGCGCCCGCCAGCGATCTGCCGGCAGGCGAGCGGCTGCGGTGGTTCGCTGCCCGTCTGGAACACCCCGATCCCGCGATCGCCGCTGACGCGTTCACGGAGTTTGGCCTGGCACCTTTCTCGGCAGTGCGTGCTGCAGCTGGCGAGATCGACCCTGCCCGACTGCGGGCCTGGGTGAGCGAAGCGGGCATCGACGCCCGCCGCCGCGGTCTCTACGGACTCTTGCTGGGAGTGGCCGCCGCCACCGCGGACGATCCCGCGGTGGCACGAGACTGCATCGAAGCCCTGCGCCGGGCCGTCGAGGCTCCCGCCGACGATTTCCGCGCCGGCTTCGATGGCGTCCTGGCAGGTGTGCTCGTGGCGGAAGGACAGGCCGGACTCGATTTTCTCGGGCAACGCGGCCTGTTCGGCCGCCAGGCGCGGCCCCTCGATCAACGGCATCTGCTCGCGGCCCTGCGATTTGCCGGAGAGAGTCTGACCGAGACGGTCCCCCGGGAGCGGGTCGTCGCCGCGACGGCCGGCCTGCTGGCCAGCCCCGCCGTAGCGGCCGATGCCACGGTCGATCTGGCTCGGTATGGGGCCTGGGACGCCGTGGCCGAGGTTTCCCGGCTCTGGGACACGCTCGGGACCGACGACCCGCTCGTCCGCCGCGCGGTGGCAGGCTACCTCACCGCCTGTCCGCTCCCCGCTGCACGACAGGAGCTCGAGCGGATCAGTCTGCAAAACCCTGGCCTTCTCAAGCAGGCCCTCGATGCGGCAGCCCTGCCGATGGCCCGCTGACGCGCCCGTGGCGGAAGCCTGGGTCAACGATGGGGAATCCCGTCGCTCGCGCTCAGGGCTTGTATGAACATGCCATCGTCCCGTCGCTCGCGCTCAGGGCTTGCATGAACGTCCCATACAAGCCCCCGGCGCACGCTCAGGGCTTGTATGAACATGCCA
>JBILKZ010000282.1:0-2625 GCA_044376405.1 Pirellulales bacterium
TCACCAAGCAGCCGCCGGGCGAAGGCCTGCGACTCCTCGTGCAGGAGCGGGGCATTCATCCAGAAGAGGGCCTGCGTCGGCACGGTCGTGACGGCGCGGTCCGGCGTCGACGCGTTCGCATCCGCGCCATCGAAGAGCGCGAGGAAGGGATGGCGGCCGAGGCGGGGCGTCATCAGGTAGACGCTCCGCTTGGTGCTCTCGTAGATCGCCATGAACGGATGGTGCTGGCTATAGCCCCAGGTGTTCACCGCCGGGAAGGGATGACCTTCACCAGGACTCGAGTCGAGCCGGCCCGAGATGAGCAGCAGGCTGTCGCGGATCTCCTCCGCATCGAGCCGGCGGCGGCTGAACCGCCAGAGCAGCGTGTTGCCCGGGTCGACGGCAACGCAGGCCTCGCTCTGGCCACTCGACCGCTGGTAGGCCTGCGACGACATGATCAGACGGTGCAACGACTTGATCGACCAGCCGCCTTCGATGAAGCGGTTGGCAAGCCAGTCGAGCAGCTCCGGATGCGTCGGGGCGGAGCCGCGGATGCCGAAGTCGTTTTCGGTGACGACGAGCCCCTGACCGAAGTGATGCTGCCAGATGCGGTTGACGATCACACGGGCCGTGAGCGGATTACCCGGCCGCGTCAGCCAGTCGGCCAGCTGCCTGCGGCCGCTGCCCGGCTCGTCGGCCGGCACGGGGTCACCGCCGAGCACGGTGAGGAACCGTCGCGCGACCTCCTCGCCGGGCCGCGTGGGCTCACCGCGCTTCTGGATTTCTACATTCTCTCCCTTGCCGTCGGTCACTCCATAGGTCGTCGGGAAGGGCGGATTGAACCGCAGCTGCTCCTTCTTGGTCTTGAGGCCGGCGATGGTGGCATCCGCATCCTTGAGCTTCTGCTTGAGCTCTTCGTTCTCAGGCTCCGCTTTCTGCTGTTCCGCTTTCTGCTGTTCCGCTTTCTGTTGTTCGAGGAGCGGCTTCTTCGCCTCCTCAGCCTGCTTGATCTCGGCGTCGAAGGCCGCAAGCTGCTCGTCATAGGGCTTGCGGGCTACCGCCAACTGGTCGACGGGCACCAACGGCGTCATGTCGCCGGGCCGCCTTGTCTGTTCGTCCCCCGGGAAGGCGTAGTTCGTGCCCTTGAAGATGCCGTAGAGGGCGTAGTAGTCGGCGGCGGTGATGGGATCGTATTTATGGTCGTGGCAGCGGGCGCAGCCGATCGTGAGCCCCAGGACCGACTGGCCGAGCGTGTCGATCGTGTCCTGATAGGTGAGGTGCATGTAATTGACCGAGTCGAACCCGAACCGCCTGGAGATGGCGAGGTAGCCCGTGCCGGTCACGCTCTCCGCGAAGCGGTCGGCCTGAGTCGGATCGGCGAGCAGATCGCCAGCCACCTGCTCGCGAAGAAAAACGTCGTACGGCTTGTCGTCGTTGAACGCCTTGATGACGTAGTTGCGATACTTCCAGGCCAGCGGTGCCGGATAATCGGCCGTCTCGCCAGCGGTGTCGGCATAGCGGACCACGTCGAGCCAGTGCCGACCCCAACGCTCGCCGTAGGCGGATGAGGCGAGCAGCCGCTCGACGAGTTGGACAAAGGCATCGGGCGATTGGTCCGCCTCGAACGAGTCGACGTCGGCCGGCGCCGGCGGCAGACCTGTCAGATCGAATGTCGCCCGTCGCACGAGCGTGCGACGATCGGCAGGACCGACCGGCTGCAGCCCCCTCTCGGCAAGCTTCGCAGCAAGGAAGGCGTCGATCGGGTGCACAGCCCCTGCGGCCGTCGCCACCTGCGGCACCGGCGGATCGGCGATCGGCTGGAACGACCAATGCTGCCGCTCCTCGTCGGTCGGCTCCCCGGAGCGGGTCTTCTTCGGCGTGGCCTCGCTCCCGCCGTCAGGCCAGGGAGCACCGGCCTGGATCCATTTCTCCACGACCGCGATCTGGTCGCCAGGCAGGAGTGTGCCCGGCGGCATCTCGATCCCGCCGTCGTGCTTCAGCGCGCTGACGAGCAGGCTCTTGGCTGGATCGCCCGGCACGATCGCCGGACCACTGTCGCCCCCCTGCATGAGCGCCGCCCGCGAATCCAGCCGCAGCCCCGACTCCGACTTGTCGTCGCCGTGACACTTCACGCACTTCTCGAGCAAGAGCGGCCGGATATGCCCCTCGAACAGCTGGTCATTGCGGGCTGACGTAGCTTCGGCAGCCGCGAGATGGCTGCACGTCATGGTGCCAATGAGTATCGCGCAGGCCGTCGGCGTCAGCAGGCGGCTGCACGGCCGCAGCATTGCTCGAGTCTCGCGGTTCATGGCGAACCTCCGTCGATCGAGCGCCTTATCCGGTCGCCCGAAACACCGCTGACATCCTATTTGTCGACAGACGACATGGCAAGGCTTGAGCCTGCCGGCCGATCGGCCCTACCACTCGGCGAAACTGCCGTCAGAATGTCGCCAGACGGGATTTCGCCAGCGGTGGCCGACGGCGGCCCGCTCCTTCACGAACTCTTCGTTGACCTCGATGCCGAGCCCCGGTCCCTGCGGGATCTTCACGTAGCCGTCGGCATAGTCGAAGACCTCGGGGTTCTTGATGTAGTCGAGCAGGTCGTTGCCCTGGTTGTAGTGGATCCCCAGGCTCTGCTCCTGAATG
>JBILKZ010000054.1:0-24036 GCA_044376405.1 Pirellulales bacterium
CCTTCGGGCAGCAGGGATTGCCGGCGGCGTCATACTTGCCGTTGGCGGAAATCTCCTTGGCCTCGGTCACCCAGTGGCCGCCACGGCAGGTCACGGTCTTCGTGCTCTTGACGGGCACGCGCTTCGACACCGTCCGGTAGCCGGTCAGCTGCTCGGTGTAGGGAACCATCACCGTGTAGGCCTGCTCGAGCTGCTCGGTGTAGGGCACGTTCACCTTGTAGGTGGCCGTCCGCTGCTCGGTGTAGGGCACGTTCACCTTGTAGGTGGCCGTCCGCTCTTCCTTGACCGGCACCATCACCGTGTAGGACTGCTCGACCTGCTCGGTGTAGGGCACGTTCACCTTCCACGACCGGGTCCGCTCTTCCTTGACCGGCACGCAGACCGTGTAGGACTCTTCACGCTGCTCGGTATAGGGCACCGACACGTTGTAGGTCGCCGTCCGGGTCTCCGGGACATTCACGTTGACGGTGTAGTCCACCGACTTCGTGCGCTGTTCCGGCACCATGACCGTGTAGTTCCGCGTCCGCTCTTCGATCCGCGGGACCTTCTTGGTGACCGTAAACGAACGCTCACGCACCTCGGTCGCCCACTCCGTGCTCTCAACTTCCCGGATCTCCGGGACCATCTTCCACACCTTCACCGTCTTCATGCAGGCGTCGGCGGCAGCGCCGTCGATGACCGCAGCTTCGGCCGGAGCGGCCGCAGCGGCATCGGCACCGCCCACCAGGACGGAACCATCAGCCGGAACACTCGTCGCGGCGTCGTCACCGCGAACAAAACCACCAACGACACAGACGCCGGCGGCGGCAACCCAAGGCAGGAAGCCGAAAGTCAAACGCTTCTTCACAGGAACCTCCAGAGGAATAAACAGGCAAAACGTTTTGCAAACACGTTTCCAGGCATCGCGAGGAGTCCACCCCCAGTCGGTGAACGTCCGCCGCAATCAGCCCGGCCGAGTCGTCTGTCGCCCCACCGAGGCAGATCGCGGAGCCGTACGTGGCATCTCACCGCGATCGCCAGGGTTTGCGCGACAGGCAAACTCACAGCAGAAGATCGATCTTTCCTGGTCGAAAAACTCAGCCGCGCCGAGATTCGTCAGGTTGCGCTGGTGGTGCCGGTGATGCAGGCGGCTGCGGGCAGGAGATGCCTTGCCCCATGGGCCCGCCCTCGCAGCAGGTTTCGAGGATCATGCCGCATGCCCGGCAGATCAGTTTCGCGCGGATCTCGAAGGTTTCGCCCTGACAGACAGGGCAACGGTGTGACGTCATGGTCCCGATGGTAGCAGGCCAGACGATGGGCCAAAAAGACCGGCCGGGCGGCAGAGGCCGCCCGGCCGGTGAAACAACGACTGGCTCGAAGCCGGCTGGTCCAACAGCTAGCGGGTGCAGCACCCGCCTGTGTCGCAGCAGTCGGCCTGACAGCAGCAGCAGGTGCAGTCCTTGCAGACACACACGCCGCTCTCGCAGCAGCCGCAGCAGTCGCACGCCCCACAGCCAGCCTGTGGCGTGGCAGTGCTCATCGGGGCCAGAAAGAACGCAGTCCAAAGCAATAATGCAGACATGGAAAAGCTCCTTGAAATCAGACAGGAAATTGAATCAGTGCCGACACGACGTGTGCCGGCACGGCTCGACCGGAGACGTCGAGCGACTCAATTCCGCCAGACCCCATAGAGCACCCGCGCCGGGCGGGATGGAATCGCGGCTGCCGATTCCTGGGCGAAGGCTAGCGAGTGCAGGCCGACGTGCTGCCCGTCGAACGGCGGCAACCAGGCCACGGGCAAAGCCGCATCCACGCTCGTCCACGATCGGACGAGCTCGCGACGGCTGGTGAATCCCCCAGATTGGAGGTCGGCAGGCGGGATCTGCCGTGGCTCGAGTTGGCAGCGGCAGGCTGCTGTGATGTCAGCGGTACCACGATCCGCCGCCGCCTTTTCGGTGACGGGGTCTGTGACGGGAAGACCGCAGCAATGGTCCGACCGGTGGCCACAGATGGCCGTGGAGGACGGCAGATTCGAGGCCAGAAGAATAGGAGAGGCGACGTCTGCGATCCGGGGTGTGCCGCTCGCGCAGCAGCCCTTCACGCAGGCGTCGCAGACGCCCGGCGACAGCAAGGCAATCTGGGCGGCGAGAAACAGGAGCGTGTGGGTCACGCGCGCGGCCTGATGGACGACTGCCGGCATCCGGCAGAGAAACCGACCGATCGAAGCCGTGCGTGCCACTATCGCAGACATGCGATCCTCACTCCCGTTTCGCCGCAACCTGAGCCGCCTCGTCCTTTTGAACGATAGGCGTGTCCAAGATAAAAAGGCAAATCGTCGGCACACGACCAGGATCAGTCGACCAGGATCAGGATCAATTCCTTCGGCCCGTGGGCCCCCAGCACGAGAATTCGTTCGATGTCACCGGTGCGGCTGGGGCCGGTGATGAAGGAGAGCATGCTCGGCATGCGGCCTTCATGCCGTTCCTTCGTGGCATGGAGGGCATCGGCGAGCGTGGCCACGATCTGGTCGCACGTAGCCACGACGACGTGCACGTGCGGCAGGATGGACAGTGCCCGTCCGCCCGAGGTGGCGCTGGAGACGAGCAGCGAACCGGTCTGGGCGACCAGTGCCTCGCAGGACGTGATGCCGGCATCGCAGGATTCGAGCGAGTTTTTGTCGAAGTCCGTGGCATCGACGCGGTAGGTCGCGCATGGCACGCCGGCCAGAAGCGGCTCCACCAGCGGGTGGGGATGCCAGGCGACTCGCTGCCAGTCCCGCTCCCGCGCGATCGTGAAGAGGTAGTCGCTGGCGGCGGTGAGATCGGGCACCTGCTGCACGATGGCGCGGAGTTTGACGAGATTCTCGATCAGAAGCTGCAGTCGTTCGGCCGGCGTCTCACCGCCATCGGGCAGCCACGGACGGGCCACCTCCTCGGGCAGCACGGTGAGGGAAGGGAGTCCCGCGGTGGCGTGCGCAACCGTGATGCTCGCCGTAGACGCGCCGCTGGTCGTGACCGCTGCCCGCGGCTGCGGCTGCCGCACCTGCGACTGGCTCTCCGCTGCAAGGCCGTGCGGGAGCGGTGCCGGCACACGCAGTGCCTCCCTGATCCTTGCCAGGATCACCTCGCGGGCCGACATCCCCGTCTCACTGCTCATGCCCTGCCCTCCAGTGGGCGCGTCTGCTCGTCCGGCTGGTGGTGCTCCCATTGCCGCCGAAAGCTCTGTCGGGGCGCTGCCGGCAGGTCGCGCGAGGCGAGCCAGTCGCGCAGCAGTGGCGGCCGCAGGACCTTCAGCAGCGGCAACATGCTGCGAAACACCGCCCCGCCGAGGCCGAAGAGCCAGGGGCGGCAGGCCACCATCCCAAACAGCCTGTGTCCCAGACGCTCCCAGGCATTGGGGGCGGTCCGGGCGGCATTGCGGCGGTTGTGGAGCAGGTGGTGGGCAATGTCGATTCGCACCGGACAGGCGTCGGTGCAGGCGCCGCAGAGCGAACTGGCCGCTGAGAGGTGGTTCCAGTCGGCCAGGCCGCGGAGATGCGGCGTGATCACCGAGCCGATCGGGCCCTGGTAGGTGGTGCCGTAGGTGAAGCCGCCGACATTTTTGAAGATCGGGCAGACATTCAGGCAGGCGCCGCAGCGGATGCAGTGGAGGCTGTCCCGCTGCTCGGGGTCGGCGAGGATCGCCGTCCGCGAGTTGTCGAGGAGCACGAGATGCATCTCCTCCGGGCCATCGGCCTCTCCAGGGCGACGTGGCCCGGCATAGAGGGTGTTGTAGCAGGTCATCGGCTGGCCCGCGCCGGCCGTGGCCAGCATCGGCAGGAGCACGGCGAGGTCGTCGAGGTGCTCGACCACCTTCTCGATTCCCGAGATGGCGATGTGCACCCGGGGCAGCGCCGCTGTCAGTCGGGCGTTGCCTTCGTTCTCCGTGATCGAGATCTGGCCGGTTTCGGCGACGAGAAAGTTCGCGCCGGTGATCCCGATGTCGGCATCGACGTAGAGCCGGCGCATGTGCCGCCGGGCGATCATCGTCAGTTCCTCTGGGCTGTCGGTCGGCGGCGTACCGAGATGCTTGCCGAACAGGTCGCTGATCTCGTCGCGGCGGACATGCATGCAGGGAAAGACGAAGTGATACGGAGGCTCGCCGCGGAGTTGCTGGATGAACTCGCCCAGGTCGCTCTCCACCACGCCGTAGCCATCAGCCTCGAGCGCCGCGTTTAAGTGGATCTCCTCGCTGGTCATGCACTTGCTTTTGATGATCGCCTTGGCCCGGGCCGCCCGCACCAGACCGAGCACGATCGTGCGTGCCTCCTCGGCGTCCCGCGCCCAGTGCACCTGACCACCGTTGGCCTCGAAGGCGGCGACGAATCGGGGCAGGAGTTCGTCGAGCCGGTTCACGGCCGACCATTTCGCCAGACTGGCCGCGTCGCGGGCATGTTCCCAGTCGCGAAAGCGGGCTTTTTGGAGGTCGCGGCTGGCGTAGTAGCCGCTGAGTGCCTTGCGGACGAACGCGCGGTGGCCCGTGTCGCGGACATGCTCCGCGGCGTCGTGCAGAAACCGCTTTTTCGCCAGCCGCGTGGGCTGCGATCCCGCCGCGGCCGGGGTGGGCGAGTCGTTGACGATCATGTCTCTATCATAGCCGATCAGCGGAGCCGGCCTGCGGCCGCGAGGGACTGATTTCGTGGATTTCTTTCGCGCAGCAGGGTAAAAATTGTGGAATACTATAGGGAATGACGGTGCGCGGGTGCCGTCGTCGATAGGCGCGACGGGCACTCTGCCGCTCGCAAGGTTCTCGGAAAAGGTGACAGCAATGCTCTCGGCGGCCGCGATCGACCGCTTGGTATGGCTCGGCGTGGCTTGGATCATCCTGGCCACCGCCTGGGCGGCGTTCTGCATCTGGGTGGACACCGATTACCAGGAGATCCTGGGCGATGACTTCCCCTGGTCGTTGCCCTTCGTGGCTGCCGGTGCGGTCTTCTTCTTCGTCACCTACCAGTACGGCCTGGGCATGCTGCCGCTCTTTCTCGTGGCCTTGCCCGCCAGTTTCGTTGGTTATGTCGCCTATCGCGATACCAAGGCCCCCTCGACCCGCAAGATGTTCACTCAGCGGTTCGCCCGCAAAATGATGTTTCTGGCTGCCACGAAACTAGGCATGGAGAAGTCGTTCGAAAAGTGGTTTCCTGCGGGCACTATGACTGCCGGCGGCCGCGAGGCCGACATCTCGGTCATGATCCTGAAGAAAGACGGCACCCCCGTCGACGGGCAGGGCAGCGACGGCCTGGATCGCGAGGCCTCGCGGGCGATCAAGACCGTGCAGCAGATCTTTGAGAAGGCGATCGGGATGCGGTCCACCGACATCCACCTCGAACCCAAGAGCGCCGAGGAACTGACCGTCCGCTGCCGTATCGACGGCATCATGCAGAACGTGTCGACGCTCAAGGGATCGGCTGGCAAGGCCGTCGTGTCGGCCATCAAGGTCTGTGCCGACATGGACATCGCGGAACGGCGTCGGCCGCAGGACGGCACATTCGCCCTGCTGAAGGGCGGCCACAAGTTCGACGTCCGTGCGGCCTCCGGGCCCACCAACTTTGGCGAGAAGATGGCATTACGGCTGCTCGATGCCGACAGTAACGTCATCAAGGGGGGGCTCGCGTCGCTGGGCATGCGAGACTCGATGCTCAAAACGCTCCAGGCAATCGTCCAGCAGCCCCACGGCATGTTGATCGTCTGTGGCCCCACCGGTTCGGGCAAGACGACGACCCTCTACGTCGCCTTGGGCGAGATCGACGTCCTTTCCCGCAACATCGTCACCATCGAAGACCCGATCGAATACCAGCTCGAAAATATCTCGCAGACGGCCGTCAACTCGGCGGCCGATCTGACGTTCGCGAAGATTCTGCGGTCGGTGCTGCGGCAGGATCCGGACGTGATCCTTGTGGGCGAGATTCGCGACAAGGAGACGGCCGAGATCGCGATGCAGGCGGCGCTGACGGGCCATTTTGTCTTCACGACATTGCACGCCAACGACACGGCGACGACCGTCACGCGGTTGCTCGACATCGGCATCGACACCACGCTCATCCAGTCGGCGATCACTGCGGTGCTCGCCCAGCGTCTCGTCCGCGTGCTCTGTCCCAAGTGCAAGGAGCCCTATCCGGCGCCGGCTGAATTTCGGCAGAAGCTGGGCGTGCCCGCTGAAAAGGAAGTGACGATCTACAAGGAAAAGGGCTGCCCTGCCTGCCACGGCACCGGCTACAAGGGCCGCACGGGTGTGCATGAACTGCTCATATTCGACAACGCCATTCGCGAACTGCTGGTGGCGCACCCGTCGATCCAGGCCATCCGCGCAGCGGCCCGCAAAGCGGGCACGCGGACCCTGCAGGAATCGGGCATCGCCAAGGTGTTGGCCGGCATCACGAGCATCAACGAGATCGTGCGGGTGACCAAGTGAGCGGCGTCGAGTATCCACCGTCGTGGCAGGCGAGGCACTCATGCTGATGCTGCTGGCGGCGTCCATCCTGCAACGGTTTGGCGACCTCATCGTGGGTGGCGTCGTGCTGGCGCTCGTGGCCTTTGGTGTGCAGCACGGACTGTTTCTGGCGGTGTTGACGGGCATGCAGGTGCTGCTGGCGCTCGTGGTCGCGCTCGCCTTCGCCGATCCGCTGGCGGCATTGCTCACGACCTTTGAACTGCCAGGCGTGTATGCCTTTCCGGCGGCTTTTGGCCTCCTTCTGGTTGGAACGGCCGTTGCAACCCGGCTGGCGATGGGCGGCTATGTGCCTCATGAGGTGGTGCGGTTTGCACCGATCATCGACAAACTCGGCGGAGCGCTGGTGGGGGCCGTGGCGGGCATCATCCTCGCCGGGACGCTCCTGATCGCCTGCTCGATCGCGCCGCTCCCTGACGCGTTTCGGCTCGATGGCTCCACACTGGGCTACGACATGGGCACGCGAATGCTGCGAACCTTCGCCCGCTGCGTCGAGCCGGACGACGCAAAACGCGCGGTCCTCCTCGACGGCGAGCCCGGGACTGTTTCGGAGCCGTTGCCCGCCGTGGACCCGCCTCTGCTCGATGCCGCAGACGCCAAGGCCGACGCCCTCGCCCAGCAGGAGCAGGCGAATCGCGATAAGCCACTCGACAACGACAAGCAGGACAAGAAGGGAAAAAAAGCCAAGGCTGACAATCCTCCGCCTCCACCCCCCGCCCCCCCGCCCCCTTCGCCACTCTGGAGCGAGCCCTTTGCCGATCTCAACGGCAACAAGCAGCACGATGACGGCGAGCCCTACCTCGATACCGACCGCGACAAGGCCTTCACTGTCAGGCTGGTAGTCAACGACCCCAACGGCAACGGCAAGCGGGATATTGGCCTGCTCGAGCGATACCGGCTGCATGCCTGGGGCCGACAGGTGATTTCGGTCGTCACCCTCGACGAGGTGATGGCCGTGCCGGCAGCAGCCGAGAGTGCGCCAGCGGCCGACAGTGCGCCGGCGGCAGCAACTGGCAGTCCGCCGGCGCAATAAGCCGGGCTCTCTGCTCCAGCTACCGTTCTTCGACCGTGCCGGCGAGGACCTCGGCCAGATGGACGGTGCGGGCTTTTCGACCGTTGCGGGCCAGCCAGCCATCGAGCTGTAACTGGCAGCTCGGATCGCTCGACACGATATAGTCGCAGTCGGTGCGGGCGAGCGAGCCACCCTTCACCTCCGCCATCGCGGTGGAGATCATCGGGAACTTCACGCTGAAGAGTCCACCGAAGCCGCAGCAACTCTCCGGCTCGTCGCACTCGACGAGTTCCAGGTCGCGGACGGCCCGCAAGAGTTGCCGGGGCTCTTCCTTGACCCGCAGTTCGCGGAGGCCGTGGCAGCCGTCATGGTAGGTGACGCGATGGGGGAACCGCGCGCCCACGTCGATCACGCCCAGTTTCTTGACAAGGAACTCACCGAATTCAAAGGTCCGCGCCGCCAGATCGAGGGCGGCCGTCTCATGGGGCGTGCCCTCGAGTAGTTCCGGATAGAAGACCCGCATCATCGCCACGCAGGAGCCGCTCGGGCCGACCACCGCCTCGGCGCCTGCGAAGACTTCAATCGCGTGGATCGCCACGGCACGGGCCTCGTCCCAGTAGCCCGAATTGAAGCTCGGCTGGCCGCAGCATGTCTGCGCGGAGCGAAACTCGACCGAGTGGCCAAGTCGCTCGAGGACGCGGGCCACCGCCATCCCCACCTGCGGGGTCATCTGATCGACGAAGCAAGGAATGAAGAGGCTGACGTTCATGAAAAATGGGGACGGGAGCGATTTGTGTGGAGCAACCTTGGAGCGAATAATCGGTAGCGACAAATCGCTCCCGTCCCCATTTTCTAGCGCCGCTTGATCGCGCGCACCAGCGCCTGCCCCATGTCGGCCGGGCTTTCGGCGATCTCGATGCCGGCATCACGCAGCGCCTCGAGCTTGGCTTCGGCCGTGCCCTTACCGCCGGAGATGATGGCGCCTGCGTGGCCCATTCGCTTGCCGGGCGGTGCCGTGCGGCCCGCGATGAAGGCGGCCACCGGCTTGGTGACATGCTGCTTCACGAAGGCCGCCGCCTCCTCCTCGGCCGAGCCACCGATCTCGCCCATCATCAGGATGGCATGGGTGTCGGGGTCGGCCTCGAAGAGTGTGAGGATGTCGATAAAACTCGAGCCGACGAGCGGGTCGCCGCCGAGGCCGACGCAGGTGCTCTGACCGTGGCCAAGCTGCGTGAGCTGCCAAACGGCCTCGTAGGTGAGCGTGCCAGAGCGACTCATCACGCCGACGTGTCCGGGCGTGTGGATGTAGCCGGGCATAATGCCGATCTTGCACTGGCCAGGCGTGATCACGCCCGGGCAGTTGGGGCCGATCAGTCGGCTCTTCGAGGCGTTCACGACCGGCATGACGCGGGCCATGTCGAGCACGGGGATGCCTTCGGTGATCGCGATCACCAGTTCGATGCCGGCGCCCACCGCCTCGAGGATCGCGTCGGCGGCGAAGGCAGGCGGCACGAAGATCATCGTGGCGTTGGCACCGGTTGCATCGCGGGCTTCCGCCACGGTGTTGAAGACCGGCAGGCCGACGACGGTTTCGCCCGCCTTGCCGGGCGTCACGCCGCCCACCATCCGCGTGCCGTATTCGAGACAGCCGCGGGTGTGGAACTCACCCACCTTGCCTGTGATGCCCTGACAGATGACGCGGGTGTCGCGATTGACGAGGATGCTCATGGTGAAGTGGCCTTGGGGAATGAAGAAATGAGGGAAGGTATGTCAGACGGCGTTGGCGGCGGCGACCACCTTTTTGGCGGCGTCGGTCAGGCCGTCGGCGGTGATGATCGCTGTGCCACTGTTGGCCAGAATCTTCTTCCCCTCCTCCACCTCGGTGCCCTCGAGCCGCACGACGAGCGGGACGGTGAAGCCGACGGTTTTCGAGGCCTCGACGATGGCGCTCGCGATCGTCGTGCATCGCATGATGCCGCCGAAGATGTTGACGAGGATCGCCTTCACGTGGGGATCGGAGAGGATGATGCGGAAGGCCTCGGTCACCTGGTTGACGTCGGCGCCGCCGCCCACGTCGAGGAAGTTGGCCGGCTGGCCACCGTGGTACTTCACGAGATCCATCGTGCTCATGGCGAGGCCGGCACCGTTGACCAGGCAGCCGATCGTGCCGTTGAGCTTCACATACGAGAGTCCGGCGGCGGCGGCCCGCGTCTCGGCTGGCTCTTCCTCCGCCTCGTCGCGAAGCGCGGTCACGTCTTTGTGGCGGAAGAGCGCGTTGTCGTCGAACGTCATCTTGGCATCGAGGGCCACGAGCGTGCCATCTTTCGTGAGCACCAGCGGATTGATCTCCAAGAGCGACGCATCGAGCGACACGAACGCCGCGCAGAGCTTGCGGAAAAATGCTTCGGCGTGCCGCCAACTGGCCGTCGGCAGGCCGAGCTTCGCGGCCAAGAGTCGGGCCTGGTAGCTCGCGAGGCCGCGATCGGGGTCGAAGGGCTCGCTCAAGATCAGTTCGGGCGTGCTGTGGGCGACCTCTTCGATATCCATCCCGCCGGCGGTGCTGGCGATCAGCACCGGCGAGCCGACGCGGCGGTCGACGAGCACCGCGCAGTAGAGCTCGCGGTCGATCGCGCACCCGCTCTCCACAAACACCTGCCGCACGACCTGCCCCTCGGGCCCGGTCTGGATCGTGACAAGCGTGTTGCCGAGCAGGCCCTTGGCGATCCGCGCCGCATCGTCGGCGGTCTTGGCGAGTTCCACGCCGCGCTGGGTGGAACCAATGACTTGTCCCTTGCCACGGCCGCCAGCGTGGATCTGGGCCTTCACGGCACACACCGGAGTGCCGAGCGCGGTGAACGCGGCGGCCGCTTCTTCGGGTGTGCGGGCGACACGGCCGGCCAGCACTGGCACGCCAGCCGCTCGCAGCAGATCCTTGGCCTGATATTCGTGGATTTTCATGGTGTGTTGTGCCTGGAAGGGCCGAGGATGATGCGAAACCTGCCACCGGATCGGGCCAGCCTGGCCGCCGCTCCGTGGCCACCACTATGGCAGGAACCTTCCCGGCTTCCAAGCCGCCAGCTACGACCGGCCCGCGATGGAAATGCTGTGGGGTGGGCCGGTGCTGGGCTGGGCAGCGGCTGCCGCAGCGGGGAAGATGGCGGCGGATTTCAGCGGCATCCGGTCGTTTCATTGCCCATGAGCCTGCCACGCGTCGTCATCGACCTCGAAAAGCTCCGCCACATCAACTGTGGCCTGGGGCGGTATTCGCTCCACCTAGGGCGGGAGATTCTCGCCGTGGCCGCGGGCCGGTTTCAGCCGGTGTTTCTGCTGCCCAGCGGGGCCGAACGCTATTTCCCCGAGGGTGGTTTCGAGTCGATCGCCGTCTCGCCCTGGAACAAGGAGGCGATCCGCCGGCTCTACCGGCCGCTCCTCAAACCGTTTTTTTCGGCCCCGCGGGCCGCCCTCTGGCATGTCACCAGCCAGATGTCGAAATATCTGCCACTCGACGACAGCGTGCCGGTGGTGCTCACGATCCACGATCTGAACTTCCTGCACGAGTCTCCGGCCGAAGCCCGCACCGACGAGATCGAGCGCAAGCTTGCCGACATGCAGCGCAAGGTGAACCGGGCGGCGGCGATCGTGGCCGATTCGGCGTATGTGGCCGAGGATGTGGCGAAGCATGTTGACCTCGGCGGCCGTTCGGTGCATGTCGTGCCGCTGGCCGTCTCGACCCCGCCGGTGGCGTCGGCTGAGCGACCCGCCTTCGTACCGGCCGGGCCGTTCCTGCTCACGATCGGCAACTGTCTGCCGCACAAGAATTTTCATGCCCTGTTCGGCCTGATCGAGCACTTGCCCGATGCCAGACTCGTGATCGCCGGCAAGAAGACGACTCCCTACGGTGAGTTTCTCGAGCGAGAAGTGGCGCAGCGTGGGCTGGCTGGGAAGGTGATCCTGCCGGGCGAGGTGTCGGACGGCGATCGCCAGTGGCTCTACGGGCACTGCGAGGCGTTCCTGTTTCCGTCGCTCACCGAAGGGTTTGGTTTTCCGGTGCTCGAGGCGATGCAGTGCGGCAGGCCGGTATTCGTGTCGCGGCGGACGAGCCTGCCCGAGATCGCGGGCGACATGGGCTTTTATTTCGAAGGCTATGAGCCGGCGGAACTGGCGGCTGTGTATCGGGAGGGCCTGGCCCGCTATCAGGCTGATCCGGCCTTCGCGACGCGGCTCAAGGACCATGCCGCCAGCTTTTCCTGGGCAGCCACGGCCCAGGGCTATGCCGAGGTGTATGCCGGGCTGATGGAACGGGCATGACCATCTGCGTGTGTGGGTTGATGATCGCTGAATCGCGGTGTGGAACTGCGGGCACCGGGGTTTTCTGTAAGGGAGGGCTTTTGGTATCACCGTCAGGGTGTCGATCTCGTCGCTACCGTTACGGCGCCATGCATGTCAGAGCCAACCACCAGCTTCCGGGCGTTCAGGCACGCGTATCTGCGGCCGGTATTCCGCCGGCTCAAGAAAATCTTGGGTATCAGTCGGCTTTCGGAACGGGCGGCTCGTGTCGATCGGCTTGCGACGATCGAGCCGCTTGTTGCTCAACTCGAGGCGATGCCGACACGTATCGAGGAGCTGGAGCGTCGGATCGAGGAACTCGAGGCCCTCTCCCGTGAGCAGGTGGGATTGCAGTATCTGCAGCTCGCGGCTGGAACGGCGGAAGCAACGGCCGACGATGCTTGCAGCCAGCGGCGTGCCGAGTAAACGCGCTTCGTAGCAAGAACGGTGCACGACCATGCCACGTCGCCTCACGATCCTCAGCGATCTGCGGTCCGCGCAGTGGAACGGCGACCGCGGCATCGCCGCATACGCTCAGAGCCTGGTGCTGCAGATGAGCCGGGATCAGCCGGAACACCGCCACCTCTTCCTCTGGGACGACCGGCTGCCACCGCCCCTGCGGACTGAGGAACTCGCGCAGCATGGCGAGTGGTGGCTGGAGTCGTCGCTCGCTGCCGGATGCGACAGCCGCATCGACAGCGTGCTGACAACCTGCTTCTTCATGCCGCAATTTGGCCGTGGCTGCGAATACATTTTCCCGCACTGGCTCAAACTCCACCAGCCCCATCGGCTGGGAGTCGTCTACGACCTGATTCCACACCTGTTTCCCGAAAAGTATTTTCCGACGCCGCAGTCGCGCGGGCCCTACCTCCAAGCGCTGCGGCTGATGCGAGAGTATGACCATCTCTTCGCGATCAGTCAGGCAACGCGGCACGACACGATCTGCCATGCCGGTGTCGATCCGACGCGGGTCCACTGCGTGTACGGAGACATTGACCACAGCAAGCGGGTGCTCATCGAGGCCGGCGGCGACGCCGTGGCCGCCCGCCGCCACGGCTTGCGGCAGCCGTTTTGCCTCTATATCGGCGGCGAGGACTGGCGAAAGAACATGGACGGCATGGTGCGGGCCTTTGCTCATTTCCAGCGGCATCACCCCGACCATCAACTCGCCATCGTGTGTACGTTGGCGGCGGAACGAATCGTCGAACTCAAGGTCCTCGCCGAGTCACTCGGGCTGCGTCCTGGGGCGGTGGTCTGCACTGGATATGTTTCCAACGAGGAACTCATCGGCATCCTTCGACAGGCGGAGATGATGGTGTTTCCCCCGCTCTACGAAGGCCTCGGCCTGCCGGTGTTGGAAGCCCACGGCTGCGGCGTGCCCGTGGTGGGGTCGAACACGTCGTCCGTGGCGGAACTCGTGATCCCGGAATTGTCGTGCGATCCACGGGAGCCCGAGAGCATCGCAGCCGCGATGGAGCGGCTCCACAGCACGCCCGCTTTGCGGGAGCGGTCAGTGGCGTACGGCCGGAAACTACTCGCCATGCTTGGTTGGAAACCGGCCGCAGCGGCCGTCATGGCGACACTGACCGATCGCCCATTGGGCCCGCCGACCGCCGCCACTGGTGCCGCGCTGGCGGTGGCCGCTGCAAAGCCGCCGGCCGGTCTCGAGTCGGCGGCATGGCGGACCGATTTCTTTGTGGCTGGCTCAGGGCCAAGGGTAGCCGCATCGCAGCCGCTCTTGTCCGGCAACCGCATTCTTCCGGTGGAGGTGCTGCGCAAGGCTCTCGACATCGGAAGCCACGCGACGGTGCTGTTCGTGCTGGGCAATTCAACGGCGGATGTGCCGGTGCTCAAGGCTCTCATGCAGACACGTCTGGGCTGCCGGTCGCGTCGCATCGCGTATCTCCACGATACGGATCTCACCATACTCGTCGAGGCCTTCCTCGGACCTTCGCTGACCATCGAGGCAGGGCTCGCCGGCTGGAACGCCGTGCCGTGGATGCGTGCCAGGAGCGAACCTGCCTCTGAGGCTGGGTGGAGCATACGATTCCTTGCGGACATGGGGGCATTGGATGGAATCGTCGTCGCATCGCACGACAGGCGCGACGCGTTGCGGACGGTGCTCGGGAGCGATGCCACAACCTGGACGATCGACGTTATGACCCCCGAAGCGATGGGGGCCACGCTTCTGGGCCTGCGGGCCATGCCACAGACTATCGCGGCGGTTTCCCGCGAGTAGCTCGCGGTTGGCGGTGCGCGTCGGCCGAAGTGCCCCCGGCCAAACGCCTCTCGAAACTGCCATTTCTTCCGTCGGAACGTCCTGCTACGGTTCCCCCCCTCAGGAATGGAACGACGGCTTTTTTCACCACTTCAGGTGCGGACTGTCGAGCCACGAAGCCCCACCATACGGGAGAGTCATCGATGCAGCGGCGTGCTTTGGTCACGGGTGTCACGGGTCAGGACGGTTCCTACCTTGCGGAGCTGCTGCTCTCGAAGGGCTACGAGGTGCACGGCCTGCGTCGTCGCTCGAGCACCTTCGGCACCCAGCGAATCGAGCACCTGATCTTCGGCGAGAAGCCCCAGTTGCACCTGCACTACGGCGACCTGTCGGACGGCAACGGCCTGGTCCGGCTGATCCGCGAGATCCGCCCGCAGGAGGTCTACAACCTCGCCGCCCAGAGCCACGTCCGCGTCAGCTTCGACCAGCCGGCCTACACCGCTGACGTCACTGCCGTCGGCACGCTCCGGCTACTCGAGGCGATCCGCGATGTGCAGGACGACACGGGTGAGCAGATCCGCTTCTACCAGGCCTCCAGCTCCGAGATGTACGGCAAGGTCGTGGAGACGCCGCAGAAGGAGTCGACGCCGTTCTATCCGCGGAGCCCCTACGGCGTCGCGAAGCTCTACGGCCACTGGATCACCGTCAACTATCGCGAGAGCTACGGCCTCCACGCCTCCTGCGGCATCCTCTTCAACCACGAGAGCCCCCGCCGCGGCGAGACCTTCGTGACGCGGAAGATCACCCGGGCGGCCACGCGGATCAAGCTCGGCTTGCAGGACAAGCTCTACCTCGGCAACCTCGACGCCCAGCGCGACTGGGGCTTTGCCGGCGACTATGTCGAGGGGATGTGGCGGATGCTGCAGCAAGACAAGCCCGATGATTATGTCGTCGCCATGAACGAGCTCTATTCGGTCCGCGAATTCTGTGAGAAGACCTTCTCGCGGCTGGGCCTCGACTATCAGGATTTCGTGGAGGTCGATCCGCGGTATTACCGTCCCGCCGAGGTCGATCTGCTCCTGGGCGACAGCACGAAGGCCCGCACCAAGCTGGGCTGGAATCCGCAGACCAGCTTCGAGCAACTCGTCGACATGATGGTCGAGTGCGACCTGGAACTAGCGTCGCAGGAGAAGGCACTCGCCGAGCGGGAGACCCGCGTGCGACGGGCCGCCTGAGAGCGCGTTTTCCACAGCAGGAACAGGAACTATCCGATGGCGTCACTCCTCAAAAAAATCCGTCGCCTGTGGCGCCCCAAGGCAACGTCGGCCGTCCAGCCGCAGCCGGTGATCCAGCCGCAGTCGTTTGCCCGCACGCAGCCCAGGTTGCATGCGGCAAGAAAGTCCTCGTCGACTGAGGGAACAGGACTTGTGTCGCAGTTGTGTCGGCATGCGACGCTCGACTCGGCTGCGTTTCGCGGCTGGGCGGAGCAGCTTCGGGAGCCGTGGCGGGCCCACCGGAAGCTCTGGGAACTGGCGTTCATCTGCCAGGCGCTCGACGAGCGTGGGCTGCTCGAGCCGGGCCGCACGGGCCTCGGGTTTGCCGTGGGGGCCGAAAAGCTGCCGTCCTTATTCGCGGCACGGGGCTGCCAGATCACCGCCACTGATCTTCCCAGCGACGATGAGCGAAACAAACCGTGGGCGGCATCGGGCCAGTGGGTGGGCAACCTCGAAGCCTTGAACGAAGCGGGACTGTGTCCAGAAACCAGGTTTCGCGACCATGTCGCCTACCGGCCCGTGGACATGAACCACATCCCCGCCGATCTCGGTGGGTATGACTTCACTTGGTCCACCTGCTCGTTCGAGCACTGTGGCAATCTCGACCTTGGCCTGCGGTTCCTGGAGCGGCAGATGGACTGCCTCAAGCCTGGGGGCATCGCCGTCCACACCACCGAATTCAATCTCTCCAGCAACGACGCCACGCTCGCCGACGGGCCGTGCGTGATCTACCGCCTGCAGGACATCGAGTCGGTCTGTCAGCGACTGGTTGCCAAGGGGCACTCTGTCGAGCCGATCGATCTCGATCCCGGCAGCGATCCGCTCGACCGAGTGATCGATGTGCCGCCCTACTGCCAGTGGGCCACCGACCCGCCCGCACGGATCAAGCATCTGCGGCTCAATCTTGCCGGCCATGCATCGACGTCGATCGCCCTCATTGTCCAGAAAGCCGCCTAGCGAATCCGGTGCCCCGGTGCCGCCATCGTCCTCATACTCCCGCCCCTGACCACGGAGCAGCCAACGCGATGATTTCCTATGCCCAGAACTTCGAAGATGTCGTTCTCAACCGCGTGTTTCACAACATCACGGACGGCCGCTACATCGACGTCGGCGGATACGACCCCGTGGTGGACTCGGTGACCAAGCACTTCTACGACAAGGGCTGGTCGGGCGTGAATGTGGAGCCCGTCGTGCGGTTTTACGAGAAGTTTGAGGAACAGCGGCCCCGCGACTGGAATCTGAACGTCGTGCTCGGCACGGAGCGTGGGTCGGTCGAGTTCAGCGAATGGGGCGACTCGGGCCTCTCGACGTATCGCGACACGATGGACGCCAAGAGCCTGGCGGGCTTTGGCCTCGCGAAGAAGACCTATTCGGTCCGCATGATCACCCTCGCCGACGTCACGAGCCAGTTGGATGGCCGGGACGTGCAGTTTCTCAAGATCGATGTCGAGGGCGCTGAACGGGACGTGCTGCTCGGTGGTGAGTGGCGGGCCTTCCGGCCGCGGGTGATCCTGTTGGAGGCGATCAAGGCGAAGCTGCCCGGCTGCGACATCTACTCCTACGAACCAACCTGGTTCGAATGGGAGGCGCTGCTCTTCGAGCATGGCTATGAATTCGGCCTCTTCGACGGCCTGAACCGCTACTACTACCGCCGCGAAGAACCGGCCCTCCGTGCTCCGCTGTCCTACCCGGCCAACATCACCGACGGATTCAAGCTCGTGAAGGGGCACTTCCTGGCGACCCCTGCCGCGGCCTAGTCAGATGCTGCCTGCTGGTGCGGCGCATTCAGTCTTTCGACTCAGAAAGGGATTCCCGTGAAGATCTGGTACGACGTCTCCGACCTGGTGGGGTGGAAGCTCCCGCACCTCACCGGCATCCAGAGAACGACCGTCGGCATTCTCAACGGTCTCATTGAACAGGGCGATTCGGTGGGACTGGTGCGGTACGACGCGAAGGCCGGCAGATTTTCGGCCATCAGCGCGTCTGAACTGCCGGCGAACGTGCGGTGCCATCTCCGCGGATTCGCCACTGCCGAATCGGGGGCATCGGCGGCCGAGGTTGACAAGGTGGCCGCTCCTGCATCGCCACTGGCGGAGAAAGCCGCGTCACACCCTGCTCGACGCAAGGTGAAGCTGTTCAAGAAAGGCTTTTTCTTGGGCGATGCCGGCGAAACCGAGGAATTTCGAAACGCTTTCCGGCAGTTCAAGACGGCCGCCCGGCAGCTACGAAAAAGTATCGGGCACTGGGCGAAGCGGCGGCTGCGACGGGCGGCTCGTCCGGGTCAGCAGCCGGCTCCGCCGTCGCACATGCGTGGAGCGGGCCGGCATGGAACAGCTCCCGCGGAGGGCAGGGATGTGGCGGCGTTCGCTGCACCGGGCGACGTGCTCATGTCGATCGGCGCCACCTGGGTGATGCCCGGCCATACGAACGCGGTCGCCAGCGTCCGGTGCCGGGGCGTGAAGGTGGTGCGGATGATTTATGACCTCATCCCGACCATCAAGCCGCAATGGCTCGAACCGGCCCACACGAAGGCGATCACGGCATGGGTCCGCGCCGTGCTGTGTGAATCGGACTGCGTGCTGACGATCTCGGAATTCTCTCGGCAGGAGATCGAACGCTACTGCGCAGAGTGTCGGTTCGATGTGCCGCCGATCACGGTCGTACGACTGGGTGACGTGATGGGCGAGGCCTCATCAGGAGCAACACCCTCGCCTCGGCCGAGATTCGTACCGACGCGGCCATTTTTCGTCTGTGTTGCCACGCTCGATGTTCGCAAGAATCACAGGCTGCTCTACGACGCCTGGACGCAACTTGCCACCAAGCGGGGTGAGGCGTGCCCCGATCTGGTCTGTATTGGCACGCCGCATCTCTATGTCACCGACCTGCTCCGGGAGATTCGCCAGGATCGCACGGTCAATCGGCACATCCACGTGTTGCACGGCATCGAGGACTGTGAACTGGAGTGGTACTACAAAAACTGCCAGTCCACGATCTATCCCTCCAAGTATGAGGGCTGGGGATTGCCCGTCGCGGAAAGCCTGGGCCACGGCCGGATGTGTCTGGCGTCGAACGCCACGAGCATTCCGGAGATCAGCAGCGACCTGCCTGAATTTTTTGATCCCTACGACGTGCACGGTCTCGTAGCCCTCGTGGAGCGGGTGCTCGATGACCCGGAGTGGGTCCGTGATCGCGAGGAGACCATCCGGCAGAACTTTCAGCCAACGAGTTGGCATGAGACGGCAACGCAGGTGCTCGTGGCAATGGATGCCTTGCCCGTGCAGAGCCGTCGATCGGAGTGGCCGCGTCTCTCGCGCGGGAATGAGATGACGGAGTCGGCAGGCATTCCCAGCTGCAGGACGTTGAAGACAGCATGAGCGCATGCCACGCAGTGGAGTCAGCCGCCGATACCCGGGCCAACGAACTGCACGGTGACTCGCCGCGGGTGTTGGTCGACTGCACGCAGACCCTCGCCACGGTCCGCCACGCGGGCATTCCGCGGGTGGTGCGGAATATTGTCCGACACGGCGCCGCGGTCGCGGCGGCGCACGGCGCGACGATCGTGCCCGTGAGGTTCGAAGACGATCACTTCTTGGCTCTCAGCCTCTCGCCGGCCGGCGACATCATGGACGTTGGCAACCGCCCGCCCGTAGGCAACGTCCATCCCGTGCTGCGCCGGCTTCATAAGTTGCTGGTGCCTCGAACCATTGTCGAGGCGATCCGCACCCAGTGGCGTCGGATCCGGCGACGACCGCTGCCCGGATCGCCGATCGACTTTCGGTCGGGCGACACGCTCCTGCTGGCCGACTCGTCTTGGGCGACGCGGTATTGGCATGTCGTTGACCGGGCGCGGAAAGCCGGCACGCGGGTCGGTGTTGTGCAGTACGACTTCATTCCCCACACCCACCCTGAATTCGTAACGCATCGGTTGGCCGCGACGTACCGGGGGTGGATGAAAAATACGCTCACGCGCGCCGATTTCGTGGCGGCCATTTCCGAGGCCGTCGCCGTCGAGGCCCGCGAGGAATTACGTCGCATGGGCAGGGATCCGGATCGGGCGGCACCGCTCGTCCGGGCCTTCCGGTTGGGTGCGGACGTGAAGCCGCCGGCCAAGGCGGGGGCATTGCGGCCCGAATTACGGTCGTTTCTTGCAGCATCACCTGTTCAGCCCTACCTCACCGTCGGCACGATCGAGCCCCGCAAGAATCAGACCATTCTTCCGGCTGTCTTCGAAGAGGTGTGGCGGGCGGTCCCCGATGCCCGTCTGCTCGTCGCGGGCTTCGTGGGTTGGAAAGGTGACGAACTCATCCGTCGCTTGCACAGCCACCCGCGGTATGGCACTCACCTAATGCATTTTAGCGACCTTTCGGATGCGGAACTGCTCCATGTCTATGGTCGTGCGCGTGGCTTGATCTTCCCGTCGCGGGCGGAGGGATATGGCCTGCCGATCGTCGAGGCATTGTCCCACGGCATGCGGGTCTTTGCCTCCGATATCCCCGCGCACCGCGAGGTGGGCGGACCGTGGTGCGTCTACTTCGCACCGTGTGACGTGGCGGGCCTGGCAGCGCAGATCGTCCAGTGGGAACACGACGGCGTTTTTCCGGCGGCGCAGCCGGAGGGAGCCTTTGATTCACCTACATGGCATCAGGCGACCGAACAGCTGATGCAGATTGTTTTTTCCGGGACTTCCGTCGATGCCCGGAACAGAGAGCGGGCGGCGGCCTGAACGCGATCCGCAACTTGGGCGGTGGCAGCAGTGCCGACGTCATCGGAAACAAGACTCAACGAGGGAAGACCATGGCACGGATGGATGAATTGCTGGGATCGATCACGGCGTGGCGGAATGGGGCCAATGCCAGCACGCAGCCACCGAGCCGTGTCTCGGTGGCCCGGATCGACGTCTCCCAGTTCGCGAAGGCCGACCCGGCGCTGCATGTGGGCCGCTCGCGTCCGGACCACACCCTCTCGTCGCTCTGCACGTTCGACCAGCTCGACAGCCCCCGGTTTCGTCACTGGGCGGCGGCGATCCAGGAGCCGTGGCGGGCCCATCGCAAGCTCTGGGAACTCGCCTACATCTGCCAGACCCTGGACGAGCGGGGCATGTTGCAGCCGGGCCGTCGTGGCCTCGGCTTCGCGGTGGGTGCAGAAAAACTGCCTGCGCTGTTCGCCGCCCGCGGCTGCAAAATCACCGCGACCGACCTCCCGGCCGATGACGAGCGAAACCAGGCCTGGGCGCAGACGGGCCAATGGGTCGGCAATCTCGCGTCGCTGAGCCACCCCGCCATCTGTCCCGAACAGGCCTTTCGCGACAACGTCAGCTACCGGCCCGTCGATATGAACGACATCCCGGACGATCTCACCGGCTACGACTTTACCTGGTCCACCTGCTCCTTCGAACACTGCGGCAGCATCGAGCTCGGTCTGCGGTTTCTCGAGGAGCAGATGCGGTGCCTCGCGCCTGGCGGTATCGCGGTGCATACCACCGAGTTCAATCTCTCCTCGAACGATGCCACCGTGATGGACGGTGGCTGCGTGATCTTCCGGCTCAAGGACATCGAGTGGGTCATCGCGGCGATCCGCGACGCCGGTCACGATGTCGAGCCACTCGACCTCTCCACCGGCACGCGGGAACTTGATCGCTACATCGACGCCGCTCCTTACAGTCAGGATCGGCACTTGCGGCTTGACCTCTGGGGCTACGCGTCGACATCGATCGGCCTCATTATCCGCAAGAGCACCAAGGCTGATGGGTATGGACATCTCTCCGCGGCTGAGAGCCGCCGCGTGCGAATGACACTCGCCTGTCGCGACACCGATCCCATTCCAAAGGTTCAGGATGCCGGCGAGGTGATCGAGCAGGCTGGGCAGCGGGTGCAGATCATGCACGAGGGCAGTCGGGTGATCGCCGATGGCTACTACGGTGGCTGGATGACCGACGTGATCCGCGGCCTCCGCGGCCACCACGAACCCCAGGAAGAACTGCTCTTCCATCATCTGCTCTCGCACGTGCGGCCGGGATCGCAGTTCGTCGAACTTGGCGCGTATTGGGCCTACTACACGAACTGGTACCTTGGCGCGGTGCCAGGCTCGACAGCGCTCTGCATCGAGCCCGACTCCGCCAGTCTGAAGGTGGGCCGCCAGAATCTGGCACTCAATGGTCGCACCGCCACGTTCATCCAGGCCTTTGTTGGCAGCCACTCGGAACGGTCGCGGGCCAGCCGCCTCGAGTGCCTCGACATGGACGCTGTCCTTGCGAGAGTGGACGGTCGGCCGATCGAGATACTCCATATGGACGTGCAGGGGGCTGAACTGCCATTCATCGAGTCGATGCGGCGGGCGGTCGCGGAGCGCAAGGTGCGGTTCATCGTGGTATCCACCCACCATGAATCCGTGTTTTCCAAATACCAGAAATTGAGCACTGGCGCGACGACCACGCACGAAGATTGTGTCAGGGCGCTCCAGTCACTCGGGGCGAAGGTGTTCGTGGACCACGATGTGTACGAGTCCTACAGTGGCGACGGCCTGATCGTAGCGGGCTTCGCGGCCGAAGACCGGTCGATCGTGCTGCCGGCGATCAGCCGGAATGTGCGGGAGCGGTCGCTTTTTAGCGGTTGGATTTCACGTGCTCCGAGCGGAGCAGCGGCCGCCAGCGTGGCCACGCCGCCGCGGCAGCATGGTTGGTTGCACCGGCAAGTTCTCAAACTCCGCCGCTCATACCACAAGCGGTTCAAGGGCGGATCTGCGCGGCAGGTCGCCTAAGGTCGCCGTCAGGCTCTCGGAAAGACGAGCAGTCCCTTGGCGTAGTTCGCCACTTTGCGAACGTTCCCGTTCCAGGTGGAGTAACAGACGCCGGAGGCGGCGCAGTTCCCAACTGCAAACAGTCCTATTCTGTTGTACTGGATGGTGTTGCCGAGTGCCCGGTTGTTGGCGACGCCGACCATGAGCGTCTGGGCGTTGACGAGCGCGACACCATACTGGCTGCCTGTGATGTTGTTCCCGTAGACACCGCTGCCCGCCAGGTTGCCAGCGGCCCACAGCGCATTGCCCTGGGCTGCGGTCAGCAGGTTGCCGAGGGTTGGCGTCGCGCCGCCGACCGTGAGTCCCGTGGCATTTTCGAGCACCATGCCGTTGCCGCCGATCCCGCTGGCCACGAAGGTGTTGCCGGCGACCGTGGTGTTCGTCAGCGTTCCGGCAGCATACATGCCGCGGAGCGTCGTCACGACGTAGTTGCCGGCGCCAGTGCCGACCTGCGTCGTCGCGCCGCCCACGACAAAAGGCTGACTGGCCGTCCCGGCTGCGTTGATGAGCACCATGCCCGCCGGCAGTCCCGTGATCACGTTACCGGCGACGAGCGAGTTGGAAAGGTTGCCGACGGCCTGCACGCCGGTGGTGCCACCGGTGATGGTGTTGCCTCCGGCACTGGCGCCGCCAAGAGACAGCCCCTGGGCATCGAGCAGCGACACGCCCAGCGGATTGCCGGTCAGCGAATTGTTCTGGAACACAGTGCCGGTGAGGGTGCCGGTGGCAAACAGGCCGATCGTCTTGCTGCTGTTGATCGTGTTCTTGGAGGCGGTCGTCTGTCCCCCCACCGTCAGGTTGCTGGCGTCGGTGAGGTTGATGCCGATGCCGTTGCCGCGGATCGTGTTGCCGACGATCGTGGTGGACGTGTAGTCGGCTTTCGAGGCGGCGATGCCGGAGCCAATATTGTCGGCAATGACGTTCGGTTCAGCGACGGCAGTGCCACCGAGGATGAATCCGGTCATCTTCTGTCCCGACGTCGCGAGAAAGTGAACGCCGTGTCGGCCGTTGGTCTGGATGACGTTCCCCTGGAGCGCGGTCTTGCTAAAGACGCCTGAGTTCAGGAGGACGCCGTCCATCTCGTTGCCCTGGATCGTGTTGCCGAGGTTCGGCCCGCCGACAGTCAGATCGGCGAAGCCGCCGCCGCCACCCTGAAGGTTGATGCTGACGCCATTGGATGCGTTGTACTGGATCGCGTTGCCCTGGATGGTCGTGCCGGTGTAAGTGCCGCCGAAGGCGGCGAGGCCGTCGGCTCCGTTGCCCTGAAGAATGTTGCCCTGCCCGCTCTTGCCCACCGCGAGATTGGTGAGCGACTTGCCCGCCGGCGCGAGTTCGATGCCATGGCGGCTGTTGCCGGAGATCAGGTTGCCCACGATGCTCGTGCCGGTGTAATCCCCCTGCGTCACGAACATGCCGTTGGACGAGTTGGACCGGATGGAGTTCGCGGCGCTGGATGTCGGGCCACCGATCTGCAGGGCCGTGATGCTGCCGCTGGTGGCGGTGAACGAGATTCCGTCGCTCGTGTTTTGGAGGATTGAGTTTCCCTGGACGAAGGTGTTGTTATAGCTGCCAGAGCGGAACGCCAGGCCGTCGCCGTTGTAGGCGAAGAGGTTCTGGGCGGCGGTCGTGGTGCCGCCGATCGTCAGGCCGGTGACGCCCCCTGCTGCGAGGAGGCCGTTGGACGAGTTGGCGGTGATCGTATTGCCAGAGATGACCGATCCGGTCATCGTGCCGCCCACCAGTTCGATGCCGTGGGTGTTGGCCGTCAGCGTCAGGCCGTTGATCGTGGAGCCGGTCGAACTGCCCTGAAACCGCAGGCCGCTGTCGAAGCCCGTGAGCGTCAGTTTCAGCCCGTTCATCACGATCCCGTTGGCGCCGTTGGCGAACGTAAGCCCGTCGGCCGCCGACGTCGCCCCGCCGTCGATTGTGATGGCCGTCGTCGTGCTGCT
>JBILKZ010000055.1:0-23961 GCA_044376405.1 Pirellulales bacterium
CGGATGACCAGGGTCGTTCCGTTCAGGCTCCAGGTGTCGGGGCCGTCGGGCGCATTGATCGAGCCGTTTGAATACAGCGTGATCTCCGCCGACGGGCCGTTTGTAATGCTGTGTTTCCAGGTCGAATCGAGCTGGGGGTCCTTCGCCAGTTCCAGTGCATTCTGCAACAAGGTCCACTCCTGAACGAGCGACTCGGCCTCCTCTGGATCGTCGGTCTTGCGGAGTTTTGCGGCATTCGTGTCGTACTGCTGTCGGAGAGCCAGGGCGGCATCGCGATAGGCTATCTCCGCGTCGCGACGTGCGTTCATCAGGCCCGCGTCGAGCATCGATGGCAGGCGGCCTTGCTCGACGAACGCTTTCTTGGCCGCCTCGAGGCCCGCGGAGGCGTCGGCATCGGTCGTGGGTTTGGCCCGCCGCAAATCCTGATCGATCCGCTGGAGCAGGCCGGCTGAGGCTGCGCGGATGGCCCCGTCGTATCGCTTCCAGGCTGCGAGAATTACCGGATCGGTGCTGCCATGATGCGGCCTGACAACGGTTCCGTGTGGCGTGACCTGGGCATTTTCTCGGAGCAGATTTTCGAGAGTAGTCGGCCCGCGGCGTTCTTGCGCACACGCAGGCACACCCCGGCCAGACCCAAGCAGCAGGGGAGGAAGCAGGACGAGGAGCGGTACCGCATGAGGCAAATGGAGTTTCATCGGCAGCCAGCGGCCTCGGGGGTTTCCGTCATCGTACCGAAACGCTTTGCCCCGCGCAAAACGGCGGCCCCTTCCGGCCCGCGACGCATCGCGAAGATTCCAGGAATCGGCTATCTTTCTCCGATCGATCCCTGCGACTCCCCCTAGAAAGCGAGCCCCCATGTCTGAATTCCTCTCAGAGACTGAAGCCTGTGACCTGCTGGCCCGCCTCTTCCGGGCTCGGGGCTATGCCATTGCGCGGAACCTGGTGTTTCGGGAATATGGCGTTGAGTTCCACGTCGATGGATGGGATGCGAAGAAGCGGGTCGGCTTCGAGTTTCTCTCCAGTGAAGACGACGACCACGATGACCTGTCTCTCTCCGAATACCAGACGCTGGGGGCGGCGCAGCAGCGGGGCGAATTGGCGCTGTTCATCATCGACGAGGTGGAGCCGCTGTCGGCTGCGGACCTAGCCCTGCAGGCCAACGAGTTTCTCGACGAGGTCGACGATGCGCTGAAGGCGAGGCGCATGGCCGGCGCCGGGCGGAAGCTGGCCGCTATCAAGAAGAAGCCGACGAAGGGGAAGGCCTCCGCTGGAAAGACCGGCTCCGCTGGAAAGAAGCAGGGCGTGACGAAGAAGGCGGCCCCGAAGAAGAAAGCCCTGGCTCGTAAGAGGTCCACCACCAAGAAGCTGTCTACTCCGACGGCCACGAAGGCCACTGTCAAGAAGGCCACCGTCAAGAAGTCCAGCAAGAAGAAGGTCGCCGTGAAGAAGGTCGCGAGAACGCGCTGAGCGAAACCGCTCAGCCGGTCCGCTTCATGACGACAGCCGCGTTGTGTCCGCCGAAGGCAAACGACTGCGTGACGGCGGTGTCGATCTGGCAGGGGCCGGCCTCTCGTGCGAACCGCAGATCACGGATCGGGTGCTCGAGATTGCGGCACGCATGGGTCGCCTGGTGAGCGAGCGAGAGCGCGGTGACCGCCGCCTCGATGCCGCCGCTGGCGCCGATGCAGTGGCCTGTCAGCGACTTGGTGGCAGCGACGAAGGGCTTCGTGCCGAAGAGTCTGTCGATCACCGACGATTCGATCTCGTCGTTGACGGCCGTGCCCGTGCCGTGCGCATTGACATAGTCAACGTCGCCCGGCGTGCAGCCGGCGTCTTGCACGGCGGCGGCGACCATGTCGGCGATCCGCGCGCCGGACGGGTCCATCGACATGATGCTGTAGCCGTCGAAGTTTTCGGCATAGCCGACGATCTCGGCATAGACCCGCGCCCCGCGGCGGCGGGCGGCTTCGGCCTCCTCGCAGACCAGCACCGCGGCCCCGCCCTCGGCGAAGAGAAAGCCGGTGCGGTCACGATCGAACGGGCGATTGGCCCGCTGGAGGTCGGAGCCTTCGGCGGCCAGCGTGCGGGCTATGTCGAACCCACGGAAGATGCCGCCGTAGGGGTCGCAGAGATATTCAGCGCCTCCGCAGAGCGCCAAGTCGACCGAGCCGGAGGCGATTGCCCGGAAGGCGTGGCCCACCGCCACGGTGCCCGCGGCGCAGGCCTGCGCGAACGTGAGATTTGGACCGCACAACGACCAACGGATGCCGAGCAGGGCCGACACGGCGTTCGGCATCATGGAGGGAACGGCGTAGGGATTGAACCGGGGCGGCATGGGGGGCAAGACCGATGGATCGGGAACGGCGGCGGTCAGCGGACTCATCACATGGTTGGCGAGGTTGCCCACGAACGAGCTGATGCCGCCCACGCCCGTGCCCATGAAGACACCGCAGCGGTCTGGTGCCTGGCCCTCGAGACGAAAGGTGTTTTTCTTGGCGTCGGCGGAGACTGCGGTGATGCCGGCGTCGCGAACAGCGTCGGTGGAGGCCGCGATTGTCAACATTCCACTCGGATCGAGTTGCATCTGCTCGATCCTGCCGATCCCCAGCGATGGCCAGTCGATGGGAGGAAGGGGCGCCCAGATCGTCGACGTCGTCTCGGCGTAGCGTCGCCATGCCGCCGGAACGGAAGCCACTACACTCCGCCCAGCCAGGAGGGCCGACCAACACTCGGCGGCCGAGGTGCCCAGCGGCGAGATCATTCCGATGCCGGTGACGAACACCCGCCGGCGGTTCATGCCAGGGCTTTTTCCTCGACCCGCCGGCTGATGTAGCTGATCACATCGCCGACAGTCGCCAGAGATTTTGCATCGTTGTCGTTGATCGAACCACCAAACTCGTCCTCGAGCGCCATGACGAGCGTCACGGAGTCGAGGGAATCTGCACCGAGATCCTCGCGAATCCGCTGATCCGTGCCCAGTTCAGCGGCATCGACCTTCAGGACATCGACGATCGTATTTTGGACGCGTTCGCGAATTTCTTCGTCCGCCATGGCTCTTTCCTGGGTCGTCGCTCGGGGAGTCGAGCAGTTCCTGACCTCTGGCCATCGTGCCCGGACGACGGTGGTGTCGTCAAGGGGCCTAGGCCGGGGGGGCGATTTCGCCCCAGACGCCGGGCGGCGACCGAGCACTTCATCCCGGTCGGCGTTTGTGTAGGCTCAGGAGGGCCTGCGTGGCCTCAGACGCCCGGATTCATCAGTATCGAAAGTGAGAGATGCGTGCCCCAGCCAACCCATGACAGGCCACCGGTCCGGATCGCGGCCGTCGGCATTGCCAATCCGCCAGTCCGTGTCGCGCAGGCAAGGGGCATGGAACTCGTGCGGGCACACTACAACGACGTGCTGTCGGAACGGAGCATGGACGTTCTGGAAAAGGTCTTTTCGCACCCCAGCATTCTCACGCGGTATCTGTCGTTCGATACGGAGCTGGACGTCCTCTCCCTGAAAAATGAGGACTCAGACAAGCGGATGGAGAGGTTTACCCGCTGGTCGACCGCCTTGTCGCAGCGGGCGGCTGTGGCGGCCCTCGCCCAGGTCGGGGCCTCGGCTGCCGACATCCGCGAGATCGTCGTCAACACCTGCACCGGCTACATCTGCCCGGGGGTGTCGACCTATCTGCTTGAGGCGATGAAGCTCGATGGCGGCGTGCGCGTGTTCGACGCCGTGGGCAGCGGCTGTGGCGGGGCTTTGCCCAACATCGACCTGGCCACGTACAGCCTGCATGCCAATCCGAAGGGAATCGTCTTGTCGGTCGCGGTGGAGGTCTGCAGCGCGACCTACCAGATGGACAACGACATGAGCCTGTTGATTTCCAACGCGATCTTTGGCGACGGGGCGGCGGCTGCGGTCTTGTGGACCCGTCCTGAGGGCTTGCGGGTCATCGATTCGGCGGGTTGCATCGACACGTCCTTCCGCGAAGACGTGCGGTATGTCTACAAGCAAGGAAAGCTCCACAACAAACTGTCGGTGCAGCTCCCCAAGGTCGTGCGGGCCGTGGTGCCGCCGTTGATCGACGAACTCCTGGAGCGCAACGGCCTGTCGCGCGGCGACATTCAACATTGGGCCATCCATCCCGGCGGCGACAGGATGGTGGCCGCCCTCGAGGAGTCGCTCGGCCTGACCGAGGAGCAGATGGCCCCGACGCGGGAGGTGCTCGCCGCGTACGGCAACATGTCGTCGCCCACCGTGCTGTTCATCCTGAAGAACCTCATGGATCGCGGCATCAAGCCGGGCGAGAAGGTGCTGATGACGGCGTATGGCGCCGGTATGTCGGCCTACGCCTGCCTCCTCGAAGCCTGACGGTCTGTCCGTAGCCGCTGGCGGCCGTAGCCGCTGGCGGCTGATTATCGTATGGTGAGGGAGTTTTTCGGCGGCGCCGGAGGCGGCCGCAAGGTTCGATTCACAGGGAGGCTGTCATGCCGGGACGCAGGGAGTGGTGCAGCATTTGGAATGGGCGGAGCATGCCGCTCGGTGCGATCGTGTCGGTCTGTCATGCCCTGGTCGCCGTGCTGGCGATGGACATGGTGGCTCCCGGTCAGGGCGAGGCCGCTTCCTTCCCGCCGAGTGAGAAACTGCTGCCGGCTTCGACTCGCGTCTGGGTGAGCGTGGCCGATCCCCAGGCCCTGCGAAAGCGGTTCGAGCGATCCTCGCTGGGCGGCCTCCTCTACGATCCGCTCATGAGCACGTTCGTCGATGGCCTGCGGCAGCAGGGCCGGACGTCCGCCGACCCACTGCGGGGCACGCTCGAGATCACCCTCGAGGAGGTGGAGAAGATCGCCGGGGGCGAGATCACTCTGGCCGTGATCGAACGGTCCGATGGCAAGCTGACGACGCTTGCGCTGATCGACACCTCAGGCCGCGAGGCCGAGGTCGCGCCGGTCGTGGAGGCCGTGGTCGGCCGTGTCGCCGCCAAGGGGGGTAAGCCCATGGCTGCGACGGCCCCTATCAAGGCCTTCTCGTTGCCCATGCCGACTCCGGCCTCCGGGGCCGCAGCCCCGGCCGCCACCGCGGACAATGCCACACCACGCCAATTGGCCGTCGCGGTGATGCCGTCGGCTGTCGTCGTCGGCGATCGGCTCGATGCCGTGGTCGAGTTGGCGCCGATGCTCGGCAACGCCGCCGCCGGCCGGGCCGATGCGCTCGCCGCGGTGCCGGCCTTCGCCAAGGTGATGGAGCGCTGTGGGAAAGGGGTGCCCGCGTCCGCGGCCCCGGTGCGGTGGTTCGTAGACCCGCTGGCCTATCTGGCCGCCGACCGCCGGACGTTTCCACCGAAGAAGAACAAGAAGGGGCCCGATTACGTCGCCATCCTGCGGCGGCAGGGCTTCGACGCGGTGAATGGCGCCGGTGGATACCTGTTCTTTGGCGACGGCAATGTCGATCTGTGTCACAACACGCTGATCTACGCTCCGCCGCAGAACGGCCGGCCAGCCGACGGCCCCGAACGCTTCGAGAAGGCAGCCCGCATGCTTCGTTTTCCCAACGTTGCCGGTCTCGCGCCGGCGCCGTGGGTGCCGAAGGGCGCGGCGTCATGGTTGTCGTTCGAGTGGGATATCGCAAACGCATTTGATTCGGTGCAGCCGCTCGTGGACGACATCGTCGGTGAAGCGGGTGTGTTCGAGGATGTCATCGCGAGTCTCGAAGAGGATCCGGATGGTCCTCAGATCAAAGTGCGAGACGACCTGATCAAGCATCTGGGCAAACGGTGTGCGGTGGCGAGCGATCACGAGTCTCCCATCGATCCAGACTGCGAGCGGATGCTGATCGCGATCGAGACCAGCAATCCCGAGGCCGTGGCAAACGTGATCGCCAAGGGGATGACGAGCGAGGCGGATGTCCGCAAGGTCGAGGCCGGCGGGCACGTGATCTGGGAGACGGTCCAGGCCGCGGTGGCTCCGGAGAAGACCGCCGGGGCAGCGGATGGTGACGACGCCGCCGGGCGGCGAAGGGCCCGCCAGCGGGAGCGACAGGAGAAGGATACGGTCTGGCCGAATCTGTCGGTGGCCGTGGCGCACGGGCACATCTTCCTGGCATCGCATCGGGACTTCCTCGAGCGCGTGCTGGCCAATCCACAAACGTCCTCGATCATCGAAGATGGCGGCTATCAGAAGGTGGCCTCGGAGTTGAAGCAGCAACTCGGAGGGGAATGGGCCCTGAGTTCGTTCAGCCGCACCGAAAAAGCGGTCAGGCCGGCGTACGAATTGCTCCGTGCCGGCCGGCTGCCCGAGAGCAAGAGCCTCGCCGGCTCGTTGCTCACGAAGGTTCTGGAAGGCGATCGGCCGCAGGATGGAAAACAGGTCGGCAAGCCGCAAGATCCCGCGCAGCGGAAGCAGAAAGTGGACGGCAGTTCGCTCCCCGAATTCGAGCAGATCAGTCGGTACTTCGGCGTCAACGGCACGAGCATGCAGTCGACCCCCGATGGGTGGTATTTCGCGGGTGTCGGCCTCTGGGATGGCGGCAAGACGACGGCCACCACAGTGGAAGCCAAACAATGACCTTGAGAGCGACGGCCTCGGTGGCGGTCGTTCTTGCGACCGTGATCGTCACCATGCTGGGCGGCTGCGGGCAGGTGGCGAAAGACCCGTCTGCGTCAACCAAGGCCACCGCGCAGGCTCCGCCTCCCGAGGTGACCGCCGCCGCGTTCCAGACGCGGCTCCTCCCGGAGTATCTGGAGGTCACTGGCCGCATTGAGGCCGTGCGTGAGGTGGATGTCCGCTGTCGGATCACGGGGTACCTCACCAAGATCTTCTTTCGCGACGGGCAGTTCGTGAAGGCTGGCGATCCGCTCTACGAGATCGACCCCCGCCCGTATGTCGCCCAGCTCGAGTCGGCGAAAGGCTCGCTGGAGAAGCTGCTCGGGGAGCGTCGTTTCGCCGAGGTGCAGGTGGCACGGTATGAGAAACTCTCCGCCAAGGGAGCCGCGAGTGTGCAGGAATTCGATACCTGGAAGGCGAAGCTCGAGGAAAACACCGGTGCCGTGGCGGCGGCCCGCGCCGAGGTGGAGTTCGCCCGGCTCAACGTCGAGTTCTGCACGGTCACCTCTCCCATCGACGGCCAAATCGGCCGCACGCAACTCCAGATCGGCAACCTCATCAATCAGGACTCGACGACGCTGGCGATGGTGGTGTCGATCGACCCGATCCACGTCTATTTCAATGTCGATGAGCCGACGTTCATTCGCGTCGTGAGAACCATGCGCGGGGAGTCGGAGCCCGCGATGGTGGACAGGCGGCAGTTTGTCGTCGACATCGGGCTGGTGGATGACAGGGAACGCCGCTATCCCTACCGATGCGTCGTCGATTTCCTCAACAACCAGGTCGACCCGCAGACGGCCACGATCACGGTGCGTGGGGTGCTCGAGAATCCGCACGACCCCAACCCGGCGCATCCCCGGCCCCCGCTGTTTCGTAGCGGCATGTTCATCCGTGCCCGTCTGCCGCTGGGAAAGCCAGCCGACGTCACCCTCGTGCCGGAGGCCGCGATCGGCAGTAATCAGGATCGGAAGGTGCTCTGGCTGGTGGCCGCCGACGGCACGGCCCACAGCCACGAGGTCGTCCCGGGACAGAAAGTGGGGGCGTGGGTCGCGGTGCGGTCGGCCGACGCGGCGCGGCCCCTCGACGCTTCAGACCGGGTGGTCGTGCGTGGACTGCAGCGCTGCCGCGAGGGGAAGCCTGTCACGGTGGTGATGGCGGCCGCTGAAACAATCGGCCTCGACACGCTGCCAACGGCATCGGGTGCGGTCCCGGCGCCGCTGCCACCGGCATCTCCGGCGAGCGGAGTGTCGACGGCACCCGCCGCGGGGGCCGTGGAGACGTTGCCACGGCCTGCCGGCGTGACAGCCAGCCCCGAGCCGTCTGGGCAGACGCCGCCGTGATCTCCCGCTTTTTCATCGAGCGTCCGATCTTTGCCGCGGTGATCTCGATCCTGATCACGCTGGCGGGGGCGGTGAGCGTGTTCTCCCTGCCGATCGCGCTCTTTCCACCGATCGCACCGCCGATCGTGCAGGTGTTGTGCTCCTATCCCGGCGCCAATGCGGCGGTCGTTTCAGACACGGTGGGCGCGCCGATCGAGCAGAAGGTGAACGGTGTCGACAAGCTCCTCTACATGCAGTCGCAGGCGACCAACGACGGGTCGTACGTCCTCACCCTCACCTTCGAGGTCGGGGCCGATGCCAATCTCGCTGTCGTGCAGACCCAGAACCGCGTGCAGTTGGCGATGCCGCTCTTGCCGCCCGTCGTCCAGCAGCAGAGCGTCACGATCAAGAAGCGGTCGCCCGACATTCTTCTGACGGTGCAACTGCTCTCGCCCGACGGCCGCTATGACGACGTCTTCATGAGCAACTATGCGACGATCCGCCTGCGTGACGAGCTCCTGCGGTGCTACGGCGTGGGCGACATCCTGCTGTTCGGTCAGCGTGATTATTCGCTGCGGGCCTGGCTCGACCCCGAACAACTGGCCGCCCGCGGGCTCACGCCGGCGGACGTTCGCGGTGCCATCGCCAGCCAGAACCACCAGGTCGTGTGCGGCGTCAGCGGGCAGGCCGGCGATCCGGATGCGCAGGTGGTGGTGTCTGCGCTCGGCAGGCTCGAGTCGCCGGAGCAGTTTGGCGAAATCGTCGTCAAGTCCGATCCCTCACTGCCGGGCACGCCGCTGGTGCGGCTGCGCGACGTGGCCCGGGTCGAGGTCGGCGCCGCGTCGTACGATCAGGTCTGCCGGTTCGGCGGCAGGCCATCGGTCGGCATCGCCGTGTTCCAGCTTCCCGGCACCAATGCGCTCGACTGCTCGCGGGCCGTTCATGCGAAGGTGAAGGAGCTGTCCTCGCGGTTTCCCGCGGGCCTGATCTATGAAATCCGGTATGACACGACGCCCTTCATCACCGATTCGATTTTCGAGGTCATCAAGACGCTCCGTGACGCGATCCTGATCGTGGCGGTGGTCGTGCTTGTGTTTCTGCAGAGTTGGCGGGCGACGCTCATTCCCTTGGTGGCCGTGCCCGTGGCGATCGTCGGCACGTTCGCCGCCATGGCCGCGATGGGTTTCAGCCTCAACACGCTCTCGCTCTTCGGGCTCGTGCTCTCGATCGGCATCGTCGTCGACGACGCCATCGTGGTGGTGGAAAACGTGGAACGCTGGATCGCGCAGGGCCTCGCGCCGCGAGATGCCGCGCTTCGAGCGATGGAGGAGGTGACCGGCCCCGTGATCGGGGTGGCGCTGGTGCTGTCGGCCGTTTTCATTCCCTGCGCGTTCATTTCCGGCGTGACGGGGCTGTTCTTCAAGCAGTTCGCCCTCACGATCGCGGTATCCACGATTCTCTCCGCGGTGAATTCGCTGACGCTCAGTCCGGCGCTGGCGGCGATCCTGCTGAGGCCGAAGGGCTCCGCCCCAGACCTGTTCGAGTGGCTGCTGGAGCGGCTGTGTGGCTGGTTCTTCCGATGGTTTAACCGCGGCTTCGAAGCGGTTGTGGGGGGCTATTGTGGCATCGTGGCGGCGTTGCTCCGGCGGAGCGTCTGGGTGATGGCGGCTTACGGGGCATTGCTTCTGCTCACGTGGCAGGCCGTGAGTCGCTACCCAATCGGGTTCGTGCCCCCGCAGGATCAGGGGTACGTCATCGTCTCGGCGCAGCTCCCCGACGGCACGTCGCTGCAGCGGACCGACGATGTGATGAAACGCATCGACGAGGTGGCCATGGCGATCCCTGGCGTCGCGACCACACTGTCGATCACCGGGTTTTCGGTGCTCTATGGCGCCAGCATGCCCCACGTCGGCTCGACATTTCTCGTGCTGGCACCGTTCGAGGAGCGGCGGACTCGCGAAACGTCGGATCAGGCCATTATCCGCACGATGCGGGAGCGTTGCCTCGCGGAGATTCCTGACGCCCGGGTGGGCGTCTATCCTGCAGCCCCGGTGAAGGGGCTGGGGACGGCCGGAGGATTCCGGTTCTTCCTGCAGGACCGGGGCAATCATGGGCCGCGGCTGCTGCAGGAAACGATCGAGCAGTTCGTCGCCGGGATGCGGGGCTGGAAGCTGCCGTACGTCGTCGGCGACTACCGTGCCGACTCGCCACAGTTGTTTCTCGACATCGATCGCGCGAAGATTCGGGCGATCGGCATACCGCTCAAGGCCGTGTTCGAGGCGCTGCAGATGTACGTGGGGTCGTTGTACATCAACAACTTCAACCTGTTCGGGCGGTACTGGCAGGTGAAGATCATGGCCGATGCGGGCTTTCGGAGCGGAGTCAAGGACCTGCTCAACCTGAAGGTGGCCAATGCCGCAGGGGAGATGGTACCGCTGGCGACGGTGATGGCCGCCAGGAATGACATCGGGCCCGCAATCATGATGCGGTACAACCTGTTTCCGGCCGCTCCCGTCACAGGTATTCCCAACCCGTTCGAGAGCGGCAACGTGCTGATCGACAGGGTGGCGAGCGCTGCCGCGAAGGAACTGCCCGATAGCTTTTCATACGAGTGGACGGAAATCTTCCAGCTGCAGATTCTGGCGGGCAATACGGCCGGTGTGCTCTTCGTGCTGGGCATGGCGCTTGTGTTTCTCGTGCTGGCGGCGCTCTACGAGAGCTGGTCGCAGCCGTTGGCCGTGATTCTGGTCGTTCCGCTGTGCATCCTTGGTGCCATCGTCGGCCTGGCGATCGCAAAGCTGCCGATCGACATCCTTGCGCAGGTGGGGCTGGTGGTGCTCGTGGGACTGGCCAGCAAGAACGCGATTCTGATCGTCGAGTTCGCGAGGGAGCTCGTGAGTCACGGTCAGGACATTCGCACTGCCACGCTCACCGCCTGCCGGCTGCGGCTGCGGCCGATCCTCATGACGTCGCTGGCCTTCATCCTCGGCGTCGTGCCGCTGGTGGTGGCACAGGGGGCGGGCAAGGAGCTCCGCTGGTCGCTCGGGGTCACGGTCTTTGCCGGCATGATCGGTGTCACGCTCTTCGGCATCTTCCTCACCCCGGTCTTCTTCGCCCTCTTGCAGGGGCTCTCGACCCGCCTCGGCTGGCGTGGTGAGCGAACGTGAGCCTGTTGGAGCGGGCCGCGGCGGCACCGTGGTTCCAGCTACACCGTGGTTCCAGGAATGTCGGCGATCTGTTGCCAAGGCAACGCCTCCTCCAGTTCCCACGACAGCGAGAGCACATCCTGCTCGCCGAACGGCCCACCCACCACCTGCAGGCCCATCGGCAGGCCTGCCCGTGTGCGGCCCATCGGAATCGAGGCCGCCGGAAGGCCGGTGAGGTTGATGATGGCCGTAAACGCGTTGAGTTGGGCGGCGCGGGCGAAGGCTTCGGCCGCGGGCAGTCCGCGGAAGGCACCGATCCGTGGGGCCGGCACCGCCACGGTCGGCATCAGCCATGCGTCGGCTGTCGCAAAGGCCGGGATGAACCGGGCGTTCAGCCTGTCGAACAGGCCGTGGACATCGTCGGCGCGGAGCCTCCGACCCGCCTCGCCCAGCAAGCGCGTGACCGGTTGCGTGCGGCTCCAGTTCCAGAGTGGCACCTGGGCGACCTGGTGCTGCCAGAGGGGAAGAAATTCCTGCACGCTGCCGTCTGGCAGACACCCCTCCTCGACAATGTGTCCGAGGCTGGTGAGCACGCTGATGGCCCGCTGGAGCCCCGCGACAATCTCGGGGTCGGTGGGGCCCAACTTCGTGGCGGTTATAAAGCGGATTCGCAGAAGGCGACCCGGGCCGGACCGCTCTCGAAAAGGTCGCTCGGGAGGCGGGGCCCAGTGCGGCTTGCCTTCGACGAGCCCCGCCATGACGTCGAGCATGGCGGCCGCGTCGCTCACCGTGCGGGTGAGCGGGCCCGAGGTGTAGAGCAGCTTGCGATCAGGCAGACCGAACTGGTTCCGGAGTCGTCCGCGTGCCGGCTTCAGTCCGTAGAGCTGGCAGAAGGCAGCCGGGATGCGAATCGAGCCCGCACCGTCGGAGCCCTGTGCCACGGCGAGCATGCCGGCAGCGACGGCGGCGGCCGATCCGCCACTCGAGCCGCCGGATGTGTGGTGCGGAGCCCAGGGATTCCGCGTGGGCGGATGGATGTCGGGTTCCGTGACGGGCATTGCCCCGAATTCGCTGGTACTGAGCTTGCCCACGATAACGAATCCCGCCCGGCGGAGCGGCGCCACCGTGTAGTCATCGACTGGTAGCGGCAGGTGGGGCACGGCCCGTGAGCCGTATCGCGTGGTCGTCCAGCGGACGACGTTGAGGTCCTTGATGCCCAGCGGCACTCCGTGAAACAACGGCAGGTCGCTCCGCGACCGTAGGCGAATGCGATCTTTGCGTCGGGCCACCGCGACGGCCCGCCCGAAGACTCCCACGAAGGCTTGATGGCGGGGGTTGACCTCGACGATGCGGTCGAGCGTCTTCCGGACCAACTCCTCGCTCGACACCTGCCCCTCACGAATGAGGCGGGCCTGCGTGAGGGCCGACATGCCCAGCAGTTCGGAGAGACTCATGGCTCCTGCCCGTCGTGGCCTGCGACAGTGCACATCGAGGGAAACAGAACACGGGGCATCCGGAGGCCCCGGCTGGAAATCGAGTCTATCATCGGCCGCGGGGCATCGTTCGAGTCGGTTCACTCTCGACATTCTGGGCCGAAGACGGCATCATCAAAACGATCGCTCGTGCCGGTCTCGCGGCCATTGATGCCGCGCCGGATTGGGTGCAGGAGGCAGGAACAATCGCACGCTTTTTCATCGCGAGGCCGATTTTCGCCTCCGTGATCTCGATCGTGCTCGTCCTCTGCGGAGGCGTGGCCTATTTTACGCTTCCCACCACGCAGTATCCGGAAATCTCCCCCCCCACGGTCGAGGTCTCCACAATCTACCCCGGCGCCAATGCCGAGCTTGTCCGCGACACGATCGCCGCACCGATCGAACAGCAGGTGAGCGGCGTCGAAAACGCGATCTCCATGAGTTCGCAGTGCACCAACGACGGCCGGTACCGCTTGGTCGTGACCTTTGCGCCCGGCACCGACCTGAACATGGCCCAGGTGCTGACGCAGGTTCGTGTGACGCTGGCGATGCCGATCCTGCCTGAGGTCGTGCAGCGCGAGGGCGTCGCGGTGCTGAAGAAATCGCCGGCGGCGATGATGATCGTCAACTTCACGTCAGAGAAAGACGCGTCGGGCCGGCCGCTCTTCGACGAGACGTTCCTCTCGAACTACGCCACCATCCAGATCCGGGATGAACTGTTGCGGGTCGAGGGCGTGGGCGACGTCGATTTCCTGGGACAACGCGACTACTCCATGCGAGTCTGGCTCGATCCCGAGAAGATGGCGGCGGTCAATCTCGTTCCCGACGACATCAAGCAGGCGCTCGAGCGGCAGAATTTCCAGGTGGCGGCCGGCAGCGTCGGCCAGCAGCCGGCCCCCGACCGGCAGGCATTCCAGATTCCACTGGCGGCGGTTGGCCGCCTCGTGACCATCGAGGAATTCGGCAACGTCGTGGTGAAGGAGATGGAGGCGCCCGGCGGCGGAGTGGCGGCGGTGATCGTGCGGCTTCGCGACGTGGCCCGCGTCGAACTGGGGGCCCAGCAATATGATCAGGTCTGCCGGCTCGACGGCGAGCCCAGCGTGGGGATGAACATCTACCAGTTGCCCGGGTCCAACGCGATCCGCACGGCGGAGGGCGTGCGGGCAACGCTCGCCTCGCTCGGGGAACGGTTTCCGCGAGGGCTCAAAGCGGAGATCATCTACGACACGACGCCCTTCATCGAGGAATCGAAGGCAGAGGTGCTCAAGACGCTCCGCGATGCGATCATCCTCGTCGCGCTCGTGGTGCTGGTATTCCTGCAGAACTGGCGGGCGACCCTGATTCCGCTGATCGCGGTGCCGGTGGCGATCGTGGGCACCTTCGCCTTCATGGCGGCGTTGGGGTTCAGCCTCAACAATCTCTCCCTCTTCGGCCTGGTGCTCGCGATCGGGATCGTCGTCGACGACGCGATCGTGGTGGTGGAAAACGTCGAGCGCTGGATCGAAAAGGGGCTCTCGCCCCGGGAGGCTTCATATCGGGCGATGGAGGAGGTCACCGGCCCCGTGGTCGGCGTGGCACTCGTGCTCTGCGCCGTGTTCGTGCCGTGCGGCTTCATCTCGGGCATCGTTGGCCAGTTCTTCCGGCAGTTCGCCCTGACGATCGCCGTCTCCACGGTGCTCTCGGCCGTGAACTCGCTGACGCTCAGCCCGGCCCTTGCAGCGATCCTCCTCAAGCCCCATGGCGCCGGTCGCGACATCGTCGACAAGGCCCTCGGCTTCGTGGCGGGCTGGTTTTTTCGCGGTTTCAACGTCACCTTCGGACTGCTGACCCGCGGCTACGCCGCGCTGGTTCAGGGATCGCTTCTGATCATCGTGCCGATCCTGCTGGTCTATGCGGGACTCTTGTTCCTCACCTGGCAGGTGTTTACGGTCGTGCCGGTGGGGTTCATCCCGGCCCAGGACAAGGGCTACCTGCTGGTGAACGTGACGTTGCCCGACGGGGCGAGCGTGCAGCGGACAGGCCGGGCGATGGCGAGACTCGAGAAACGGGCGCTCGAGGAGCCTGGCGTGGCCCATGTCCTCTCCATCGCCGGTCAATCTGTGGTGTTGGGGGCGACCGGCGCCAACTGGGGCTCGATGTATGTGCTCCTCGACGGGTTTGACCGGCGGCGCGGGGCGGAGCTGTCGGCTGACAGAATAGCCCGACGACTGCGGGCCGAGTGGGAGGCGACCAGCGACGAGGGACGGGTGGAAGTGTTCGGCCCGCCGCCCGTGGACGGTCTGGGAACCGTGTCCGGCTTCAAGATGGTGGTTGAGGACCGCGGCGACTACGGGCTCGCACAGCTTCAGCAGGCCGCCGACGCCGTCGTGCAGAGCGGTGGCGACGACGTGCGGCTGCGCGGCCTATTCACGAATTTTTCGGCCACCACCCCCTGGCTGTTTCTCGACATCGACCGCGACAAGGCAGCGGCCCTTGGCGTGTCGATGGAGAATCTCATCGACACGCTGCAGATTCAGCTCGGCTCCTTCTATGTCAACAACTTCAACCGGTTTGGCCGCTCGTGGCAGGTCAACATGCAGGCGGATGGCAGCCATCGGCAGGACATCCACCGCACGCTCGAGCGGCTCAAAGTGCTGGGCGGCAACAAGCAGCCGGTGCCGTTGACGACGCTGATCGACGTTCGCGACCGGGTCGGGCCGTCGTTGGTGATGCGATACAACCTCTACCCGGCTGCGGCGGTCTATGGCGAACCCGGTCCCGGGGTGGGCAGCACGTCGGCGCTGGCGGTCATGCAGGGGCATTTCGACCGTCTGCAGCGGGAGGCCGCGATCCCGCCGCTGATGGCCGTCGATTGGACGGAAATGGCCTCGATGCAGATCCGTTCGGGCAATACCGCGGCGTTTCTGTTTGTGCTGGGGGTGGTGCTGGTATTCCTCGTGCTCGCGGCGCTCTACGAGAGCTGGACGATGCCACTGGCGGTGATCCTGGTGGTGCCGATGTGTCTCTTGTCGTCGATGCTCGGCGTGCGGTGGGCCGGCATGGACATCAACATCTTCACGCAGATCGGCTTCGTGGTGCTCGTCGGACTGGCCTGCAAGAACGCGATCCTGATCGTCGAGTTCGCGAAGCAACTCCAGGAGGAGGGCAGACCGCTCGGCGAGGCGACCGTCGAGGCCTGCCGGCTGCGGCTGCGGCCGATCCTGATGACGTCGCTGGCCTTCATCCTCGGCGTCGTGCCGCTCGTGGTGGCCCAGGGGGCCGGCGCGGAGATGCGGCGGACGCTCGGCCTCTCCGTGTTCAGCGGCATGCTGGGCGTGACGCTCTTCGGCATCTTCCTCACACCGGTCTTCTTCTACACGCTGCGGCGGTGGCGTGGATCGCCGGCTCAGCGGGCCTTGTGACCCCGCAGCCACTCGGGCCAGATGCACCATGCGTCGAAGCCAGCCGGCGGCTGCTTGCCGATGTAGTCGTCGCATGCGCCACCCTCGACCGCTGGCAGAGGCTTGCAGCACTGCCCGCTCGCCGCCAGGTCGTCGAGCCGCAGTTGCCAGCCGCCCCCCAGTGCCCGGTAGAGCTTGATCATGCCGTGGGTCACGATGCCCACGTCGTCATTGAGCTTGAGCTGCTCCTCCACCTGGTTTTTCTGCAGCACGAACACGCGATTGAAGTCAGCCGTGCCTTCCGTGTACTGGATCTGGACGAGTTCCGTCGAACGGGCCGCTGCCGCGAGGGCCTCCTGCTGCTTCGCCGCCGTCTGGCGAGCCTTGAGAAAGATGACGATGCCATCCTCCGCCTCCTTACCGGCCCGCAGCACGGTGTCTTGGTAGCGGGCGACGAGCGACTGGAAGAGGGCATCCTGCTTGCGGATGTTGTTGAGCAGCCGCCCGTAGTTGAGCAGCTTCCAGTCCACGACCGGGGCGATGAACCCGAAGAACGAATCGGACTCGAAGAGCTGGCCGAGTTCATTGGCATACACGCCCAGATAGCCGTTGATCGACAGGGCCGGGTAGAGCTCCGACTCGGCCACACCGATCTGGGCGCTCTGCGCCGCCAGGATCCGCTCCGCCTGCCGCACGTCCGGCCGCCGCCGCAGCAGGTCGGCCGGGATTCCTGCCTCGATCGCTGCCGGAGGCTGCGGGATATCCTGTTCGCCCAGCCGGCCGGAGAGTTCGGCCGGGGGGATGCCCAGCAGGAGGCACAGCGCGTTGGAAGCGAGTCGGCTCTGCTGTTCGTAGTCGGGAATCGCGGCCTCAGTCTCCGCCAGGTTGAGCTTCGCCTGCTGGACGTCGAGTTCGGTCGTCGCGCCCCCCTCGAAGCGGTCCGTCGCCACCTGCAGGCTCTTGCGCTGGATCTCGGCCAGGAGTTTGAGGTCGTGAACCTGCTTCTCGGCCACGCGGTAGTCGGTGTAGCGGTCGGCCACGTCGGCCACGAGCGTGACCAGAACACCGTCATACTCCTCGATGCTCGCCTGATACTGGGCCTCCGCCGACTCGATGCCGCGGCGGATCTTGCCCCACAGGTCGAGCTCCCAGGAGAGATTGAAGCCCGTGCTGAAGATGCTAAACGCGGTGGTCGAGAGGTTATTCAGGGCGGCGACGTTGTTGCTGAGCTGGTAGCGGTTGTAGGTCGCCAGCGCGCTTTGCCCCTGCGGAAAGAAGCCGCCGACCTTGATGTTGTAGGATGCACGGGCGGCGAGCACGCGAAATCCGGCTTCGCGCAGCGGGAGATTCTGGTTGTAGGCCTGGATCACCAGACCGTTGAGCACGGGATCGTTGAACTGTTCCCACCACAGGGAGTCGATGTCCGACAGCGACCGGATCTGCTCCGACTCGGCGTCGATCCACTCGCCTTCGACGGCTGCGGGCGGCCGCAGGTAATTCGGCCCCACCTTCATCGAATTCCGCCAATACTGGCCCCATGGCGTGCAACCGCTCACCGCCAGGCTGCACGCCGCCACGGCCAGGAGGTGGAACACCCTGGCGAGCCGGAATCGTGGTGGGATGGGACTGTGCACGGACGGGTTGGCCAGGGAGCGGGGGCCTGGCACGCTGTTGGATGTCACACCAACCGCGCACGGAAAGGCCCTGATACAACCGTTTCAACCGTTCAAATCGGGCGCAAATCCCCAGCGCCGTGAGGCTATTTGCGAGAGTCGGCCATGATGCCCGACTCTCCTGGCAGGCTGGCGAGACGGGGCGGTATGGCGGCTGTGGGCCCCCTCCTTCCTGATGGGGGGGCCGGTGTGCGGCGGATTCCGGTTGGGAAGTCTGTGGCAGCTTTGCCTTTCGTGCCGACAACCACTGGGGGCACCGTCGTGCGGCGTTGCGGGAAGTCTGAACAGGAGACATGCCATGTCGAAGACATTGCTGCGGAGTTGTCCGTTGCTCGAACGTGCATCCGAGTCGCAGCCGTTGCCCTACGCGCCATTTCCCTGGAGCCTGCGACGCTGCGCCGACACCGGTTTTGTCTATTTGGCCAATCCGCCTGCGCAGGATCTTTTTCGCGATACGTTTGCGTGGGAGGTGACCCACAAGACGGAAAGCCGGCGTCGCCAGCAGGCCGAGCCTGCAGTCCACGCCATGAGTGAGGCCGTCAAAACCTTTCGTCGTCGCGTGCTCAAACGCGACAAGGTGGCCACGCTCGGGCGCCGCATCGCCTGCACGTTTGGCACCGGACCGATCAGGTTGGTAGACGTCGGCTGCGCGGAGGGCACGCTGATCGAGCGTGTCGTTGCGGGAATTCCAGCCGACGTCGCGGACCGAGTCGAACCGATTGGCATCGAGATCTCGGATCACCTGGCCTCCGTTGCGGGCCGGACATTATCGCGTCGCGGCGGCCGTTGCATCCACGCGACCGGGATCGAGGGGCTCGCGAGGCTCGAGCCCGCGAGCGTGCACATGATCGTGCTCTCCTGCATTCTCGAACACGAGATCGAACCGCTGAAACTGCTCCGCCACTGCCGTGAGCGGCTCACGGCCGACGGCCGCGTCATCGTCAAGGTGCCGAATTTCAACTGCCTCGGCCGGCTGGTACGCGGGCGAAAATGGTGCGGGTTTCGCTGGCCCGACCATGTGAACTACTTCACCGCCACGACGCTGGCGTCGATGGCGCGGAGTGCGGGGTTCGATGTCGTGCGGATGGGGCTTTTCGACAGGTCACCGCTGAGCGATTCGCTCTATGCGGTTCTGGGTGGGGGGTGCTCGTCGCAAGGCGTGAAGGCCGCTGCATGATGCCGCGAGAGGCCGGGATCCGGCCTCCCGTGGTATCCTCTCAGGCCCCGTCCCTCCCCGCACCCTTCTGACGCATTCCTCCATGAGCACGCTTGTCTTCGGGCATCGCAATCCCGACACCGATGCGATCTGTTCGGCCATCGCCTATGCCGACCTCCTGCAGCAGACCACGCGACCCGACGCCGTGGCCGCCTGCTGCGGGCCACCCAACAAGCGGACGGAATACGTGCTCACGCGGGCCGGATTGCCGGCGCCACGGATCGTGATGGACGTGCGGCCCTCGGCCGAGGATCTCTGCCGCCGCGAGATCGTGACGGCCTCGTTTGGCGATTCGTTTCACGACGCCTACCAGCGGATGCAGGCGGCCGATCTGCGGGCGATTCCCGTCGTGGACGGCCGCCGCAAGGTGGTGGGCGTGCTTTCCGTTCTCCACCTCATGGACCTGTTCTTCCGTGACGAAGGCGACCCGCTCAAGCTGCGGACGGTGACGACCTGCCTGCAGAAGATCCACGACGTGCTTGGCGGCAGATTTCAGCACGTGCTCGAGCCGCAGCAGCGTGATCAACTGCTGGTCATGGTGGGCGCCATGAGCGCCGAGGGCTTCACCGACCGGATGCACAAGTTCCCGGCGGACCGGCTGATCGTGGTCTGCGGTGACCGGCCCACGATCCAGCTCCCAGCGATCGAGCACGGCGTGCGGCTGTTGGTGATCACGGGCGGCTTCTCACTCTCCGCGGGACTCGCCGAACTGGCCAAGATCCGCAACGTGTCGGTGATTCTCAGCCCCTTCGACACGCTCAATACCGCGCTGCGGATCAAGTCGTCGCAGTTCATCGATCCGGTGGTCGACACCGACGTCATCACGGTGCCGGGCAAGGCGAGCGTTGTTGAGGCTCGGACGATCGTGGAGCGTTCACCGCAGCCGGTGTTTCCCGTGGTGTCTGACGACGGGGAACTGGTGGGCCTGTCGTTCAAGTCGGATCTCATCAACCCGCCGAAGCCGCGGCTCGTGCTGGTGGACCACAATGAACTGGGCCAGGCCGTGAGCGGGGCTGACGAGGCCGAGATCGTCGAGGTGCTCGATCACCACCGGCTGGGTGGGGGGCTGAAGTCGACGCAGCCGATCCGGTTCATCAACGAGCCGGTGGGCTCGACCTGCACTCTGGTGGCCAGGCAATTTCGAGCCGCGGGGATCGTGCCGCGGCCGGGGATCGCCCTTTGCATGGCGTCGGGGATCATCTCCGACACGCTGTTCCTGAGGTCGCCCACGACCACCGACACCGACCGTGAGATCCTCGTCTGGCTGCGGACCATGTGCACCGTCGACCTCGATCAATATGCTCGCGAGTTCTTCGAGATCGGCTCGGCGCTGCGGTCGAGCAAGCCGTCCGACGTGATCAGCGAGGACTGCAAGGAGTTTACGGAGCACGGGGTGCGGTTCTCGATCTCGCAGATCGAGGAGACTGGTTTCGACCTCTTCTGGGAGCGGAAGGACGAACTGCGGGCGGCGTTGGAGGAGTTTGCCGTCCGTCACAGGCTCGACTTCTCGGCGCTCCTGGTGACCGACGTGGTGAGCAACGGCTCGCTGCTGCTCCTCTCCCGGGAGAGCGAGGAGTGGGAAGAGATCAACTACCCGCGTCTCGACCGCGGCCTCTACTCCCTCAAGAACGTGGTCAGTCGCAAGAAGCAGCTACTGCCTCTGTTGTCACAGCTGATCGCGACGGCACACGCCTAATCCGCGACAGTGATCGTCGCTGGTGTCTCGCGGGCGTATTGCTGCCACGCCTCGTCGATCGCCGCGGCTCGTTCGTCGCCAGTGTGCAACAGGATGCGGTGATGCAGTCGCAGCACATCGCTTGGCGCGAGCGTGGTCGAGGCATCGGCCAGGGCGGCGTCGAAGCCCTTGCTGGCGAAGGGGTTGGCCGCGAACAGGCCGTAGGTGCGGACGTGCCACCGCGTGGGATGACGGTAGCTGTTCGGATGGTTCAGAATCGCGACGCCGAGGTGTTCTCCTCCAGCGGGACCGTGGTAGTCGCACCACCGTGCAGGCTTGCTCCAGGCATCCGCGTCGCACTGTCCTTCGCTGTTGACGATCTTGCCGCCCTGCTTGGAGTCGACCGCCATGCTTGCCGGCACCCGCACGTACAGACCGGCATCCTTGTTGTCGCCGATGGGCGCCGGACTAGCATCCGGGGCCGGCCGAAATTCCTGGTCGATGTCGATCGTCCGCTTCGCCTTGTCCGCGCGGAAGGTGAGGCGGCGACGCTCGGTGACGACCGGCTTGCCGGCCGGGTCGAGATGATCGCAGAGCTCCTCGATGACCGCCCGCTCCCCGTCGACGGCAACCAGAGAGAAGTCGCGATGGACGATGCGGCCCAGGCTCGCCACCTTGGGGCTGTCGTCCGGTTCCTTGGCAAACGTGGCCCGATCGTGCCAACTATTGGATCCCGCCATGTGCTCGTGGCCGAAAGTGATGCCGCGGTGGTGTGGGTGATCCCGCTGGGCGGCCGGTTCATCCGGCAGTTCCTGCATCGGGTAGGCCCGGGTCATCGCCTTGCCGGTTGGACCGATCACAGGCCAGAGGTAGGGCTTGTTGGCTTGGTCGATCACATAGGCAGCGAACGGCCTGCCATCCACGTCGACCGTCACGCCATGCCGGTCCTGCCGGAGCGTTAGGCCATGAGGCTCGGCGGCCAATACCGGCCCGACTACGCCGAACAGACTCCAGGCTAGCGGACCACAGCAGAGCAGACCACAGCAAAGCAGGGCGAGCAGGCTGGTGGTCGCAGCAGCCCGAGGAAGTCTCCACACAGCGCGCATCATTTCCACAGACTCCAGTGAAGCGGGGTATCTCGACGCCATTGGCCGCTGCCATCATCATGACCGAAAAAAGCCGGCAGGGAAGCCTGTGTGGATCGCCACGCCGTGCAGCGGGCGGCTATGCTATCGCGTCTGTGGAAGGCGGGCTCGTGTCGAGATTCCGCAGTGAGCTCTGGGTATCCGAAGGACGGGAGAACATGATGCGGGCAGCCATCATCGGTATCGGGGCGATCGCGAAGATGCACGCGCGGGCCCTCGGCGACATCGACGGCGTTGAACTCGTGGCGGCGACCTGCCGCACCGAGGAGAAGGGACGGGCGTTCGGGCAGGAGTTCGGCTGCACTTGGTATGCCGATGCCGACTCCATGCTCAAGGCGGAGCGGCCCGATTTCGTGACGGTGGCCACCCCATCCGGCGCGCACCTCGACGCCGTGCTCGCCGCCGCCCGGCACAGGGTGCACGTGATCTGCGAGAAGCCGCTCGAGATCTCGCTCGAACGGATCGACGAGATGCTGGTCGCGACGAGGCAGGCCGGCATCACGCTCGGTGCCATCTTCCCGCAACGGTTCAATCCCGTGGTGCAGGCGGTGCACGAGGCCGCGGCGGCCGGCCGCTTCGGCCCGCTGGCGATCGCGGCCAGCTACGTGCCGTGGTGGCGGGACGACGCCTACTACGGCCCGGGCCGCTGGCAGGGCACCAAGGCGCTCGATGGTGGCGGCGCCGTCATGAACCAGTCGATCCACGGCGTCGACGCGGTGCAGTGGATCGCCGGCGCCTCGATGCCCGAACTCGCGCCGGGCGAGAATCCGGTCGAGAGCGTCGTGGCGTTGACTGCCGTGCGGTCGCACGACGTGAAGCGGTTGGAGGTGGAGGATACCTGCGTGGCGATCCTGCGATTCAAGAACGGCGGACTCGGGCAGTTGCTGGCTGCAACGAGCCTCTATCCGGGGCAGTTGCGTCGCTTTCTCTTCGGGGGCCGCGACGGCACCGCGGAGATTCTGGAGGAACAGCTGACGACCTGGCGGTTTCGCGAGGAGTCGGCTGTCGACGTGGCCACGCGGGAACGGTTCGGCGGGGCGAGCGGCACGTCGGGAGGTGCCGCGGATCCGATGGCGATCAACTCCTCCTGCCACACCCGCAACTTCGAGGACTTCATCACCGCCCTCAGAGCAGGTCAGGCTCCCACGCTCGACGGTCTTGAGGGCCGCAAGGCCGTGGCGATCGTAGAAGCCTGTTATGAATCGGCCCGCACCGGACGGTCCGCGGCGGTCCGCGAATCACCCCGATGACCAGGCCATTTCCGTCGGGACCGGTGAAGCTCGACGACTGTGCGCGGCATGGAGCAGGGCCGCATGCGGCGATGGGAGCCACGCCGGAACTGTTCGTGGTGGAGGGAGAGTCGGCGGCGCTGGCGGTGACGCGGGTCCGCGATGCCACCAACCAGGCGGTGCTCGCGATGCAGGGCAAGCCGCTCAATGCCATCAAGGCGACAGAGAAGAAACTCGCGGCGCACCCGCTCTTCACGGCGCTGACCGACAGCCTCGGCACCGGACGGGGCGACGCGTTCGATCTGGCAAGGCTCCGCTATGCGCGGGTGCTCTTGCTGATGGATCCCGATGCCGACGGCATCCACTGTGGCGTGCTGATGCTGATGTTCTTCCACCGTTGGATGCGGCCGCTGCTCGACGCCGGCCATGTCGAGATCGTGCGGCCGCCCTGGGGCGAGGTGGTGCCGGCGGACGGCGGGCCGCCGCGGCATGCCTGTTCCGAGGCGGAGTTTCAGGCCGTTTCAGAGGCCGTCCGTGCGAGGGGGCCGGCGACTGCCAGGCGGTTTCGGGGGTTGGCGGCCATCGAGCCGCAGCTGCTGCTGGAGACCTGCATCGCCCCGGCCACTCGGCGCACCGACCGGATCAGCACCGCGGAGGCCGCGGCGATGATCGAGGTGTTTGGGTCGCTCGACGGCTATTGAGCGGTCATGCGCCGGGCGCGTCTACGGGCTGTTGGTGAGCGGGCGTCCGACGAGGCCTGCGTCGGTCGCCTGAACAAGCAGGTAGGTGTTGCGTCCATCGGACACCGTAACGGTCTGGGGAACGGGCTGGCCGAATGGCCGCCCCTGGCGATCGAGTGGCCGCAGTTGGAGCGTGTGCGTGCCGACGGGCAATTCCAGTCGCATCGTCTGGATGCGGTCGGGCAGGAGGCTCCAGCATCTCGTGTCGGCGTTTTCCGTTGCCTCCCAGGCAATGCCCGCCACGTCGAGGGCCAGTGACGGCAGCCCATTCCGCATGCCGAGCCCCTGCTTGACGCTATAGATCGTTCCTTTTTTGACGGCGCGGCGGGCCACGGCCCGTGCGAGGGCATACGGCAGCACCGCCTCCTGCTGCCGGAGG
>JBILKZ010000289.1:0-2600 GCA_044376405.1 Pirellulales bacterium
CTTATTGAACACATGCTCGATCGGCTGCATCCGTGTCTTGACCGCCGCCTCCTGCAGGGAGTTGGTGACGGTGTTGATCCGATGGATGACGCCTTCGAGAGTGGGGTCGGCGGATTCGATGCTGCGGAGTTCGTTGCGGGCGAGGACGAGTTCGCCCACCAGATCGAGAATCGATGCCAGCAGACCGACGTCGACCCGGATGGACGAGTCGGAAGCCTGCGCAGCCGGCTTTCCGGGGGGTGGAGCTGGCGGAGAGGGCGTTGCGGGACCTGCGGCAACGGCAGCAACTCCTGTCGCGGGCGTCGGCGCGACGGCAGCGGGCACAGCTGGCGATGGGATGACGGGCAGTTCAGCCGGCGGTGGTACGACGGGCATCACAGCCGGCGCAGGGGCGGCCGTCGGCTCACCGACATCCTCCAATGCCACGGCCGCGAGCGTCTGGGATAGCTCGCGAAAGTCCTGCTCCCCCTCGACACCGGTCTCTTCGATCGCCTGAATGATCGACCGCACCGCGTCGACCATTGAATAGAGCGTGCCAGTGACGCGATCATTGAGCCGGATCTTGCCATCCCGGAGCCGGCCGAGGAGATGCTCGCCGCTGTGCGTCAGGGCCCCGAGTTTGGAGAAGCCGAAGAAGCCGCTGTTACCCTTGATCGTGTGCACCGTGCGAAAAATGCTCGCCAGCCGCTGGGGGTCGTCGGGGCGTTCCTCCAGCGCGATCAGGTCGCGGTCGAGTTGATCGAGGTTCTCGCCTGATTCGACGAGAAACTCCTCGATAAATTCGCGGTTGTCGTTCATCCCCGACTGTCCTGACGGTGGCGTGCCCCGAGCCGGGCGGGGCCACGGGGCGGCAAAGGCAGCCGTGTCGGCACACCTCGCCCCTCAATCATACACCCCAAAACCGACCCTCGGTGGAGGGTAGCGGGCATTCACGCCGCTGGGCTGTGACGGCCATGCCGTTTATGACGCCAGCCGGATCGGCAGGCGAGGGCTGCGGCTCCGACCAATGCCAGAGCATAGGCCGATGGCTCCGGTACCACCACGACCTTGCCGTCGGGGGAGGTGCCAAAGCCGAACACGGCATTTGGACGGATGTCGGCCTCCGACCAGGGATTGTTGTCCGTGAAGGCGAAGGTGAACGTGGCGGTGTTTTGCAGCAGGTAGGCCTCTTTGAGGTTGCCGTTGGGTTGGATATCGCCGCCTCGGTAGATCGAGAAATTGATCATCGATTTGCCCTTGCCGACCAAGTCGGTGTCGAAGTCGTTGCCCTGGAATTCGCTGTTGCCAACGGTGCCGATGCCGAATCCAAGGAAGGGCATCACGGCGGCGTTCATGGGCTTGAACTGCCACGTTTCGTCACCCGACTTCAAGGCGCGGAGATCGGACGTTCCCGCTCCCGGTACGAAACGGCCATCCTCCCGGGGCTTTGCCGGTGGCGTGTAGTGGTAGGGCTTGTCCGTTTCGTCCTTGAGAAGTTTGAAGAGTGGTCCATCCGCCGACTGGTAGGCGAGCGTTGGCCGCAGGCCCTCCTTCGCGATATCGAAATAGAAACTGCTGAGCACGTCGGCGGGGTCGGTTGTGTTGGCCGCTGATGTATTCTCCAGGACGAGAGAGAGCGTCGTGCCGCTGATGGAGAGCGTGGCTTGCGCGGACACAGCATGGTAAACGGACCCTGGGCCGCCGTTGCCCGAAACCAGCGTCCGGCCCGTACCAGAGATGATCACGCTACCCTGTGCCGGCAGCGTGAAGAGAACCATGGCTGCGACCAGAATGCCGATCCAAGGCAGGAGAACCTTCACGCCCAGAACGATCCGGTGAGTCAGGCAAAACGCGGTCATGGGGTACTCCAGCGGTCAGCGCCCACTCGGCAAAGAGGTCGGGCGGTTAGCTCGCGGCGTCCGCTGCACCCGTTGTCGTGGCCGTTCTCTGCCACGAACAAAAAAAGCCGGCGTGGGAAACCGCCGTGGTGGTGGCCTCCTGCGCCGGCTTACGATGTCTCACGGGCCAACCCTATGCATGCCGGCTTTGAAAAGCCAAATTCCATGTTTGTGACGGGAAATGACATACTGACGCCCATGAAACCAGCCTGTCGTTTCCCGTTTCTGGCGCGGGGGGTGATTCCCGTTGTGTTGTCGTGGATAGCCCTTTGTTGTTCAGACACCACGGTTGCACAGGATGCCGTCATCAGCCCGGCCGATTGGCCGCGGTGGCGGGGGCATGCCGGGGCCGGGGCCGGAGGCTCGCAGCGGTTTCCGCACCAGTGGACCGAGCAGGACTGGGCGTGGACGACGAACCTCACGGGGCAGGGGCATGCCTCGCCCGTCGTATGGCGGCAGCGGATCTACACGGCCAGCGCCGACGAGGCAACGTCCAAGCGGTTTGTCTCCTGCCATGCGACTGCCGACGGCCGGCTGCTCTGGCAGCGGGAGATTCCCGGCCCGATCGAGCCGCACCACGTCCAGAACAGTTCCGCATCCGGATCAGTGACTGTCGACGAGTCGGGCGTCTACTGGCTGTGGGCGACGAAGGAGCAGCTGCGGTGCGAGGCGTTTTCCCACGATGGCGCCCCGCTCTGGCACGCCGACCTTGGCCCCTATGCC
>JBILKZ010000288.1:0-2600 GCA_044376405.1 Pirellulales bacterium
GAAGGGGCTTCGCTCCGCCACGGCGCTAAAAACCCCCGGCGGAAGCGGGGGGTTTTTCCGGTCATTTTCCGCTGCTCATGAAATGCTCGCAATTCCCGCTACGATCTCCTTCGTACCGTTTTTCTCGGCCCTCCTCCTTTCGAAGGAATGTGGTGATGTTGACACGCATGTCCCGTATGTTCGGATCGGCGTTCTTCGCATGTGCTGGATTCGCCCTGCTGCCGGCGGTTGCCTGCCTGACGGCGGGAACGGCCGTTCGCACCGCCGTGGCCCTCGATCAAGAGATCGATCCGGCCTTGAAGCCCTACGCGAAGGTGTCGGGTGAGGTGGCCGGTTCGCTCAAGTGCGTCGGGTCCGACACGATGAACAACCTCGTTGCCCTCTGGGCCGAGGGCTTCAAGAAGTTTTATCCGAGCGTGCAGGAGGGGATCGAAGGCAAAGGATCGGCGTCGGCCCCGCCGGCGCTCACGGAGGGCACCAGCACGTTTGGGCCGATGAGCCGCGACTGGAAGCCGTCCGAGATCGACACGTTCAAGGAAAAGCACGGCTACGCCCCGACCGTCGTGCCCGTGGCGATCGACATGCTCGCCGTGTTCGTCCACAAGGACAACCCGCTCAAGAGCCTCTCGTTGCAGGAGATCGATGCGATCTTCTCGAAGAATCGCACGGGCGGCGGGAAGAATGAGATCCGCACCTGGGGCGACCTCGGCCTCGAAGGAGAGTGGAAGGACAAGCCGATCAGTCTCTACGGCCGCAATGCCACCAGCGGCACCTACGGCTATTTCAAGGAACATGCCCTCTTCAAGGGCGACTTCAAGCCCACCGTGAAGGAGCAGCCAGGCAGTTCTGCCGTGGTGCAGGCCGTCGCCAGCGATAAGTATGGCATCGGCTACAGCGGCATCGGCTACGCCACCGCCGACGTGCGGTCCTTGCCCTTGTCGGCCAAGCAGGGTGGCCCGGCAGTCGCGACCGAGCCAAAGTTTGCCTATTCGGGCGAATACCCGCTCTCGCGGTTTCTCTACCTGAGCGTCAACCACAAGCCGGGCGGTGCGATCGATCCGTTGCGGGGCGAGTTCATCCGCTACGTGCTCAGCGCCACCGGTCAGGCCGATGTCCGGAAGGACGGCTATCTGCCGATCACCGGTCCGATTGCGAAGCGGGCGCTGCAGAGCGTCGGTCTCACCAATCCCTGACCCGATCTCCTGATCGACCCCCCGTCCGACAGACCGAGCGTTTTCCGCAGCCTCCTTCCGCTTCCGCTGAGACCCGAGCCCGGGCATGCCACCGCAGTCCACCTTTACGGGTCGCTCGCGCCGTCGCAAGACCCATCCGTGGGTGAAGGCCGGCGACTCGCTGGCCCGTGCGGTCATCACACTTGGTGGTATCGGCACCATCCTGGCGGTGTTGGCGGTGGCGGTGTTTCTGTTGGCCGTGGCATTGCCGCTGTTTCGGCCGGCGCGGCTCACGTCGGAACGTGCATCTTCCGCGATGGCCGCACCGGGTGCATCGTCGTCCTTGGGATCGCCGTCGGCGAACGGCGTGGAAAAGACGGTCGCCACCTGCCTGGGAGCCGATGAGGCCGGCGTCGTGGCTTGGCTGGTCGATGCCCTCGCTGTAACGAAGTCGGGTGATCCGTCCGATGCAGGGTTCGTGCGGGTGTTCTCGATTGCCGACGGCAAGCCCCTGCTGACGCGGACAGCCGCCGAGTGCGGGCTCGCCCGTGCCACGACGATCAGCATGTTGCCCGGGAGCATCCAGGCCGTGGTCGGGTTCGACGACGGCAGTTTCCGCATCGGTCGGCTCGGCCTGGAGTCGACGTTCCTTGCCGCCAACGCGCTGCCTCCGGCAGCGGTTGCCCTCGCGCCGGGAGAGGCCGGCGTGCATGAGGATGCCATCATCGTGCGAGGGCATACGGGGCAATATGCGACCGTCCGGATGGTGACGGAATTCGACGCGCCAGCATCGACATCTCTCCAGCATCCGGTGATCGACGCCGACATCACCATGCTCAGCGGCGGCCCGCTCGTGGCTGCGTTGGATGCAAAGGGGCAGGTGCGGGTGGAGGCGATCTCGTCGCGACGCAATCTGCTCACCGATGAACTGGTCACCACCGCTTCCGGATCGACCATCGACGCGAAGTCGCCCGATGCCAAGACCGATGCCTCGGGGAACGCAGGTGGATTCGTGCCACGGTTCGTGCGGGTTTCGGAACTGGGCGATCAACTGTTTCTGGTCGCTGAGGATGGTGCAGCGCGACGGTATGAGATTCGGGATGTCGAATCGCCGGTGCTGATGGAGTCGTTCGACGCGGCGCCAGACCAACTCCAGCCAGACCAACTCCAGCCAGACCGGCACCAATCAGGCCAGCAGGAGGTGACCTGCGTGGCCCGCGTGTTCGGCGGCAATGCGCTGGCCGTTGGCGACAGTGCCGGCGTGGTGCGCGTGTTCTTTGCCACGCGCGCGGCCGACGCGGTGGCCACGGACGGCCTCCAGATGGCGGTCGCGAAGGTGTTCGCGTCGGTCCCCGGCAGCGGCCCAGACCATGGCATCACGGCTCTGGCACCTTCGCCGCGTTCCCGACTGCTGGCGGTGGCCGATGC
>JBILKZ010000283.1:0-2597 GCA_044376405.1 Pirellulales bacterium
ACGAACGGCACAACGGCGTCGGCGCGAGTTCGCGCTGCGCGGATGTCCTCGAGCACCTGCGCTTCCTCGAGCGGCGCGGATCCGGCCCGGTCGGCGGTGGCGGCCGTGGTCAGGGCCCGAAAGCCGTTGTAGCCCAGCACCGCTACCTTGAATCCATCTCGCTCGAGTACGAGTGGCTTTTTTGCCTCAGCCAACGTGCGGCCGCCGCCGAACGACGGGATGCCGGCGTCGTCGAGGATCCGCAGCTGCTCGACCAGGCCAGCCGGGCCGAAATCGCCGCTGTGATTGTTGGCCAGCGAGACGGCGGAGAAGTGTTTTTTCAGGAAACGCGGCGAGTCGGCGGCGCCGCGGAACGAGAACGGCTTGAGCATCCGCTCGCCACCTCTTCCCAGCACGCATTCGAGATTGCCCACGCTGTAGTCGGCATCGGCCAGGAGTTGACTGCAGGCCGCGAAGGGATCGCGACCGGAGGAGATCGCATGGCCCGGGCCGCCATCGAGCATGATGTCGCCGACGAACACGATCGACATGCCCGCAGCGGCTGGCGACGGCTTCGCGGCATCGCCGGTCTCGCCGGCGTGCGCGACGGCGACGCAGAGCCAGAGGCCGAGCAGCCCATGACGGGCCAGCCCAACGACGATCAGCCAGAGAGGCTCGCGGGCAGATTTCCGACAGAACGACACGGCAACTCCTCCTCGGCGGGGTCTCCTTCTAAATCGTCCTGAGATCATCGCCCCGGCCTGTCAGAGTACCAGTGCCCCACCGTCGGCTGCCACCGGCCTCAGTGAGGCCGGTGTTGATGCGGTTTCACGGCCCACAACTGGCATGGCTCCAGCCCCGACGCCCGGCCTATCGTTGCCGCGGCGGACCAGATCGTTCCTGCACTTTCGTCCTCAACCCATCCATGGGAAAGGTGTCATGATGACCACGACTCGCTTTGGTTCGTTCGCAGTATCGATGGCTGTGACTTTCTGTCTGCATGCGGCGATCGTCGGTGCCGGGGCCGCGCGGGCCGCCGATGTGATGCCAACTGTCGCCCAGCAGGCCAGTGGTGCCGACGCCATCGTCGGTGACTGGAAGCCAACTGATATGGATGTCGACATCCGCATCTTTCCCAAAGATGGCAAATATGTCGGCGGTGTGGTCAAGGCCGCTAACCCGGCGCTCGTCAACTCGGAGATGCTTCGCGGGATTCAGTACGATCCGGCCAGCAACATGTGGCGGGGAGAAGTGTTTGCACTCAAGCGGGGCGAGTTCGTGCCGATGACGATCAAGATCACCGCCAACGGCTTCGAGATGGTGGCCGGCTCCGGCTTCATGTCGAAGACCGTCGAGTGGGTGCGGGTGCAGTAGCACCGGGCACCGATGCGTTAGACGCCGGCCGTCGCTCGCCCTGGAGTGACGCCTTCTGCGGGCCTGCTCGGTTCCGGTCAGCGTGGGCGAGGAATCCGCGCAGACGTGGCTTTCGCCCGCCAGACTTGCACGGGCGACCGTCCACGCGGCACAATGCTGCCTCGCGTTCGCACCCAACCTTCTCATGGGGAGAGTTTTCCATCATGGCCACCGCCACCGCACCGTCCACCGATCTGTTGCCGGAAGTCAAGAAGTTCCTGGCCACCGCTCCGCTCAAGGGCGTCATCGGCGGCAAGGATGTGGCTGGATCGGATGGAAAGACGATGGCCACGCTCGACCCGGGCACCGGGGCGCCGATCGCTGAGTTCTGCGTGCTCTCGGCAGCCGACGTTGACCAGGCGATCCACGCGGCGGCTCGTGCCTTCAAGACGTCGGGCTGGGCCACGATGGCTCCCAACGAGCGGGGCGTGCACCTGCAGCGGCTCGCCGACGCCGTCGAGAAGCACAAGCCGATCATCGCCCAGATCGAGTCGCTCGACGCCGGCAAGATTCTCAGCCAAGCCGCCGGCGACGTGCAGAACTTCGCCGACACCCTCCGCTACTTCACCGACATGGCCCAGCACGTGCAGCGGCGGAATGTACTCGCCGTCGCCGGGCACGAGGCGTGGACCGTTCGTAACCCGTGGGGGCCCTGCGGCTTCATCTTTCCCTGGAACTTTCCCTTCCTGCTGATCGGCTGGGGCATCTCCCCGGCGCTGGCCGCGGGCAACACGGTCGTGATCAAGCCGGCCGAAGACACGCCGATGTCGGCGATTTATCTGGCGAGGCTGGCCCGTGAGATCGGTATCCCCGACGGCGTGATCAACGTGATCCCAGGCACCGGCGCGGGGACCGGTGCGGCGCTCTCGGCCCATCCCGGTATCAAGCGGATGAGCTTCACGGGATCGCCCGAGGTGGGGCGGCTCGTGGGCGAGGCCTGCGGTCGAAACCTCGTGCCAGCCAAACTCGAACTCGGTGGCAAGGGGGCAGCGGTCGTGTTCGACGACGTCGACGTCGCCGCAACCGCCGAGAAGCTCGTAGGCGCGATCACCTTCCACACCGGCCAGGTCTGCTGCGACGCCACCCGCTGGCTCGTGCACACGTCGATCTACGACAAGTTCGTCGATGAGTGCCGGTCGCGGATGCAGCAGGTGAAGGTGGGCTACCAGCTCGCTGGGCAGTCGCAGATGGGGCCAGTGGTCAAC
>JBILKZ010000148.1:0-8444 GCA_044376405.1 Pirellulales bacterium
TCGCCTGAGATCGACGCCACATAGCAGCCGGCCAACAGCGGCAGAACGCCGCGGCGGCCGTCGGTGCCACCGTGCAGGTCGGAGGAGAACGCCTGCTGGAGCACCCGGGCGATCTGCGTGCTGACATGCAGCCGCATGCGGCCGAGCATGGCCAGCAGGTGACGATTGGCGGGCTGCTCGGCGATCCGCCGAGGGTCGAGCAGCAGCTCCCCCAGCCGGTCGTTCAACGAGCCCGTCGCATTGAAGGCCAGGGCGTGCAGGTGTTCGGCGGTCGGCGGCAGGCCCACAGGAAACGGCTGCCCAAACGCAGCGGCCCGCTTGCCAGCATCGAGGCGGGGTAGCAGATCGTCGATCGCGGGGTCGTCCTGCAGGATGCCGGCCAGCAGGGTCACAGGCGCGCGCACCCCGAGCACCCGGGTGATGGTCGCCAGATCCTCGCCAACCGCCTGGCCCAGCCGCGCGGCATCGGCGTCGGCGGGGCTGTCGACCTGCAGCGTCAGCAACACCACGACGCCATTGATCGACGCCAACGGGACGCGAGCCTGCCTCAGTTGGTCGCAGGCGAATTCCAGGCGGTCAGCCGCATCGCGTCGCTCCTTCGCCGATCGCGAGGGCGGGCTCGATCGGGCCGTGCGTCGGGCGTCCACGGCGACTGCCCCCGACTCTGGCCCCGCCGCATCGTGATCGGAGACCGTCTCTGGATCGACACCAGCCAGCGGACCACCCGAGGGCCCGTCTCCATCGGCCAGCGCCGATCGGATCGATGCAGCGGTGACCGCCGTCTGGCCCGCTCCCGAGAAGCAGACGAAGATGGCTTCGCGCGAGGCGAAGACGTGGAGCGGCCCCCCGCCGGCCGGCGACTGCTGCACAAGCAGCGGCGCGGACGACTCGGCGAGCAGCGCCCGCTCCAACTCGCCTCCATCGCTGCCGAGCACAAGAAACAGAGGCGCGTCGGTCAAGGAAATCTGCTGGCGGCCCAGTTCGTCGCCGGCCGCGGTCCAGGCTGCCGCGATGTCGGGCCAGCGGCCGCCCTGGTGTTCCAGCCAGAGTCGGGCTGCCTGGTAGACCAACAGCGGCACCAGCACGACCAGCAGCAACAGCGCGAGCGCTTTGCCCGGGCTCCACCATGACTGGAGCACGGCGCGGTCCCCCGCCCCCAGCACCACGCTCGCCGCCAGCGCGACGACGACGAACTGGAACAGGGCGACGATCCAGGCGATCCGCGCCGCGACCGATGCCCTGCCAAACCAACGCACCGCTGCGGTGATGGCCGTGAACGGAAGCAGCAGGATGTTCAACAACGACTGCATGGGGCGTGGGATCGCGGGTTGGTGGTGAACGCGAGGTTCAAGCGAATTGGAACAGAATGGCGTTTACAGCAGGAAGGAGGCCCAGGCGGTGACGATCAACGCGGCTGCCGCCAATGCAGACACCAGGATCGCCCACATCAGTTCCGACCTGCCCGACAGCGGCGGCGCCCCGGGCACGTCCGGACCGACTGCGGGCACCGGCGGGCGATCGACGGCCAGTTTGATGAGTTGTCCGTTGGACCGCAGCCAGGTGTCGAGCGCGTCGGGCCGGTCTCGGAGGATGCCGCGAAATCCCATCACGACGGCGGCCACGAAGATCTGCAGGGCATTGCGAGACGAAAGTGCGGCTGCCTTCTCGGCACGCGCGTAAAACTCGGTGGCCCGCCGCCGCGTTCCGAAGAGTTCGACCTCGAGGGCATGGTTCTCCCACCATGACTGCCCGGACCATGCGATGTCGACGATCATCAGTTCGTCGGCCGCCGCCGCCAACGCGTAGCCAGCCAACTCCCAATCCTCCGCCAGTGGCCCGCGGCACCTGGCCGCCGTGGCGTCGAAGCGGGCTCGCAGCAACGCCCGTTCGGCATCGACGGGGCCGGCTTTGCCCGTCGCCGCCCGATCTGCCAGCGCGAGCACATCCTGCATCAGAGGTACCACCGCGACGATGAATTCTGGCGTCATTGCCCAACTGCCTGCTTGATCGTCTGTGCTTGCGCGGATCCGTCCGCGGCGTGTGTCACTTGGGTATGGCGAAGAGGGCGAACTCGAGCGATCCCACTTGGCTCTCGTAGGCCACCTCGACGCGACGGCGTCCGGCCAACTCGTCAGAATTGAGGATCGACGAATCCCGCAGGCGGATGCCCATCGACTGCGTTGCCTGCACGGACCGCCAGGCGGGGTTCTCCGTACCGATCCGGTAGTAGAGCCATCCGCTCCGCGCAGGCAGGGCCCGCGGCGGGCGATCGACCGGAAAGAGTTCGAGACCGGGCACGCCCATGCGGAACAACCGATCCACCTCTTCCGTGCTGCCCAGCTTCCAGTCGAGGTGGCTGTCGCCCGTCAGCAGGCGGTGGCAGACCTCTTCCGACATGTGGCCCCGGAGGACGCCGACATAGCACTGCCAGTCGGACTGCAGCCACTTGGAATCGACCGCCGCCGACAGCGTGGCGGCGCCGACGCCCACGAAGTAACGCTGCTCGAACTCCAGCACCGCCACCCGCGATAGCATCGCCTCGATGATTTCTTTGACGCGACGAAAGACCCGCGCGAGTTCATCGTGGTCGTAGACGGGCAGTTCCTCGAGCCGGCGATCGGCCTCGAAGATCGCCAGCTGGCCGGCCACCCGGCAGAGCTCTGTGTAGGCCGTCCGCGGATGGACGCCGCGGGCGAAGGCGATCACCCGCAGCACCGCCCGGGCCTCGAGGAGTTTGGAGAGCATGAACAATCGGTCCAGATCGCCGGGCTCCGAACTGGAAAATCCGACCTGCCGACTGACCACCTGCTCGGCGAGCACCTCCACCTTGCGACCGATCAGGTCGTAGACGCCCCGCACGACGTCGCGGCCCAGTGGCAGCCAGGCCTCCACCGACAGCATCGGCGGAAAATAGTCGGGGTCGATTTCGGGAGCACCCTCGCGGTTTCCCGCCTGGCGAATCTGGGCGATCGGCAGCAGTTCGAAGCCGGAAAGATCCTCGGTGGAGAGTTTGAGCCTGACATTGAGACGGCGAAACTCGACCTCCTGGTCGTTGCCGCCCGATGCCTCGTCCTGCATCGACTGCCGCATGGCGACGGAGCGGCTGCGATCGTGCGGCCCCGGTGGCGAGACATTGGGGCCACCGGGATCGAGCCGCGGCACGGCCAGGTAGATCCGCACAAACTCGTTGGACTGCAGCGACTCATCGAGGGCGGCCGACAGTTTTGCCACCTCCGCGGAGGCCGTGGCCAGGCTCGCCCGCTCGGGCTCCTCGCCCGGTTCGAGCCAGACGAGCGTGCCGTCCCGCAGGCGGGCCTGACACGCGCGGAGTTCGATCTTTCGGTTGGCCAGCGCCACCGGATCGATCTCCAGCCTCACAATCCCGTAGCAGCAGGGGTCATCGGCCACGGTGGAGAGCGCCAGCCGCTCCGCCGCATGACGATCGGCTGCCTGGAAATGGTGCGGCCGAAGGAACATTCCTTCCGACCAGTTCACGGGAAGATGGCGCATGGATGCATTCCGGGTGGCGACGACCGGGGAAGTCCGACGACCAGGGACCACGCCCCTGCCCTCCGGCGTCGCGGCCGCCGAGGGGTTTGGTCTCAGACATCCCGATGAATCCGGTATCGTACCCGGGGTCGATGAGACGGTAAACTCCGGCCGCTGCTGAGACAGCCCGCTATGACCGAGCCACGTCGCACCACCGTCGAGCCCTCTGAGTCGAACGTCGATGGCTTTGCGCAGCGGCAGGCCCGGTGGCGGTCCGGCACCCCCTCAGCAGCCCGACCGGCATCACGCCGAGTCGCGACCGGGGCCGCCCTCGCCCTGGCCGCCCTGGCGGCGATCGTGCTTTCGACGGCGCTGATCGTGGCCCCGCTGTTCTCGTGGCAGACCGCCGGCATCGCGCTGATCGTCGACGACTACTCGCTGGAAGTGCTGCCGACGGTGCCGTTCGCAAACCAAGACACGACGGCGCTCGCCGCGTCGCTGTCGGGCCGGCTGGCGCCGTCGATGTCTGGCGACCTGCTTCAGGTCAAGGGCTTCGAGACGGTGGAGGCGATGCGGGACCGACTGCACGGCTACTGTGTCGGCATGCCTCTCCGCGGCAAGGACTCGATGATCGCCTATGTCCGTGGCCAGTGCCTGGTGCCCCCCCCGGTTCTCGATGCCGAGGGAAACGAACGCCCCGATCCTCTCGGTGGCCATGCCTGCCTGGTGGCAGCCGACGCGACCCTTCGCGGCGAGGGGCTCCGTGAGATGGTGCCCTGTCGCGAGATTGTCGAGTCGATCGGCTCTGCTGCGAGCCTGACAACGCTGGTCGCCATGGATCTCGGCGATCTCCGTTGGGACCCTCGGATAGGCGTGTTGTGCAGTCAGGTGCCGCGGCAGTTGGACAAGGATTTCAAGGCCCCGCCGCTGCGGGCCAACGGTCAGAATTGGCTGCTCACGTCTCACGACAACCTCCAGTATTCCGGCGCGAGCGGCACGGCGAAGCGGACGTTTTTCGCCGCCGCTCTCGAGCTGGGCCTCGCGGGAGCCGCCGACAAGGCCCCATGGGGCGACGGTGATCGCGTTGTCGAACTTCACGAACTGGCCCCCTTCGTCGTCGCGTGGACTTCTGAATGGTCGCGGCGGTCAACCGGCGGCCGCGTGCCGCAGCGGCCCGCCGTCTGGAAACTCGGGGTCGGGCGGGTCGCGCTCAGCGACATTCCTCACAACATCCGGCTGGTGCGAGTGGCGCCCACAACTGGCGCAGGCACGCTTGCAGCTCTGCGCCGTCTCGTTCCCGGCTTGTCGCCGGCAAAACCGGCGACGCCCGCTCCTGTTCCGGCTTCTGCAGCTGCCCCTGCTCCCGCCATGGCGCCGGCAGCCGTTCCAGCTCCAATTCCAACTCCAGCTCCAATTCCAACTCCAGCTCCAGTTCCAGCTCCAGTTCCAGCTCCAGTTCCAGCTCCAGTTCCAGCTCCAGTTCCAGCTCCAGTTCCAGCGAGCATGCCAGCGGTCGCAGCTTATGCGGAAACCGCGGCCAGCACGGCCCTCACGGCTGCGGTGCCCGCGGCCGTTGCCTCCGGGGTGGCGACCATACGCGATGCCGCGACAACGGCGGCGGCAGTCGCAGGCTCCGTCGCTCCGCCACAGCCACAGGCGGCGTCGCCAGCTCCTGCGGCCGTGCAGCCCGCGGGAGAAAATACGCAGCCCGCGGGAGAAGATAAGCAGTCCGCTGCGGCAAATCCGCAGCCCACGGCAGCCGCCTCGCCGGCAGCATCGCAGACCGCGGCGGCCTCGACGCCCCGCAGTGACGATCCCTGGGCCCTTCTCAATGCCATGACCACCCGCACGGGCCCGCCCCCCGCCTCACTTCCACAGCCATCCGTGATCGACTTTGCTCCACACCTCTGGCGCCAGGCTGCCTCCTTCATCGCCGCCACGACCACCGAAGCGGGGATCGACGGCCCCGGCGCGGAACGTGCCCGGGCAGCGTTGCAGCGGTTCAAGGCGGCAATGGCTCGGATGGACGATGCATCGCCAACTGGCTCAAGAACGCAGGCGGGCTCACCTCTGGCCGAGGCACTGGCCGGAGCCCGTCGGGCGTCCAACTCGGCCGGTATCCCGCAGGCATGGTCCACCGCACCCAAGCCATTCCAGGCCGCCGTCGCAGCCCGCAACGACGCGGTCGAACTCGGCTGGTCCATGCTCGACGTGATTGGGCGTCTCTCCGGCGGTGCCGGTCCCCAGTTCATCGCGCCAGGGGTGGTCGATGGGTTTATCGGCCGCATTTCCCGTTTGAGCACCGCGATCGCGCAGTCGCCGTCCGGTCCATCCGCCGACAACGACACCGCCCGCGTCGATCCGCTCACCAGCACAACCCAAAATATGCTCGCGCAGTCGTCGATGCTCCGGTCCCTCCAGGATCAACTGCTCGCCAGTATGACCGCCGAGGCGGGCTCGTCGGCGCGGATTTCTCTCCACGACCGCATGATCCTCCTCCGGTCGCGGTTACCGGATGCCGCCCAACGAGCCAAGCTTCTACCCATCACGCCCACTGCCGCCGACGAGAAACAAGCTGACGCCGACGGCGCAGCCGATGCGGGAGTGGCCCTGAAGGCTGAGGGACGACCGCTGATCCCGTCTGGCCCCCCCCGACCCATCGACCGTGCCGCCTGGAAAAACTGTGCTTCGCTCGCGACGTCCGTCGTCGATCTCGTCGATGCCTCGGGAATCAATGCCACGGCGGGCCAGAGCCCGGGGCCGACCCTGCTCCAGCCGACGCTTGATGATATCGCCGCCGCTCGACGGGCGATCGCCACGCTCGACAATATGGCGGGTGACGAGGCCGCCGCCGCCGAAGCCGCCGCCAAACTGTCATCCCGCCTGGCGAGACTCTTCGAACGGGCCGCAGTGGCAGCGGCAGGGGCAAACGACACGGTCAAGGGACCGGCCAATGTCGTCGATTCCGACCGCCTCGGCGGATTGCTGCGGATTCTCGACCCCCGCGACGCCGCCGTGGTGGGCGATCGCATGATCGCCGGACTGACTCGCTGGAACGCCACCCTCCGCTATGGACTGCGGCTGCAACGTCCCGATCCCACGCCACCCCGTCTCGGCATCGCCACCGATATCCAGATCTCCGTCTCAGGCACGGCCAACGTGCCTGCGGGGGCGGCACTCACGCTGGGCTTTGATCCGGCGCAGATCACCGTGCGGCTGCCGGACGGCACCAGTCTGGTCGAGGGTGTTTCCATTCCATCGCGTGATCTGCCCTGGCGCGGGGGTGCATTCACGGTGCAAGTGGTGCCCTTGCGTCGCGCAGCCACCGGCGACAATCGCAGGACGACCCTGCTCAGCGCCATGATGACGGCCGATGATTACGTCGAGAAAGCGCAGCTCTCCATGCCGCTGCCATCGGAACGCGGCGTGCTCGTGGCGGTGCGTGGCCGCGCAGGCAGCGTCTCGGGAATGGTGGGCGAGGACGGATGGGTATTGGCTTCCCGCGGCCCACTTTCCGAACGGACCGCAACTGCCGACGACGCGGCGACCGCCCTCCTCTCGCTCTCAGGCCAGTCCACGCGGGTGACGGCGTGGCAACTGGGACTGAACAACCTCTCTGGCGAAGCTCGCAAGCTCAACGTCGAACTCCACTCGATCCCCGGCACGGCATCGCCCAACGACCGCGAGCGGGCCTGGTCCGATGCCGCGGCTGCCTTGCTCGCCGGCCGATTCACCGCTCCACCGCTGGCCCGTGCGGCCGGCGTGACGCTCGGCGTGGAAGGGCAGATCGTGCCCCTGGTGCTCAAGTCTGGCGACGGCGGTCAGGCCAGCCCAAAGAAGGACGCCGACCCGGCAACACCACCAGCGGCGGCCGCAAACGCCGGAGCCTTGGAGCTCCCGACGCCTCAGCCGGCAGGCGATTCCGCCGGCCGTGAAATTGGCCCCGACCTCGCGCTGGTTGTCCACGACACACAGGCACCCGCCGGCTCCCGACCCACGATCACGCGGATCAGCCTCAGCGCCCAACACCCGCGGGACATGATCGCGGCCATGGCGAGATACGACCGCCGCGCCCGCACGATCACCGTGTCGCTCGGGCCGGTCGGCGGAAATGCCTCGCTCCTGCCGACGGATGGCTGCCGAGTGACGCTGCGGGAGCCAGACGGCGAGCCCACCACTGGCGGAGCACCGGCCTCCGCGATCCGCCCGGTCGTGCCCCGCAAGCCGGGCGCGGTGCTGACGACCGCCGCGCCGACGAGCGACGTCATCGCCTCATGGAATGGCCCAGATCAGGGCACCGCCCGCTTCTCGCTCGACGTCGACGGATATCCCCGCGGCTTCAACTTCGCCGTCGACTGTTCAGCAGCGGGAGACATGCAGCCACAGGGGCCTCAGTACGACTGGCGTCAGATCCATATCCTGGCCCCCACGGCCGGCACGACCTTGCTGAAGGCGCCGGTCGCCGCGGTGCCGATGCGGCTGGCCGTCGACGCCCCCGCCGACACCTTCCTGGCCGGCGAGAAGGTCGGTGGTTCCGTCGCTATCGTGCTGCGACAGATCGGCGGTGGTCTGGGTGATCGCGGCGAGGAACGCACCGTCTGGACGGCAGCCCACGACCGGCAGGTGACGTTCATGCTCGAGCCGGCGGCGGCGGGAGCGTCGCTGGCGATCAGGACCATCGTTGATGATTGGACGATCGCCGCCTCCGGCGAGGGCTTCGCCAACGTCGACGTGTCGGCCGAGGCCCGGCTCGCGATCGCTGGTCTGCAATCGCCCATCGTCGATTCGCGGATGCTGGTGTTCGACGGGCAGCCGCCGGTCGTCGATGTGCCGCCAGACGTGCAGGCCACCGTGGGCCAGCCGATCGTGGTGCCGATCCAGGCTTCCGACGATTCGTCCGACGGCTACCTCATCCCGCCCGAACGCCGCCGACCCGGCGTCTCCGGGCTGAAGTC
>JBILKZ010000284.1:0-2587 GCA_044376405.1 Pirellulales bacterium
CGGCTGCGAGGCCCTGCTCGATCGTCGCCTGGGGCCGCCCGTAGGAGAGATTTTTCCAGATCGTGCCCCGGAAGAGGAACGATTCCTGGAAGACGACGCCCAGCTTCTCGCGGAGGTCGTTCATCGAAAGGTCGCGGATGTCGATGCCGTCGACCGTGATGCTGCCCTCCTGCACGTCGTGAAACCGCGAGAGCAGGCTGACGAGTGTCGTCTTGCCGGAGCCGCTCCGCCCGACGATCCCCACCATCTCCCCCGGCCGCACGTCGAACGACACGTCGCGGAGCACCGGCTGGTTGCGGTCGTAGCCGAACGTCACGTCCTGGAAACGGATCGCGCCGCGAACGTTCTCCCAGGCTACCGGCTGCTTCGGCTCCGTGATCAGTGCCGGAGTGTCGAGCAATTCCAGCACCCGCTGGCTGCCCGACAGAAAGCTCGTCAGCCAGGTCGTGAAGTTCGAGAGCGCACCCAGGGGCGCGTAGAACATCGCCAGGTACGCGAGGAAGGCGATCAGTTGGCCCAGCGTCATCTGGCCGCCGATCACGTCGCGGCCGCCGACATACCAGACGATCAGCCCGCCGAGCCCGAAGACGATCTGCATCGAGGCGGCATAGGTGGTGTTGGTGTGTTCGACCCATTGCCGCCAGTGCCGGAGGTGGTCGCTGGCGGAATGGAAGCGGTCGCGTTCCCGCGATTCCTGTGAGAAAGCCTTCACCACGCGGATGCCGGAGAGCATGCCGGAGAGCGCCGCCATCTGCTTGCTCGAGGCGTCCCAAAGCCGATAGTGCCGCGGATAGACATGCCGCCAGAAGATCCATGAGCCGAGGATCACCAGGGGCACGGGAATGAGTGTGAACAGCGCGAGCTTGGGATTGATCCAGACGAGCATCGCGCCCACGCCCACGAGCTGCACGATCTGCAGCAGGAATCCGCCCGTGATCTGGTGCATGAGGCCGTGCAACGCCTCGCTGTCGTGCGCCACCCGACTGATCATGGAGCCGACCTGATGACGGTCGTAGTAGGCGATCGAGAGGCTCTGCAGCTTGGTCACCATTTCGTCACGCAGGGTGGCGGTGATGCCAGTACCGATGTCGGTGGCGAGGCGACCCTTGAGGATGCCGACCACCGAAAGCAGCACGCGGGAGAGGGCCAGCGCCAGCACGACGACCAGCAGCGCCGTCTTGAAATCGGGCGTGGCAGCCGCCGTCGCGTCGGTCCGCCCCGACAGGATGTTGTCGACCATGTATTGCTGCAGTTTGGGCGGGGCGAGTTCGGCCACGACCCCCAAAAATGTCAGCAGGCAGAGCAGGATCGCGCCGCGGGTGTAGGGGCGGAGCAGCTCCCCCACCCGCCGCAGGATCTGGCCCTTCTGCATGCAGCGTGGGCAGGTGTCGTCGCGGGTCGCGAGTCTGAGGCTGCAGGATGCACACCGCGGCGGGTCGATCGGCCCCGTGCGCGCATCGCCGTCGCTCCAGCCCGGCAGCATGGCCAGTGGCTTGCCATCCGCGGGGGCTGCGTCGCGGGCCTGCTCGAGTGCCCGCGACACCTTGTGAAACCGGGCCGCCATGGCGTTGGAATACCGCACCAGGTCGACCCAGTCGCCCCCTTCGCGGACCTGCAGCGTGCCGCCCCCTACGCCGGCGCTGGTCCGCACCTGATCGATGCCCTCCCAGGGCACGCTTCGCAGGGGGCTTCCGGCGGCCGCTCCAGCCGTGGCGTGGGTCGCCAGGAGTTCGGGAACCACCGAGAGATGATCTGGAGTCACCACCAGCCACTCCCGATTGGGGCGGCCGTCCAGCGCCACGTCGGTGTCGACCGAGAGCAGGATCGGTCGGTGGTTGAGCCCGGCCTGATCGAGAGCGTTCCGCACTGCGGCTGGGAGAGGGGGCAACGGCGTTGCCGGCCTGTCGCTTGGCGTCCTGGCCGCAGCGGGCGTATGATCCGACGGTTCTGCGGCGAGCGTGGGAATCGCGGCGTCCTTTACAATCCTAGAATCACGGAGTTTGTTCATGGCATACGCATGGTGCTGGGGCTTGGTTCGCTGCCGAAACAGTTGGGGGCTGGTGGGGATGCTCGCGGCCATGCTGGCCTGCGGGGCAGCCACGGCCATCGCCGAGGAGCCGGGGTTCGAGACGCTGTTCGATGGCAAGAGTCTGGCAGGATGGAAGGTGAATGAGAACCCTGCCAGTTGGAAGGTGGTCGACGGGGAGATCATTTGCCAGGGCCCGCGGAGCCATCTCTTCTACATGGGGCCGGATGCCACGAAGCCCGCCGAGTTCAAGGATTTCCACTTCAAGGCCGACGTGCTGACGAAGCCCAATGCCAACTCGGGCATCTTCTTCCACACGGCTTTCCAGCCGGAGGGCTGGCCCGCACGGGGCTATGAGATGCAGGTCAACAACTCGCAGAAAGACCCGGTGCGAACCGGCAGCATCTACAACGTCGTGAAGAACTTCATCCCGCCGGCGCCAGACAACGAGTGGTTCACGGAGGAGGTCATGGTGAAGGGCAAGGCCGTCACCGTGCTCGTGAACGGGAAGGTGCTCTTCGAATTCGTCGAGCCGGAGGGGGTGACGGGCACCCGAAAGCT
>JBILKZ010000149.1:0-8337 GCA_044376405.1 Pirellulales bacterium
TTCGCTACGGGCATCCTGCCCTTCGCTCACTCGATGCTGACTGCGACAGCCAGATCGCCTCCGCTCCGGCATCCTGCCTACGCTGGTCAGCAACGCCGGCTCTCGGGACATGGGCAGCCCCTCACGGATGTTTCCGATTCCATAAAAGCCCCCGGCGGGAGCCGGGGGACTGCGGTTTGAATGCCGTCCAACGCGCCATACAGTTCCGGGATGGCCCAATGACCCGGTGTCCCCGGACTTCCGTCCGGGGCTTCTTGTCAACAGGCGACAAGCCCGGAAGGCCATGCAGGCCGCTTTTAAAACCCTCATCCAGGGAGGCGACGGGACGGCTGCTGCAGCGTGTCGAGTGGCGCAGCCGGGATCGGCGGATGCTCGACGAGCTGTATTCACGAAAAACATCGCGTCGTGCGATTTTTTCTTGGCAAACGCAGTTTGCTGGTGCTGCGCATGGCATCCTGCCATGCAGGCCGCCTTTAAAACCCTCATCCAGGGAGGCGACGGGACGGCTGCTGCAGCGTGTCGAGTGGCGCAGCCGGGATCGGCGGATGCTCGACGAGCATTGGAGCTTTCCCCGAACGGGCACCGAACTGCCGAGCGAGGCTGAAGGGAAAGATCCACGCGAGGAGACATCTGCCGTCCCGGCGTGTTGGGCGCGTTGACTCAAGCAGCCGTCCCGGAACCGGCGCGCGCACCCCTCTCCCCAACGTCCGATAATGTCTCTTATGTCCGGTTTCGGCCCTATTCGTTTCCGGCCTGTTTTCCGCAGCGAAAACGCCCTGCTCCCCTGCCGCACAGGCTGGACATGGCTGCGGCTGGCGTTGTGGCGGTCAGCCACATCAACGCACCGGCAGCGCTGATTGGGCACCGACCGGATAGCGTTGCGGCGGTGCTTGCTGGGGAGCGAAGGGCTGCTGAACGAATGGCTGGGGAGCGGGCATCGGTGCTGCGGCCGGCGGCGCGAATCGTTGCGGCACTGTGAAGCCAGCCCCGGCCGGTGTTCCTGGGGCCGCGGCTGGTGTCGCGTAGCGTGGCCCGGCGACGTCCTGGGCCGGGCCGGCAGAACGCGGCACGAACCAGGCGGAGCCTGCCGGCAGCGTGCCACCAGCTTGCATAGCCCCCTGCCCTGTGCCGCCCCCCTGCTCCGTTCCGGCCCACGCCGCCGCCGACGTCACTCCATCCCACATGGCCTTCAAGGCCGACTGCTGAGACTGCTGGCCCTGCTGAGACTGTTGGGGCTGCTGGCCATTGAGTGCCGGCGGCAGTCCGTTCGCAGCGGCCGGCATGCCAGCCGATGGCTCGAACTGTTTCTCGAACTGCTTCACGAACGGGTCAACCGTCTCGTGGATTTCCTTCGGCAGGTAGGTGTCGGCGCGGACGATCAGTTCCGCCACGAGTCTGCCGCTCCGACTGGCCACGATCTGGTGGCGGTAGGCAGGGGCGAGTATCACGCTAAAGAAGGTCACCACCACGCACAGCAGCACCCCCTTGGCCAGGCCCAGAAGCAGGCCGAGTTGATGATCGAACGCTGAGAGGTGCACCGCGTTGATGGCACCAGAAATCACGCGGAAGACGAGCCAGACGGCGAGCGACGTGCCGACGTAGATGGCCAGCATGGCGGCAAAACGGTTCCACGGCGCCTGGGTGCCGAAGAACGGCGCGACGACGGAGCCAAAACGAAACGCGACGTAGCTGCTGGCGACGATGCCGGCAATCCATGCCAACTGCCAGACCATGCCCTTGAAGTAACCGAGCAGGGCGGCGCCGGCCAGAATGCCGAGCATGACGAGGTCATAACCTTCGATAGCCACTCCAGCCTCCAGTGATCAGCGACCTGCGCGGGCCGGAAAGCATCCGGTCCGGTGCCTCGGAGTGTAGGGATTGACTCGATTGGTGGCGAAGCCAAAACAACGGCAATACACCGAACAAGCCGATCAAACTTCCCATAACCCCCATGCTTACAATCCGCTGCATTCACTCAAGGAGAGTCGCCGGGCAGCAGGCAACATCGAGGCAGCCTCTCGCCACTCAACCCAAACGCTGCAGCCTTCTCAAACACCTCATTATCACAATCTTTTCTATTTCGTTGGGTGTTTGTTTCGACTGGGAAACCTTTTCCGAAGGGCAGTGCAGGGGACCGGGTGACCGCGCAGCCGGCGTTGAATCTCCAAACGTGCCGATGGCTCCGCTGTCGATAAACCTGTTGTGTCTGTTCTGAACGCCTTGGTGGGCGGTCGTACCGGCATGCCGTGCGCGTGAGGTCGCTCCCCCGCGCGGGCAGTCAGTCAGGACTTTGGCGGGGGATCGCAGTGCCCGGATTCCAGGCGCACATCACCGGTTCATCGATCGTAGGCGCTGGCTACGCCGCGGCTGCGTGGTATGTGGGCGGACTGCCACCGGTCACCTGCCTGCTCGGCGGCACCGTGTGTGCCGTGGCCGGGATGCTGCCCGACCTCGACAGCGGCCCGGGCGTGCCGATGCGGGAAAGCGTGGCGTTTGCCGCAGCTCTGGTGCCGATGCTGCTGCTGCAACGGTTCCACCAGATGGGCATGCCGATGGAGGCGATCATTCTCGCCGGAGCCGCAGTCTATGCGTTGATCCGGTTCGGCATGACCTGGCTGCTCGAGCACTACTCCGTGCACCGCGGCATGTTTCACAGTCTTCCTGCGGCGGCGATTGCCGGCCAGGTCACCTTCCTGGCCTTCGGCCACGACGACCCGATGCGGCGCTATTTCATCGCCGGCGCCGTGGTTCTCGGCTTCTTGACGCACCTCGTGCTCGACGAAATCTGGAGCGTCAGGCTCGGACTGTTCGGCACCAAGGTGAAAAAGGCGTTCGGCACCGCGTTGAAATTCCACGGCCCCGTGCTCTGGTCGAATATCGTGGCCTATGTGCTCGTCATCGCGCTCGGGCTGATCGCCGCCACCGACGCCCACCGGACGGAGCGAAACTCGCTGGCACGGCAGCAGATGGAGCAGGCGTCGCGGTCGTACCAGACCATGCCCGCCCCCTACAATTACCGCCGGTAGCGTGATGGCGATGGCCGCTTGCCCTGCGGGCGGCGCCGCGTGATCATGGTGGGCTTCCCCATTCCCACCGAGCCGCCCCCATGCAACCTCTCCTGGCTGCGACATCCCCCAGCCACATGCCGTTCCTGACCCTGGCCATTCAACTGGCCGTGGTGGCCGGCGCGGCCTATGCCGGCGGGTCGTCACTGTCGTTTCTCTCCATGGGTCACCGCCGGATGCAGGTGCTGCTCTCGCTGACCGGAGGCGTGCTGCTCGGCGTCGGACTGCTCCATCTCCTACCACATGCCTTCCTCCAACTCGGTCGGCAGATCGACACCACGATGACCTGGGTGCTGGCGGGGTTTTTCCTGATGTTCCTGCTCGAACGGGCATTCCATGGCCACTCGCACCATACGGCCGATGGAGCGGAGGCCGGCCACGGTGGCGGTCATGACCATGGACACGGCTGCGACCACGACCATGGCTCACGCGATCTGCATGCGGCTCCGGGGAGCGGTCGCTGGGCCTGGTGCGGTGCTTTTGCGGGGCTCGCCCTCCACAGTCTTGCCGACGGCGCGACGCTGGCCGCTTCGGTGCGGGCTGATGCCGATCACGGCGGAGGCTGGCTGGCGGGGTTCGCCACGTTCCTCGCCGTGCTGCTGCACAAGCCTTTCGATGCCGCCATCATCGGCACGCTGATGCTGAACGCCGGCGTGTCCAGCCGCGGCCGCAGCATTGCCAACGGCCTCTATGCCCTCGTTGTCCCGATCGGTGCCGTTGCGTTTCTCGCCAGTCTGCGCGTGTTTGGCGGCCATCAAGAGACGATCCTCGGCGTGGCGATGGCCCTGGCCGCCGGCGCTTTTCTTTGCATCGCGGCCGCCGACCTCCTGCCGGAGGTGCAGTTTCACAGCCACGACCGCGTGCTGCTGACCATGAGCCTGGCACTCGGCCTGGCGATCGCCTGGGGAATCACCGTGGTGGAACGGTCATCGCACGCCCACACCCACGCACATGCGCCCGCGACGGAATCGCACGGCGGGCAGTAGTCGGCATCTCACGTCGGGGACATCCGTAGCTGCCCACATTGGTTCGCCGGCTGCGGCATGCTCGTCGCCGGCGGATTCTGCTACGGGAGGCTCTTGGACGAATCGTGCATCGCTCGTGAGTCGCAGAATTCACCGGACTCCTGCGCGTGCCTCCGACCGGCTCCTCAGCATCTGGAGTGGGACCGCAGGGAGCCGGGATCGGCGAAGGTGGAGGAGACGAGGAGGATGTCCGACTTGTTGTGCGTACCATCCCATCCCGGGTGAATAAGTCGGAATCTCCGAGCGACGGAACCTTCGACGTCCCGGCGGTTTGGGCCAATCGACCTATGCTGGATCAACGCTCGACCCAAGCCAGCTCACTCGACGTCGAGGCCGCGGCGGCGGCGGGATTCGCGGACCTCTCCCATGACTTCCTCGATCAGCCCCTGCTGCCGACGGAGCTGCGGCACCTGGGACTGAAAACACCAGGCGATCATCGCCGCCAGACCGAGGCCGCCAAGCAGGTGCGGCGTAACCCACTGCTGCGTGCCGGGTCGGCCCGACGCCGGGTCGGCCGCTCCGCCGAGCGCGACGATCGTCACCACAGCAAGCATTCCGATCATGGCAAACGGAAAGGCCGCCCGCTTGATCCGCCGGCTTCTTTCGATGTAGCTGCCGTCGAGGCCATAGGTCTCCACCACCTCCCGGCACCAGCGGCCGGTGCCGATGAAGTAGGTGACGGCCATGCTGTTGACGAGCACCACCATGAGCGCCGCCAACACGCCAGAGAGCCGGTGCACCGTACCCCAACGGAGCACCGCGGGTGCGGTCTGCCCGTGTAGATCCCCCAGCCACAGGCCAAGACCGGCCGTCGCCGCCATCAGCGAGACCGCGAAGAGTGCCGCCATTGAGAACACGCGATCCATGATTGAGCCTGCTTGTCAGTCGGTCTTGGGAGGGTATGGGAAAGGTTCTATCCCGTTGCTTCATGGTAGGCTCACGACGTTGTTCAAGCCATATGGCCAGTCCATGTGACCACCCCGAGCCAATCGATGACCCCTGCAGAAAAGCCTGTCATCCTGCTGACCTGCGGTGATCCAGCCGGCATCGGACCCGAGGTGGTGATCAAGGCCTGGGCTGCCACGCCAGCGCATGCGCGCGCCCGTCTCAGGGTCGTAGCCGAAGTCGGGATGCTGGCCAGGGTGCTCGCCGAACGGTCCGGCCTGCCGCGGCTGACGATCGAGCGGGTCGAGCCCGCTGACCCAAGCGACTCCGCGGCCGATAGGGTGCTTGTGATCGATCCGGGCCTTGGTCGTGATGGCATGGCGTCCGGAGCGGGCGTGGTTGAGGCGGGCGTGGTTGAGGCGGGCGTGGTCAGCGCGGCCGGTGGAGCCAGCGCTGCAGCCGCCGTGCAGACCGCGGCCCGGCTCGTGCGTGACGGGCTCGCCCGGGGCATCGTGACCGGTCCGCTCCACAAGGCGGCGCTCCATGCCGCCGGGCATGACGTGCCCGGCCATACCGAGATGCTTGCGCGGTTCTGCGGACTCGCCGACACGGATGTGTCGATGATGCTCTGGCTGCCACGGGAGGGATCCTCCGCCACACCGGCCGGCCTCGGCGTCGTCCACGTGACCCTTCACGAGTCGCTCGCGCACGCGGTCGCCCGACTCTCCACCGAGAGCATCGTGCAGGCTGGCACACGGTTGGCAGGACTCCTCGAGCCGCTGCTCAGCCGCCGCCCCCGGATCGCCATCGCGGCACTCAATCCGCACGCCGGCGAATCAGGCCTGTTTGGCGACGAGGAGACGCGGTTGATCGCCCCCGCCGTGCGACGTCTGGCGGAGACGGGCATCGACGCGACCGGTCCGTTGCCAGCCGACACGCTCTTCCTGCGGGCCAGCCGCGGCGAATTCGACGGCGTCGTGGCGCAGTATCACGATCAAGGGCACATCCCCATCAAGCTGCTCGGCATGCACCGGGCCGTGAACATCACGCTTGGTCTGCCGCTCGTGCGGACGAGCGTTGCCCACGGCACCGCCTTCGACATCGTCGGCACCGGCGCGGCCGACCCGGCGAGCATGCTGGCGGCGATCGATGCGGCGGCGCGGCTGGTGGAGGCGGGCTGGCCCGGCCGAACAGTCCCTACGGCCGCATTGGCGCCAGATGCTTCGCGCGGGCCTCGGTGAGGTCGATGAGCCCCTCCATGGCCGGCTTGTAGACGAAGGCGGCTGCGTCGACAGGCTCTCCGAGCCGAACGTCGTAGAGCTCGAGTACCGCCACCGGCTCGGGCTCACGATTGGCAACAGGACGCCGTCCCGGAATCGCCAGCCATTCGATGCGAAACGGGAACAGGTCCCGCTTGCCGATCGACAGCCGCACGCTCCATGGCATGCCGTCGGGCAGCTCCGCAGCGGTGATGCCACCCGGCTTCGTGGCGGCCTCCTTGTGCGACGGCAGCAGCGCCGCCAGGCACTCCCCGCACCAGTGACCCTCGACCTTCCATATGGGCAGTTCGTCGATGGTGGCCGGTTCCACCGTCGTGAAGCGGAACCAGTCTCTGATGAGCGCAAGCGTGCGTTGCACGCCGCCGAGGTACGGCGAGATCGCGGCGTCGTCGGCGGGCTTGAGCTGGAACAATCGCTCGCGGATGCGCCGGACATCGAGCCGTTCGAGCTGCGGGGGCTGCGGACCGAGCCGGCGGTAGGACCAGGCAAACAGACCATCACTCACTTCCAGAAGATCGAAGGTTTCCGTGTCTGATTGCATGGATGACTCGTAGCGATACCGTTGGTCCTCCCCGAGACCCGATTGCACGTAGCGGCCGGCGCCGACGACCACGCGATCATCCACGCGGACCCGCTGCCTGACGCGGGCGGAGATCGACTCGGCTCGCCCCATCGCGGCCAGTGCCGCAGCCACGATCCGCTCGGCCTGGGCGGCCTGGGCGGCCTGAGCGGCGGCCGGATCGGCGGCCGGTGGAGCGGCCGGCGCGGCCACTGCGGCGGCGTTCTTGCGGTAGACACTCTCTGCCGGGCCTGTCTGGACGCGGGCTGCGGCCGGCGGTGCCGCCACTGGCTGGGCCGATGCCAAATCGCCGGCAGACACCAACGCTGCCGTCACGGCAAGCAGAGTCAGGCCGATCCTGAGACGCACCGCGGTCCCCACGCGGCCGGCCTCGCCGTGCAGGCAGCGTAAGGCTGGCAATCTGGAGGGGGGTCGAAGCGTCACGGTCAGGTCGACTTTGAGGATTTTACCAAAGAAGCAGGCGGTCGGGCGTCGAAGAACGATGTGTGGCTCAAGTATCCAAGGCTTGAACAGGCTGGTCCGTGCATCTCGTCAAGAGTGTACGGGATCAGGGTTCAACCGGCCCATGCCGGAGTGCTGCGGATCCGCGAGTCGGCAACCCGATCCCGGTTCGGAGGTGATGCGATGCTCAACCGACGCCTGCAAGGTTTTGTCGGCTTCTCCCTGGCGGCCACGCTCACGGGGTGCCATATCCCCGCGAATTCTCCCCTAACAGGTTTGGCCCAGATCCGTCCTGTTGCTCCCCAGCACACAAACGTGCTGCCGCCAGCCGCGATGCTTCAGCATCCCGGTCCCGGCGTCGACGGCCCCGGACCTGGTGTCATCGCCGCAACGTCGTACGAGGCCGCATTGGCTGCGTCCTACGCTGAAGGCGGTGGATTTGGCGGCGGCCCCGATGGCAGTGGCATGGGAGCCGACGGCGGCGGGATGGGAGCCGGGATGGGAGGGGCATGTGCGATGGGAGGCGCCGGCGGTGGTGCCGGTGGCATGGGCGGCATGGGCGGCGGTGCGATGGCCCCCACGTCGCAGGTCGGCTTCATCGGCCCCGACGGGATGCAGGTGCGGTGGGATGTCTCGATGGCCGGCGGATTCGATTCCACGCCGCTGGTAACCCCGGGCCGCTATGACTTCCCGCAGGGTGCCATCTACAGGCTCAAGATCACCGACATTCCCGGACGGGAGGGTCTCGAACTCTATCCATCGCTGGAAGTGGCACCGGTCACGCCGCGCACGGCCGCCTTCCTGGCACACAACTCAATTCCGTTCCAGCTCACCGAGGAAGATCTCGACCAGGTGACCACGGGTAACTTCGTGACCAAGGTCGTCTACCTGCCTGATCCCTGCTACCAGGAACTCGCCGTCGCCGGTGTGGAAACCCTGGTGAGCACCCGTCTCGATCCGGGCATCGACCCGGTCGTGGAGGCGGATCGCCGTGGCTCCATCCTCGCCATCATCCGCATCGGCAACAAGGATCTCGAATCGTCTGGTGTCGGCGGAGCCGG
>JBILKZ010000285.1:0-2551 GCA_044376405.1 Pirellulales bacterium
TCGCCCATGCCAACCCATCGAGCCAGCATGCGCTGGGGCGGGCGGCGCGGCGTGTGCTTGAGGATGCCCGCGAGCGGATCGTCGCCGCACTTGGTGGCTCTGGCACAGGGCCTCACCGTGATCTCCTAGTGTTCACTTCAGGAGCCAGTGAGGCCAATCACTTGGCGGTCGTGGGCATGGCGACGGCCGCGACCGCCGTGGGCGAGGTGTTTTTTTCGCGGCGCGATCATCCGAGCGTCGTCAGCGCTGTTCTGGCCGCCGGCCGCCACGGGTGGAGGATCCGCGAACTGCCTCTCGAAGCCGCCACAGGCACCGCTTCGGCCGCGATGGCAGCGGTCGTCGCCCAACCGCTTCGTGCCGGGTCGCCTGCTGCCAGTCAGCGGATCGTGTCGCTCACGCTCGTCTGTGGCCAGACGGGGTCGATCGACGATCTGCCGTCGCGTGACCCTGGAGCAAGCCTGCTGGTCCATGTCGATGCCACACAGGCCGTGGGCCTGATGCCGGTGTCGTTTCAGGAACTCTCTGCTGCCACGTTGGCCCTCGCCCCGCACAAGTTCGGCGGGCCACGCGGCATCGGGGCTCTGCTGATCCGCGGGGGCGTGGCGCTGGCGCCCGTGCAGGCCGGCCCGCAGGAATACGGTCTGCGGGGCGGCACCGAAGCGGTCCCTCTGGCCGCGGGATTCGCCCGGGCGATCGAGCTGGCGGTCGCTGACCGCGAAACGGCAGCCCAGCGAGTGACGAGCCTCCGCGACAACCTGGAATCCCGGCTGCTCGCCGCCGCTCGCCAGGCGGGCATCCCGGCGGTCGTGATCGCTGCCGCTGCCCGGCGGTGTGCACATATTTCCACGATTGCCTTCCCGGGCCTCGACCGTCAGGCACTAGCGATGGCCGCTGACTTGGCGGGCGTCTGCTTGGCGACGGGCACGGCCTGCGCGAGCGGATCGAGCGAACCGTCCCCGGCGCTCGTCGCGATGGGGCTTGAGCCGGCGGTGGTCCGCAGCGCCGTGCGGTTGAGCGTCGGACGGACGACAACAGAGGCCGACATCGCCGAGGCGGTGGCGCGGCTCACGGCGCTGTTGCACGGTCAGGCCGCAGCGGGCCGCCGGCCCACTATGCCCTGAGGGCTCTAGCCGCAACTGGGCGGTCAGCGAAGCCAACCTCAGCGTCGCTTCGGCTGCGATGCGTAGAGTGAGACGTTCGACATGTTGCGCTGGACCTTCATCCGCAACGGAGTCGATTCGAGCTTCTTGTACGCCGGCGGCACGTACACGCTGGATTGGGCGTCGGGCTGCAGGGTCACCCGATAGATCCCCGCCGGCAGCCCGCCGATCGAAAAGTCGCCCGTGTCCGACGTGGTGACCCGAGAAGGAGTGAAATTCCCATTGGCGGCGTGGAACTGGAGTTCGACGCCAGCCAAGGGCTTTTGCTCGAGCAGCATAGTGCCCGCCACCGAATAGCGGGATGAACCGAAGACCAGCACGGCTCCGGCCACCAGCAGCGCACTGCCGCCGCACAAGAGCCCGACGAGGAGTGGCCGGCGAGCTTTTTTGGACGGGCTTTTGGAGGGATTGGGGGACGCTCGCTCACCGCGCTGCTGCGACGGTGTTTCGGCTGGTTTTGAATCGAGCGACTGGCTGATCTTCGCCAGGACCACCGAATCGACGTCCTGGCCGCGGTCACGGAGGCGGTTGAGGTCCTTGATATTTGCCATCGCCCGCTGTGCTGCGAGCGACGAGCCGCTGTCGGAGACCGTGGCTTTCCCGCCACGTTCCTTCATCTTTGGTTTCCATTCCCGTTCTTTGCGACGCAGCTTCGACGAGCCGCTGGATGAACTCATCTGCAATCCCTCCTGTGGTCAGGGGTGGGCGAATGGATGGCCTCAGAGCCGCGTGAAGCGTACCCCACAGAACCCCCGGAAAGGTGTGAGTTTTTGATGAGAATCCCCAATCTGAGGGGCATGCTGGCGTTCTGCCCGCGGGGGCCTATGTTTCCAGTAGACGGCTTTGCTGTCCATGTCCTTGTGTTTCGCGGGAGCGGCGACGGCACGAGCATGGTTCGCCCAGGATGGAAGTGATGTCCCACCCCCAATCCACCCCCCAACACGTGGCGATCATCGGCGCCGGTCCGGCCGGACTGACGGCGGCCTACCTGCTCACGCGGGCGGGCGTGGCGGTCACGGTCCTCGAACGGGATCCACGGTATGTCGGCGGCATCTCCCGCACGGTTGAATACCAGGGGTTTCGCTTTGACATCGGCGGTCACCGGTTTTTCTCGAAATCCCAGGAGGTCGAGGACCTCTGGACAGAACTGCTCGGCGACGACCTGCTCCATCGGCCCCGGTCTTCGCGGATCTACTACGGCGGCAAGTTCTATGCCTACCCGCTCAAGGCGGCCGAGGCGCTCAGGAACCTGGGCATCATCGAGTCGGCCCGGTGCGTGGCGTCGTATGCGAAGGCCCGGCTCTTCCCAGTCAACAATCCACGGACCTTCGAGGACTGGGTCTCCAATAAGTTTGGCAAGCGGCTCTTCGGCATCTTCTTCAAGACCTACA
>JBILKZ010000286.1:0-2550 GCA_044376405.1 Pirellulales bacterium
TCCGACAAGAAGGCCGCCGAGAAGAAGGCCGCCGACCTGATGGCATCGTCCCGGACGAACCACTTCATCCAGCTCGTCAAGGAAGCGATCACCGAGTAACGGGAAGGACGGCGTTCATGCGATCCGCAACGGTCGGCACCATGGTGAGGTTTGCAGCGGTGAGGTTTGCAGCGGTTCTTTCACAGGTTGGCATCTGCCTGCTGCTGGTGATGTTGCTGACGGCTGCCGGATGTACGAAAACCGCGGGCAAGAAGTCCAAGCCGGCGGCGGACGGCGGCGACGCTGCCGCTGCAGGAGACGATGCGGAGCCTGACGGCGTCGATACCGACACGGCGATCGCGGTCGATGACGGGAAGGTGGAAGTCTGCTCTCCCGTGGGCTGGACCCGAGGTCCGCAGTCGAAGAGCTACCTCGTCAAATACATCCCGAGCCGCAAGAAGACCTATCCGTCGATCGTCGTGATGGCGGCCGATGCGCCCGAGGGCATCGCCGAGGTCGACGGTGGTGCCCAAAAGGATTTCGTCGCCGCGATCGACGCCAGTCTGGCCGGCACCTACTCGAAGAACGGCAAGAGCACACTGCTGAAAAAACCCGCCGCCGCAAGGCTCGGGCCCCACTTCGGAGCCACGTGGGCGGCGCCTGCCACGATCAACGTCGATGGCATAAAAGAAACGATCGATCGCACCAGCTATGCCGTGGTGATCGGCGGGCGGATGTACACCGTCGAGGTGCGGGCGCCCAAAGGAAAGCTCGATGGCGAGGGCCGCGCGGCCGCCCGTGCCGTGGCGGCAGCATTGGCGCCGCCAGGGGGTGCGGAGGAAGTTCCGGCCGCAGAGGAAGCGCCGGAGGCAGTCCCGGACCCAGCCGCCGAGCCGGCCGCGACGCCGGAGCCAGCGGCCGCGAATCAGTAGCCGCGTCCGCCGGTTGTACGACCGGGGGCCGGCCGTTTCCCCCGGCTCACGCCGAGGGCTTTTATGGTCGCACCATACGAGCCCGGGGCATGAGCGACGGGATCACGCCCACGGGCTCTTCCAGTCGCCCCACGCCGCCAGGTATCGTTTCAGCCCGGGGAACTGGTCGGTGTGCGCCTCGATCCACTCGCGGGCCGACTCGATGAGGGCGTGTTCCCGCTTCAGGTCGATGTCCCCCGCCACCACCCGCGACCGCAGGAAGATGAAGTAGGTGTCGAGCACGTCGCCGCGGCAGTAGTCGTGGATATCGGCCGCTCGGCCGGCGTCCCAGAGGTCCTGCACCATGTGGCCGGCGACGTCCATCTTGCCCGGCTTGCCGATCAGGTTGGCCGCCAGCGAGAGCCCGCCGTTGAACCGGGAGGCGCCGCTGTTGGTGAGCCACTCGTGCAGGTCGAGATGGGCCGACATGTTGTAGCGGTAGCGGGGCTGGTCGAAGCTGCGGGCGTCCTCGGCAAACCAGTCGGCGATCTGCAGCCCATAGCGAAAAGCGCAGAGTTCCAGCAGCGGCAGATCGAAGCCACGGCCGTTGAAGGTGACGAGCGTGGGCCGGCTATATTTCTGCCAGCCCTGCCAGAAGGCCTTCACGATCTCGTGGGGCCGGGCCTCTTTCTCGTCGAGGGCCACGAGATCGAGCAGGCTGAAGTCTCGCGCCACCTTCGCGATCACCAGCGACACCGGCAGCTGGTAGGTGTAGGGGATGAAGTCCTTGCCGTTCTCCGCGAGCAACTCCTCGCGGTATTTCGCGATGGCCTCGGCGGGACTGAGATTCTCCCCCGGATACTTCATCCGCGACACGAGCGCGCCGTCGGCAACGCTCTCGATGTCGAACACGAAATAGGCGGTGTCGAGCTTTGCCATGGGGGTGCCCTTCCAGAAGCCTGCGGGGCTTCGACTATCGCCTTGCCAACGGGTGCTTGAGCGGGAGCCAGGCGCCGTCGGCCTTGCTCGACGCCACCGACTGCTCGATGAAATACATCCCCTCCACGCCGTCGCAGATGTTGGGATAGATGGTGTTCACCCGTTCGAACGGCTGGCCGGTGCCCGCCAGTTCCATCGCGTCGTAGGCGGCGCGGTAGACATTGGCAAACGCCTCGAAGAACGCCTCCGGATGGCCCGAGGGCAGCCGGCAGGAGGCCTTCGCCAGGGGGAGCGTGTAGGGGGCGTTGGGGTCACGGGTGTAGATCGCGTGGGGATGGCCGTTCCTGCGGACGAAAAGCTGGTTGGGATTCTCCTGGTGCCATTCGAGGCTCGCCTTCGTGCCGTCGATCTGGATCCGCACGTCGTTCTCGCGGCCGTGGCTGATCTGCGAGGCGGTCACCGTACCCAGCGCCCCATTTTCATAGCGGATGACGGCGTGGCCGTAGTCGTCGAGCGGCCGCGGCGGCTCGAAGATCTTGAGATGCGCGCTGATTTTTTCAGGGAGCAGGCCGGTCATCGACCGCCCGAGGTTGTAGGCATGGGTGCCGATGTCGCCGAAGCAGCCGGCAGCACCGCTCTTTGTCGGGTCGGTCCGCCAGGCCGCCTGCTTCTGCCCCTCGCTCTCGAGCCGCGAACGCAGCCAGCCCTGAATGTATTCCGC
>JBILKZ010000150.1:0-8273 GCA_044376405.1 Pirellulales bacterium
ACGAGACCGCACTTCGGGTTCTGTTGCACGAACTCCTCGAGACGGTAGGGATTGCCTGGTAGCGGGAGCGTGACAAACTCGTTCACGCAGATTTCCTCGGCAACGAGCGCCGCATAGGCGTCGAAGTCCGGCGGCGGGGCCGCGTGCTCGGGGAAGAGGAACATGTGCCGGAGAACGACGTGGTGGACCTCGTGAAGCAGGACGCCGGCTACCTCCATGTCGGAGATACCGTTCACGAAATCAGGGCTCCAGACCAGTTGGACTCCCCCGCACGCCCAACACACGCCCATCGTCTGGACGGTGGCGTCGGGCCGCGCCCGCCAGCCTGCCGCGATGTGGCCATGGAACGGGTGGGTCCGAACCAGGATGCCCATCGCGCGGGCAAGTTTTATTTTTGCGGTTGTGATGCCGGGGTCAGGGGGCCGGCAGCGCCCGGGCGTAGTCGTGGTCATTTTGCAGCTCCCGGCTGGCCGCCAGCCTGCGACTCGTCGCTCCGCATCTCCTTCGGGATAAGGAAGGTGTAGCCCAACTCCAGGAGGCACCCTCGGGCCTGCTCGGCAAGGTCGCCGGGTAGTGCCTTGAAAAACGAACGCACGTTGCCTCGCTGTCGAACGTCAGCTCGCAATTGCTCAGCGACGCCCTCCGGCCGCACCCACTGCAGGATCGTCCGCATCGAGGCGGCCAGAAGGTCTAGCCGGCCCTGACGTAGCCAGCGGTGCATGGTCGCCCGGCTTGTCGGCCAGTTGTGGACCACATCGGCAGGTTTGAGCGGCAGCTCGGTGCCAAGGATCAACCTCATCAGCGCCGTCGTGTGGACCGGGCCGATCAGGCCGTTGATTGCCGTAATGACGGTGTCGGGCGAACGGTCGAGCAGTTCGGCGCCCGCCGCCGTGAGCGTCCGAGATGCGTAGGTCCACGACCGCGGGTTCGAGCCACCCTGCGACTCGTCGAGGGCGTTGGGTACGCTCTCGACATACTCGACGATCTTCGGGTGGATGTTGCTCTCCGGCTGCCTTGCCCATGCCGACCAGTGGCTGACGGCGGCGCAGACCTCGATGCGCATAAACCTGCTCATGAGGGCCGCGTCGAGCAGATCGACGTGGTAGCCATCCGTCTTGGGATTGATGCAGGCCACAGGGAGCCAGCCATCAGGCAGCCGGTACGAATTCAGCCGTCGGCTCGTAAGGAGCTCCAGGCACGTCGCCTGCATGAAACGTGGCGCCCGGTTGATCTCTTCGATAAGAAGAAAGCCGCCTCGGCCGGTTTCCCGTGGCAGGAATTCGGGCGGCACGAACGTCGTGGCGCCCGAGTCGAGCCGAGGCAGGCCGACGAGATCCGGCGGCTCCATCAACGAGAGATCCCGCGAAATAATGTCGATTCCGAGCTCTCTTGCGGCGGCTCCTGCGATCTCCGACTTCCCAAGGCCGTGCAGGCCGACGAGCATCGCCGGCACGTTCGCCCAATAAGCCAGGGACAAAAGTTCGATGACCGGCCGGCCGATTGGAGCGGCGGTGCCGAGTTCTGCGGCGAGCACACTGTCGTCGGTGCACGAATGCCCGCCGGCGCTGGCCGCCGCCGCCGCGCTGGAAGCCGCAACGGCGTTCCGAGACTGTATCCGACGGGTGAGTCGCATTCGCTGACGCTTGATCAGTTGGGAGACCGTGATCTTGGCAGAAGGGGCGGCGGGGCCGCTGGGTGACTGGTTTGATGGAGGCATTGCAGGACCTTTCGTTTTGGAGGCGTGTTCATAGAGACCGCGGAGACTTTGTGAAGAGCTTTGAGATGACTCTTGATGACGGTGGACACCCGTGTGATCGACTACTTCTTCAGACCCAGATTGGCGACCAAGGCAATGCCGTCGTCAGTGAGCACCCACCCGCGGCCGGGCGCCGCGCTGACGAAGTGCCGAGCGCGCAGTTCGCTGAGGTTCTCCCGAGTAAATGCGATATCGAGCCCAAGCACGGTCGAAAGCAACTCGGCCGTGGCTCGGCCATGGTGGGCGATGGTGCTCAGGAGAGTGCGGCCTGTGCCGTCGAGCCCCGCGGCATCGAGGCCCATCCAGTCGAGTGCCCGCTCCACGAACTCGTCGGGGATTCGTGGTGCTGGGGCCGGCGTGGTGGGCGTGGACGCAGGGCTGACCGACTGGCCGGGCAGTGTGGCGGGGGGCGTGCGGCCGGACGGCATGTCCGCCTGGGGCAGTTCTCGCTCAGGCATGGCGAGGAGATCACCTACAACGTCGCCGTAATAGCCGTCAGCGACTTCGTCCTCGTCGCCGGGCATCTGGAGTGACGCCTCAGCAAGGACACCGTTGACGTCGGCCACAAGCGTGCCGCCGTGATCGACGTGATCGACGCCGAGCCGCCACGCGGCACTCGTCACCTCGACGGCCTGCAGAATCTGGACGATGTTCCTAGGCGAACTGCCGCACGCTTGGACGATGAGATCCACGGCCCGGTCGCTCAAGTCGATGAGAAACCGACGGGCCTTCTGGCGGGTGATCGCCCCGAGGTCCTCGGTGCTGTAGCCATCCATCACGATCTGGACCATCCGGCTACGGAGAGCGGGCAGGAGGCGACCTGGCTCATTCGTCGCGCCAGCCAGGATGAACGGGACGACCTGCACCTGCGTGGCGCAGCGGTCAAGCCGGCCGCGCTCGAGTTTTGGCACGAGGTTCGAGTCGATAGCGGAATACAGGATCTCTTGGACCCGCTTGCGCATCGACTGCATTTCGTCGCAGAAGACCACCGCAAGCGACTTGATCGCAGTAAGCCGCTCGACAAGATTTTCGGACTTCAGCTCGGGCCCGCAGTCGATACGTACGAACTCGGCACCGATCGACTCGGCGAACGCCTTCGAGACTGACGTCTTGCCATGACCGGAGCGACCGAGAAACAGCAGCGGGTGCGGGTGGGCCCCGAGGGTAATGCCGTCGCGAATCTCCGTGAGAAAATCTATCACCCGGCACTGCCCAATGATCCGGGAGAATGGATCGTGGACATTGGGGTCACACGGCGTGCCGCCGGCGGTACCGCTCGTGGCCGAGGTGGAACAGGGAGTGTGCGACAGTATGGGAACGGCTACAGAAGGTGCCATGAGATGGCCTCCAGGGGCTTGAGATCAGAAAGGTTTCCGGGCGTTGATCGGGCCGCGGTACGGACCGGTCGCGCCGGTGCCACGCAGGCCTTCGGCGACGACGGAAAGCATTCGAATCAGGCGCCCTGCCGGATTTGCGCAGGCCTGCCGAAACCGCCCAGAAATAGCGGGCGGGGCTTAGGTCATGGCAAAACCGTGCTACCCATCAGTCGCCGACGTTACGTTTCTCAGCCGGTCGGCACTGGGTTTCCTTGACCACGCGAAGGGGGGGCGTGCCGATAAAAACTGAATTAACGCGTCTTCCAAATAACCCTGAATAACCCTGCAGGCAGGTCGCCACAAATTTTTATTTAAATAAGTCAGGGGTTGGAGCGGTCGGTAGGCCCTTGAGCAGCCTGCCGCCGCGGCGATCGTCGGATCGTCGCGAAGCGACTGCGACACGGCACTCTGATCAGCACGGATCGGCTCCTTGGTGATCCGTGCTTTCCTGGAGGTTATGGCTGCGAAGCCCAAGCCGTGGCGATTCCGCTCGGCTCAGTGCCGGAAGCAGCGGAACGAGAGGCCGGGCGAGATCGGCTTGTTGAAGGCGAGTCCAAGCAGTTCACACATGTCGTCACCATCCTTTCGTTACTCGGGAAGGCCCTGCCGGGAGGGCATATTGTGGCGACCGATCAGTTCTTCAACATCTGCTCGCCTTGGCCGGCGATCTGCTGGATGATGCGAATCGTTTCCAGCTGGCTTGGCTTCTGCGGCTCAGCCAGAGCCGTGGTTTGTCGATCTGTTCCGAAAGTCTCGGCCCCGTAAAACCACCGCGGCAGCTCGATGGCGGGATTTTCGCGGAGCTTGGAAATCGCCGACGTGCTGATCGTCTTCAGCCCCTTGAGCGAAAGCGTCGCCCCTTCGTAGCGGCCGAGAATCTTTGCCACCCCGTCGCTGAGGCTGCTCACGCCGTCCAAGCACAGGATGGGATGCCGGACCAGTTCCCGAGCCGTGTCCTCGGTGAGTTCCGAGAGTCCCTTGAGCGACAGTCCGCCAGCGTGATGTGTTGCGAGAATGGCTGCCACCCGTGGCGTCATGCTATTGATGTCGTCGAGAAACAACCCGGATAGTCCCGGAACGCCATGCCAGTTGTTCTGAGCAGCAAGAACCCGTGCCTGCCGCTCGTTGATCGTTGTGAGGCCCGCAAGCAAGACCTGCCCGACGTGCTGAACGAGTAGCTCGAGCTGCAGGAGCGTGATGCTATTCCCAACGTTGACGGAGAGCGAGCCCTCATGCCGGGCCAGGCAGGCGGCCACGGCATCGTCCACCGCCAGGCGGTGGAACAAGAGCGGACCCCGATGGCTGGCAAGCAGTTGGGCCTGCGCTGGCGTGAGCCGCTCCACTCCCTGAAGACACAGAAACCCTTGCCGTCGGCCAAATGCCTCTGCCACGGCGTCCGACAGCTCCGCGATCCCATGCACATGGAGTTTCCCACAATGACGAGCGAGGTGGGAGGCAACCCGTCCAGGCAATTCCTTCAGGCCTTCCAGGAAGAGATCGCCGCGATGCTGCGATAGGGCTGCCGCGGCTACCGGAGACAACCGGCCAAGGCTCCCTAGATAGAGCTGGCATTCGTTCTGCGCGAGGCCCAAAGCCGCGTTCGCGTCGAGCGACGTGAGTCGGTTGAGCGAGAGCTCTCCAGCGTGCCGGCCAAGGGCCCATGCCGAGGGCACAGACAGCTGCCGCAGGTTATTGAGCGATAGTCCGCCGCCAGTGTGCTTGGCGAGTTCTTCCGCGACGGCGTCGGTGACCGCCACTAGTTTGTCGAGATAGAGATGGCCGCGGTGCCGCGTGAGTTCCCGGGCCACCGACAGCGGGAGTCGAAGGAGTTCGTGTAGGTAGAGATGCGTCCTGTAGTGGCCGATGACGGCAGCAGACTGGCCGTGGGCAGGTGCCGGTTGGATCGCGAGTTCGCCCTTCGTCGCCTCGGTGAGGGAATCGCTCGTATCGTAGGCCAGCCCGAGTTGATCGCTGACTACTGGCCGTTCGAAAAGCCCCACAAGCTGCCTGGCCTGCGCGGCGTCGAGGTGCCGGATCTGGCCCGTGTGTGGTCGGAAGGAGGAGTCGCCAACGGAACTGCTCATCGGTCCTCCTGCATGGTTCTGGCTATCGGGACGGCGAGTGACGGCGACCCGGACATCAAGGCGTGGACGAGATTATACCGCTCGGGCAAGGGAGTGAATCGTTCTTGTGTGTCATAGTGTGGGCTGGTCGCAGACCGCCCAACGAAAAGGAAACACCATGTGGCTTTTCACTCAGTACGGCTTCTTCAGTGTTGTGTGTGCCCGTGATCTCACTGGCAAGACGAAAGGCATTGATCCGAACACGTTCATGGTGCGTGCACGCTCGCGTCAGCACCTAGAGTCACTCCAGTCGAGATGCGTTGAACTGCGGTGCTTTGAGATCGCGAACACAAAAGACACCGATTACCGCTACCGGCTTGTGGTCCCGAAGACCGTGTGGGAACAGGTGGCGAACGAACTCACGGCCGAGATTGATTACGGCAACTTCAAGAGCCGGGCGTATGAGACGTCGGGCGACAAGCACTACGTCAACGCCCTACATGACGTCTGGGAAGTGATGCATCGACTGCAGCACTGATCGCACACTCTGGGCTTCACCGCCGAAGAGGTGTCTTTGGCCTGATTTCTCTGCTTTTTGCGGCGTTTGGCAGCTTTGGTTAGCCGTAGACCAAGGTTGACCGGACGGTCCGGAAGAATAAGTACACCCAGTCGCAGACAAGGAGGACCAGATGACCGGACCGAAGAAAAACCGATTACACGACTACGAGGCGGGATGGCTCACGATGCTGGTTGAGATGGGCGTGGCCACGAAGCAGGAAGCCCACGACGCAATGTGCCGCGTCGCCCAAGCGGCGATTGACGAGGTCGAGGTAAAGCGCAAGCGACGCAACGAGCGAAGACGGCGACGGCCGGAGTGAGTCGAAGCCGCAGCCCATACGAGCATGCCTGCTATGGCGCACTTCTGGATCGTTGCTGGCTCGACAAGAGCGGTCAGACCGCTATAGTGGGGGTGTAGTATCCGTCTCGAGTTTGGCGACCCACGCGGTCGCCGGCACCAACCTGCAAGGCAAGGTGGTGACGGTCCCCCAGCAATGGGCCCGAGGATACGCATCGGAAACGGTTTCCGGTGAAAAACGAAACCACTCGGAGCATCAATATGACGCGTGGATATCTTTCGCTGCGGTTCAACGAGGCCAACCCAACTCACCACCTGTACGTCAACACTGGCGGACGAACTGACGGCAATTACTGGGTGGCCTACACGCTCCATTTTGGCGGCCGCAAACGCCGTGTCAGGCGATCCCTTGGCACAAAGTGCCTGACGGAGGCCATTCGACTACGCGATGAACTGTTCGCTCGCATCGAGCGGGACGGTGAGCAGGTGCCGGACCGCCGGCGAACGGGTGTTGTCGACGGCGATAGGGAGGGCGAGATGCAGCCTGTCCCGAGCTATGCGACCCCCGTCTGAATCATTCACCCCACACACGAGGAGCCCACCAATGAAAAAAGACCCCTTGCTGGAAGAACTGCATTATCGCCGAACCTTCATCATCACCGCCGACGCCACCTTTGCGGAGTGCGAGCGGCTGACGTCCACGCCGATCGACGTGAACGACTAGGCCAAACGGCACTGGCGACGCGCCGCGAAGCTCTACGGTATTGCCGCAGAGCATTACAAGCGTGGCGGCCTTGGCCTGCGGGCGATAGCGGCGTGGAAAGGTGCGGCGAAGTGCTTCGAAGCTCTCAGGATGCCTGACGACCACGAGCGATGCCGGCTGAAGTCGATTTCCATCCCGGTGTACTACGGGTGTGAATGATGAGCGAGTCTGAGAAGTTCTTGCCAACACCAACAGAGGGAGGTCCGACATGAGCAACCAACGAATCCTGACGCTGTATCCGTACCTCTACCCGGGCACCACGTGCTGGGTATTCGATGACGCCCGAACGGGGCTTAAGGAGGAAGCCTTTGTCGAGGGAACGAGCGAGATGATCACCCGTGTCGTCGAGCAGAAGAGGATTCCCCGTGCAGCCAAGGGTTTTCTGTTGTCGTTCTCCGACCAACCGTTCGACGGTCATGATGTCGAACGGCTTTGGCTTCGCGGGGATGCCTTGGACGGCAACTGGTACGAGGGCGACGTTCTTGGCGAGTACATGGAAAACTGGCTTTGTCCGGCGCTGCTCCTGTACTTCGAGAAACCGCCAAAGCGGCTCTATGTGCGGTGCGATCCGCTGCCGGCGGGCGTGCAGCCGATCTGGAATCCACCGCCGGGCGAGGAGGGCAGAAGGTTTGTCGAAGCTCCGCGTTAGTTTCTGAATATCAACCACAGTAAAGGAGACTACTAATGACGCCACTCGTTACGCCTCTTGAAGTTCGTCTCGTGCTGACCCGTGAGGCAGCGAAGGTGCTTGGTTGCTCGATGAGGCAAGTCCGGTCTCTCGCAGAGAGAGGGCGAATCAAAAGCTGGTCACTCGGCCCCAACGCCTCGGCCTATGACATCGAGGAACTACGGAAGTACCGGTTCGAGAAGGAAGCGGGCCGCAAGGCTGGCAAGGTTCGTGGTGCCCGACCGCAGGGATTCAAGGCCGACGTAATGCCGCACGAGCGGGCAAAGAAGTAGTGCTGCCCGGGCCCGCCGTGATCACGGCGGGCCCGGGATTCATTTGTCTGGCAAAGCCGCCTGGGGAGTTGGGCTCAAAGAAGCGCGGCACCGTTGGTCGTGCTTGAGCGTTTGCCCCCGGGGTATGCCACGGCTGGTACGAGGTCGTAGACCAAGGTTGACCTTCGGGTTCGCAATAACGGCCACACCGCGATGCAATCACTCAGCAGAAAGGCCGCCAATGCGAAGGGCAGATCCAAGCGTTCTTACTCCGGGAGAATGCGAAGAACGGGAGAGAATGCTGTACACGCTGGTCCTAGTGAAGGAAGCCATACACGCGTTTGAAGATGGCGAAACCAACCTGCGCGACGCCGTGTGCCAGATGGCTACTGTACTTTCCACTTGGCGTGCAGCGTAAACGCTCAGTCCTCTGCAACGAAGCGGCGACGTGGATAGAGGCCGACAAGGGCCAAAAGAGAACTCCCGTAAAGCGGGCGGGCCGGGCGTTTTCACGCCCGGC
>JBILKZ010000151.1:0-8219 GCA_044376405.1 Pirellulales bacterium
CTGCCGGAAGAAGAACGGGAACTCTTCCACTTGGTCTGGTATCTGGGCCTGCAGCAGGAGGCGGCCAGTGCCCTGCTGGGATGCTCCGTCCGCACAGTCAAACGCCGCTGGGAATCAGCAAAATCGTTGCTGGCAGCCGCCGTGAGCGGAAATCCGCTGACATGAACGCCGACGGCACACCAAGCGGCCCTGCAGAGGCAGGAACAGCCGAGCCGGAGCCGCATGGCCTGCGGGGGCTGACCGAGGCGATCGGCCTCGCCCATGCCAACGCTGCCCCCCCATACAGCGATCCGCTGCTCGGGCGGGACATCGGCGGCACGACGATCATGCGGCTCATCGCCGAAGGCGGCATGGGGCGGGTCTACGAGGGGCTCCAGCACCAGCCCCGTCGGGCGGTGGCGGTGAAGGTGATGCGGCCAGGCCTTATCTCTCGGGAGGCCTACCGTCGATTCGCGCACGAGTCGGAGGTCTTGGGCAGGCTCCGGCATCCCTGCATCGCCCAGATCTTTTCCGCCGGTCTGTGCGACGTGGTCGGGGCGCAGTTGCCGTATTTCGTAATGGAATACATCCCGGATGCGTTGCCGATCACGCAGTATGCGGTCCAGCAGGCCCTGCCGGCCGACGACCTGCTCCGACTCTTCAAGAAACTCTGCGACGCCGTCGCCCACGGGCATGCGCATGGCGTGATCCATCGCGACCTCAAGCCGAGCAACATCCTGGTCGAGCCGGCGGGTGGCCTGAAGATCATCGATTTCGGCGTGGCCCGCAGCGTGGGAGCCGGACCTGGATCAGTGACCTCATTGACGGAAATGGGCCAACTCATCGGCACGGCGCAGTACATGAGTCCTGAGCAGTTCCTCGCGAACACCGACGACATCGACGTGCGGTCCGACGTCTACGCACTCGGCGTGATTCTCTACGAACTGCTCACCGGCAGACCCCCGTATGCGATCCGACCTGAACAGATATTCGAGGCCGCCAGGGTCGTCCGCGAACAACAGCCGGTGTCGCCGGTGAAGCTCAACAAACAGGTCAAGCCGGATGTTGCCAGAATCGCCGGCATCTGCCTGCAAAAGGATCGCACACGTCGCTATGGCAACGCCTCAGAACTGGCTCAGGCTGTGGCGGCATCCCTGGGCGGCAGGCCGGTGCCGGAGCCACCCTCCCGATTCCTTCGTGAGTTCGGCGAGTTCGTCCGGCTCCGGTGGGCCGCTCTTTGGCCATTGGCGTTTGCCGCATTCGTGCTGGTGGCTTTGCCTTTTGTGCTGCCCGCTTCCACAACACCTGGTGACCAGCTGCTGGAACGCGAGATCCAAAACGCCGCAGCCACGATCGACTGGGCTGCGATAAGCCGTACCCCGGCACGCATCGAGGCAGCCACTCTCGAACCCGTGCCGCTGGTGGCCAGCGAGGACAAGAAAGCATGGCAACGTATTCCGACCGCCTTGTCTCAGCATCACGCGATCATCTATTCGGGCAGAACCGGTCGCGATGGTGGGGTGGCCGACTTTAAGGTCGCCAGAACTGGCGTGTTGTTGCTGGCCTGCAACTTCTCATATCAGGGCAACGCGGGCGGCGACTGGAAAGAGAAGCGCTGGACGAAGGAGCAGTTTCAGGAGCACGGTTGGCAACTGATCGATCGGGCAGACCTCGGGGGCGTACTCGTCAAGGGCGACGGCCGCGAGCAGGATGTCTTCATGAAGCCCGTCCAGGAGGGGGAGGAGTTCCGCCTGCGTTGCAACAAGTACGACCCGCCTTTCGTGATTGTGTTTGAAGCGCCGTGACGAGACGCCCGAGAGCGTTGTTCCAATCGCAAAGGTGGAGCCTGGGCAATCTGAGGCAACCTTGGCGGTCTGCGAAAAATGTTCGGCACTGAGCTCGAAATCAGACCGAAACCGGTGGGGAGATCAGGCACTGCCGAGGGTCGCTGTGCGTCGTCATGCCAACCACGCCCGTCGCCGGGCGACGGCTTTGAAGCTCGTCGTCATTCTCGCCGCCACCTGTGTCGCAATCACTGCCCCCCAGGCCGTGGCTCTGGAAGCCGGCGAGCGGGCTGGCGACTTGGGCACCGACCGCGATGCCTTCACGCCGTCCACCCACACAGTCGACCCGGGCACCGTCCTCTCCGAGGGCTCCTATGTGTTCATCGACAACCCCGTCGGCCTGCCCACCAACAACTATCCCGAGTTGCTGGTCCGCGTTGGAGGCAATGACTGGTTCGAATGGCGGTTTGGCGTCAACTACGGCGTCGGCTCGCAGGGCAACATCGTGACCAGCGTGGAGGTGGGGGAGGGACCTCTGAAGCGTCGATCCCTCTACGAGTCGAGCATGCTCTATGGGTTCAAGGCCGATGTGTCTGAGCAGGACGGGCTCCTGCCGGAGAGCTGCTTCATCATGGAGGGCTCGACACCCACCTATGGCGAGGCATTCGGCACGGTGCCGGTGGCCACCTACGTGGCCGGCTACGAACTGCCCGCCGGGTGCAAGCTCGACGCCGCCATCCGCTATGCCTATTCCGAGGGCGTGGTCAACTGGTTCGACCGCTGGACTCCGTCGGTCGTCCTCCGCGTGCCGCTCACGGACCGCTGGGAGGTGCATGCTGAATACTTCGACACGTTTACGCAGCGGAACGTCGTCGATGTGAACCGAGCGTTCTTCAGCCCCGGCACCCACTACCTCCTGACGAAGAACTTTGAAATCGGCCTCCGGGTCGGCTGGGGGGTCACCGAGGCAGCAGCCCCGTTCTTCTCCGACGCCGGCTTCGGCTGGCGGTGGTGATTCGCCCGACGCTTTTGCCGCAGAAGTCGATGGCGGCTACATTTCCAGCTTCACGCCGGGCGCGGCCATCCGGGCCGGCCGGCTTGGCGACCGCAGGGCGCTAGTGCTAAACCGGGCCCTGCGGCCCTGGCCCCTTATTGGATGGTTGTCGTTTTCGTTTATCTCTGGAGTCTCCCGCATCATGCCGCTGCTCGTCGTCGGAAGTATCGCCCTCGATTGCATCGAAACCCCCACCGCCAAACGCGACGACGTGCTGGGTGGATCGGCCGTCTTCTTCTCCTACGCCGCGAGTTTCTTCTCGCCGGTGCGGATGATCGGGGCGGTGGGCGAGGACTGGCCACAGCAACACACCCGGCTGCTTGAGACCCGCGGAATCGATACGTCGGGCCTGCAGACGATCCCTGGCGGCCGCACCTTCCGCTGGCGGGGCCGCTATCTCCCCAACATGAACGACCGCGAGACGCTCGAGGTGCACCTCAACGTGCTCGGGGAGTTTCAGCCGAAACTCAACGCCACCCACCGTGACTGCAGGTTTCTGTTTCTGGGCAATGCCTCGCCCGTGGTGCAACTGAGCGTGCTCGATCAGGCCAAGGGTGCAGAACTGACCGTGGCCGACACGATGGACCTCTGGATCAACATCCAGCGGGATGAACTGGGCCAGCTGATGAAGCGGATCGACGGCCTGGTGCTCAATGACTCGGAGGCCAAGCTCTTGGCGGACGACGAGAATCTCGTCCGGGCAGGGCAGGCTGTTTTGGCGATGGGCCCGAAATTCGTAGTCATTAAGAAGGGGGAGCATGGGGCGATGTTCTTCAGCGAGCACGAGATGTATGTCATGCCGGCGTTTCCAACCGCCACCGTGGTCGATCCCACGGGAGCAGGCGACAGCTTCGCTGGCGGCATGATGGGCCACCTGGCCTCCCTCGGCCGCTTCGATGCCCAGGCCCTCAAGGAGGCCCTGGCCTACGGCGTGGTGACGGCGAGTTTCACCGTCGAAGACTTCAGCCTCGACCGGCTGGCCGCGCTCGGCCGCCACGACCTCGACCACCGTCTGGCCGAATACCGCAAGATGCTTAGCTTTTAGGCCTGAACGGGCGTTCAAAAAACCCTCTTGCCAACAGCGACCCAAACCGATACTATACTCACGTTCAGTGTTCGGTTTGCCGGCAACTCGCTCGATTTATGGTGGCGATGCAACCACCCCGACGACGTGCCGGGAAACGAGGGAGACATTCGTCATGGTCTTGGCAGTAGGAGAGAACGGCCGGATGGCAAAGGCATCACAGAAAACCGAAGCGGCAAAGTCCGCCACGAAGAGCAGCGACAGCAAGGGCGACAGCAAGAGTGAAAGCAAGGGGCGTCCCAGCAAGACGGTGGCCTCATTCCTCGACAACAACCCGTTGCTCAAGAACACACTCGCCCAGATCGAGAAGGAATTCGGCACGGGTTCGATCATGCCGCTGGGCAGCGACGCCCAGGCCCCGATCGAGGGCATCTCGAGCGGGAGTCTCTCGGTCGACCTCGCCCTCGGCGGCAAGGGTTTTCCCCGCGGCCGCATTATCGAGGTGTTCGGGCCCGAATCGAGCGGCAAGACCACGCTCGCCCTCCACGCCGTGGCGGCAGCCCAGCGGGCGGGTGGCATTGCGGCCTTCATCGACGCCGAGCATGCGCTCGACCCCAGTTGGGCCAAAAAGCTCGGCATCTCGCTGGAGAGCCTGCTGGTGAGCCAGCCGACGAGCGGCGAAGAAGCGATGCAGATTGCCGAACTGCTGATCAAGTCGAACGCGGTCGACATCATCGTGGTCGACTCCGTGGCGGCACTCGTGCCACAGAAGGAACTCGACGGTGAGATCGGCGACTCGTTCGTCGGCCTCCAGGCCCGGCTCATGAGTCAGGCCATGCGAAAGCTCACGGGTGCCATCGCCAAGAGCAAGACGACCGTGATCTTCATCAACCAGATCCGCGAGAAGATCGGCGTGATGTTCGGCAGCCCCGAAACGACCCCCGGCGGCCGGGCGCTGAAATTCTATTCGTCGTGCCGCGTCGACGTGCGTCGGATCGGCCAACTGAAGGACGGCGAGGATGTTGTGGGCCAGCGGGTGAAGGTGAAGGTTGTAAAGAACAAGGTGGCGCCGCCCTTCCGCGTGGCCGAGTTCGACATGATGCACGCCGACGGCATCAGCGTGGAGGGTGACATCCTCGATCTGGCGGTTCTGGCCAAGCTCGTCGACAAGACGGGCACCTGGCTGCGATACGGTGATGTCCACCTGGGGCAGGGCAGGGAGAAGGCCCGGCTCTTCCTCAAGGAAAACCCGAAGGTGGCCCAGGAACTCCGCGAGAAGGTTCTTGCCAGCAAGGATGCCGTGATCGCGGTGGCGAGCGAGTCCTCTGGTGGCGGCAGCGGTGGTGGCGACGACTGACGGCCGGCCGACCCCGGCCAGCACCATTCGCCCCCCTCATCAATTCAGTCCCTTACCGCCCACGAGCAACTGACCCAAGCAGTGCTCGTGGGCGGTTTTTTTAGGTCGCGCCAGGTCGCGCTAGGGCGGGCATGGAGTCCGCATCGCCTCGCGTGAGGGTGGGCGTGTATAGTGTCCGCCCTGATCGGGCTTGGCCCAGCCGAGGCCCATGCAAGACTGCGAGCGAGCGTTTTTCCAGGGAGCTGATGACGATATGAAGGCCGACGAACTCCGCGAAGCGTATCTGACGTTCTTTGAATCGAAGGGGTGCGTTCGCCGCCCCAGTGACGTGCTCGTGCCACGATGGGACCCGTCCGTTCTTTTCACGCCCGCGGGCATGAACCAGTTCAAGGACCACTTCCTCGGCAAGTGCAAGCTGGAATTCACCCGGGCCACAACCTGCCAGAAGTGCCTGCGAACCGGCGACATAGACAATGTCGGACGGACTCCGCGACACCACACGTTCTTCGAAATGCTGGGCAACTTCAGCTTCGGCGATTATTTCAAGCGCGAGGCGATCCTCTGGGCATGGGAATTCCTCACCGCCCGCAACTGGCTCAACATCGCGCCGGAAAAACTCTCGATCACCGTCTACCAAGACGACCACGAGGCCTATGCGATCTGGGCCAACGAGGTGGGCGTGCCCGCGGCCCGGATCACGCGGATGGGCGAGGACGACAACTTCTGGCCAGCCAGTTCGCCCTCCCAAGGCCCCGACGGCGTCTGCGGCCCGTGCAGCGAGATTTTTTACCGCATGCCCGACGGCAGCGACGTGGAGATCTGGAACCTCGTCTTCACCCAGTTCAACCGCATCGGGTCACCGCCAGACAATCTGCACCCGCTCCCCAGCCGCAACATCGACACGGGCATGGGCCTGGAGCGGACGGCAGCGATGCTGCAGGGCGTTGACAGCAACTTCCACATCGACATCCTCAAGCCAATCGTCGAGGCGGTGGCGGAAGTCTGCCACCGTCCCTACGTCGCGGCGAGCGACGACGGCCGCCGGATGCGGCGGATCGCCGATCATGTCCGCGCCTGCACATTTGCCATCCACGAGAACGTGCTGCCGGGCAACAACGAGGAGAAATACGTCGTCAAGCGACTCCTCAGGCGAGCCGTGCTCGACGGCCGGCAGATGGGCATGAAGGAACCGTTCCTCCATCAGTTGCCGACCACCGTCGCCGCGATGATGCGCAAGCCCTACCCGGAACTGGCGGAGACGGTCGACCGCGTGGCCGGCGTGATCAAGCGAGAAGAGGAGTCGTTCCTCGCGACGATCGACGGTGGACTCGACCGCATCGAAAAGCTGTTCGCGACGATCGACCGCTCCGGCACCGGTCTGGTTGGCGGCGGCGAGGCTGCCGAACTCTACACCACCTACGGCTTCCCACCGGAACTGCTCGAGACGCTCGCCGCCGAGCGGAACTGCAGCTTCGACTGGAACGGTTTCCGGGAGTCGATGGACGCGCACGGCCAGCGGTCGGGGGCCGGCACCCGCGTGGAAGTGTTCACCTCCGGGCCGCTCGACGCGCTCAAGAAGACCATGCATGGCTCCGAGTTCGTCGGCTATGACACGCTCGAGACCGACGGCAAGGTGATCGGCATCATCGCGCAAGGGCAACTCTGCGACTCGCTCCGCGAGGTCGGCCATGCATCGCCGATCACCGTCGTGCTCGACTGCACGAGCTTCTACGGCGAATCGGGTGGACAGGTGGGCGACACGGGCACACTCGCATGGCAGGGGGGCAGCTTCGACGTCAGCGACACGCAGCGGGAGGGCGGCTTCATGCTCCACACCGGCCACCTGCGGCAGGGCTCGCTCGACCTCGGCCAAACGGTTCGAGCGAAGGTCGATGCCGGCCGCCGCGCGGCGATCCGCCGTGCCCATTCCGCTACCCACCTCCTCCATGCGGCGCTGCAGCACTATCTCGGCAGCCACGCGGTGCAGCAGGGATCGAAGGTCGACGCCGACCTGCTGCGATTCGACTTCACACACACAAGCAGCGTTGGCCGCGAAACGCTCGACCAGATCGAGACCATGGTCAACGAAAACACGCTGGCGGCCGTGCCGGTGGCGGCCCAACTCCTCCCCCTGGCAGAGGCCCGCCACGCCGGCGCGATGATGCTCTTCGGTGAGAAGTACCCCGACATCGTGCGGATGGTGACGATGGACGGCGTGAGCCGCGAGCTCTGCGGCGGCACACACGTGTCGAGCACCGGGCAAATCGGCATGGTGCGGATCACCGCCGAGGAGAGCGTGTCGGCCGGCACGCGGCGGATCACCGCCGTCACCGGCCTCCGCGCCGTGGATCGTTGCCGGCAGATGGAGGGAGTGCTCGCGGAGGCTGCAGGAGGGCTGAAGGTTCCGGTCGCCGAGCTGCCACACCGTCTGGCGGCCATCGCCAAGGAACTCAAGGAACTCAAGAAGAGCAAGCCCGCAGCGGGCGGTGCCGCGGTTTCAGTCGATGAACTGCTGGCCGGAGCCGCAGAGGTGGCCGGCACGCGGATCGTCGTGGCCGACGCCCGTGGTGGCGATGCCGCCGCCATGCGGCAGTGCATCGATCAGCTCCGTCGCAAGGCGAGCCCGATCGCCGTGCTGCTGGGCTCGAGCGAGGGCGACAAGGTGACGCTCGTTGCCGGCATCAGCCGCGAACTCGAGGAGCGTGGCCTGTCGGCGGGCAACTGGATCAAGGATGCGGCGACGATCGTGGGAGGGAAGGGGGGTGGCCGCGCCGACCTCGCGCAGGCCGGAGGGAAGCTCGCCGACAAGCTCCCGGATGCGCTGGCAGCGGCCCGCACCTCGATCGAAGCGATGCTGAGAGCCTGACGCGGCTCACAAGACAAAAAGCCCGGGACGGAAGTCCGGTGACACCGGGTCGTTGGGCGTTCCCGGATCAGCATGGCTCGCTGACTGGTGGTCATGCCCGGCGTCCCTCGGCTTCCGCCAGGGGCTTGTATGAGGAGGGTGCCAAGCACCGCCGC
>JBILKZ010000056.1:0-23195 GCA_044376405.1 Pirellulales bacterium
AGGCCCGCTTCTCGATGTTCCTCTGCGCTCGCCGAAAACGGGCCGCGTAGCATTCGAGAGGTTTCGTCGCCGAGATACCGAAGCTTCGCCAAGATTCGGCTTGGGCCACGCCGAAACCATGCAACAGAAGTTCGTCGTCGAGCGCGAGGAATAATCGGTAAGTCCCGGGATCTCCTTGTCGACCGCAGCGGCCGATCAATGAGCGATCAATCCCGGCCGGCGCCGCAACCGCGTCGCCGCCACGATCGAGCGACTCGAAGAGCAGCATGCCCTTTCGGCCGCCGAACTGCTGCCTCCTCGCGAGCGGGCTGTGGAAGCGCAGCGGACACGCAGTGAACGGAGGCCTGGAAGGCCGGAGTGAACGTCCAGCGAGATGGCACGGGCAACCCCGGCCCACTCAGCTCGATTGCCTAAGGATAGACCGGTCAATGGCACCTCCGCACCGGTCTTCCGGCTGATGAGCGACTCGTGAGCCTCGGGAGGAGCGGCCCGGGCGTCCGGAGCGGGTTTCTCGAAACGCCCCGCACCCGCTTCGGTGGCGTTTTTCTCGCGACGGCGCAGACTGACCTGCCCCCATGAATGACGCCAGCTTCTCAGTTCTGTTTTTACGGGCCAGCAGTGAGCGCCCACCACAGCCAGCCTTGACCGCCCCCGCGACAGTCTTGCCTCTCTGCACTTCTCGATTTTCTCTCTTGAAGTGATGCCGTTTCAGAGGGGCAGGTCACCGGCGACTCTGCGGCGATTAGCGCCGCCAGTTGCGGAAAGGCTCGTAGAGCCGCAGCGAGAACATCAACTCGCTGGCAGCGAACTGGTTGGGAACCACGTCGTCGGCCTGCTGGATCGTATTGATGTGGAAGTAGCGGTAGCCCACGTCGAACGTGAGCCGATCGCTCAGTTGCCAGAGCAGGCCGCCGCCGGTCTGCCAGGCGAAGTTGGCGGCCGGAGTGGTGTACTCGGTCGAGCCGGCGACCGTCTGGCCGAAGACGTAGCCTCCCGCACCGATGCCGCCGCCACCGTATATGCCGAACCGGTCGGTGATCATCAGATCGCGCCAGAAGTTCTGCATCACTGACCAGTTGTCGGTGAGCACCGTGGCGGCGTCGGGCCTCAAAGGAGAGGTGAAGGGGGCGTCGTAGGTGCTGCGGCCCATGCCCTCGACCTCGAGTCGCAGCCGGCCGTGCTCCCGCTCGAACGCGACGCCGAGTGCGCCGCCTGCATTGAAGAGCGTGTCGGAACTCGCTAACGTCGAGTCGTCCGGACTGGTGACGTTTGCGAACGATGGGCCGATCATGCCCGAGATGTAAAATCGTCGCGGCGCTGCGCCGAACTGCCGGGCCACTTCCGTAAGCGGGATGTCGCTTTCGACGGATGAGGACTCCTGCTCGATATCGCCGAAGCTCGACAGGTCGATCGGTGTGCCCAGCTCGTGGGCTGTCGCTGCCTGCCCCGCGATCGCCGCGCCAAGAGCCGCCACGAGCAGCGCGTTCGTGAACCGCATGGTCGATCCTCCTTTGTCCGCCAGGCGTCGGCTGCCATCGAGCCGATCAGCCGCCCCAGTCCCTCGATAGCTTGGAATCGGCTAATGGCAGCCGGTTGCCGGACTATCTGCAGGCATCGCCCGCACGACCGGACCATTCGCCACGGCCGATGCCCGCAGGATCGCTACGACGGAAACAGCTTCCGCCGATGGGCACTGCGGCACGGCGAGTTCCCGCAGCTACGAGCAACCTTGTCAGCCGACGGAGCCAGGCGGTTATCCAAAGGGAATAGCAGCGGCCGGCGCCGTGTTCAAGCTCCCGGGCATCCGGGGTCGGTCCACCGAACTGCGGTCCAAGTGGGTCGGCAAGATCCTCTCCAAAATCGGCAAGGCCGCCGGGGTCCGCGTCCACGTCGATCCCAACGATCCGGGGCGGGCGAAGGATGCTTCGGCCCGCGATCTGCGGCGGGCCTTTGGGGAGCGTTGGGCCGCCCGGATCATGCCGGCCCAGCTGAAGGAACTTATGCGACATGAATCGATCGAAACCACGCTCCGCTACTCCGTGGGGACCAACGCGGAGCGGAAGGCCGATGCGTGCTGGGATGCGTTCGACCGGGCGACCAGCATTGCCCCCACCGCCCCCGTGGTGGAGAATAGTGTTTCCGGGGCCTGCGCCTAACAGATCGTCTAACAGTAGCGATCTGGAGACGCAAAAACCGCTTTTGCGCCCGTAGCTCAGGTGGATAGAGCATGGGATTTCTAATCCCAGGGTCGCTGGTTCGAGTCCAGCCGGGCGTACTTGATTTCTAGGGGTTCACCGCCACCCCTGCCGGGGTGGTGTTATGTGGCAGACGAAAAGAACTGCGTCCCCTTTGGATGCCCCCGAAATCCAAGCACCCAAATGACAACGGTCCGGGCACCTTGCGATGCCCAGCCCAAGGCCAGGTTTGCCTCAGGCGATCACGTCGGGGATGACGTGGCCGCCGACGTCCGTCAGCCGGAAATTCCGGCCGTTGTGGCGGTAGGTGAGCTTCTCATGATCGATGCCCAGCAGATGCAGCAGCGTCGCGTGCAGGTCGTTGACATGCACCTTGTTCTCCACCGCCTTGTAGCCGAAGGGATCGGTCGAGCCGTAATGAAATCCGCCCTTCACACCACCGCCGGCCATCCAGAGCGTGAAGCCGCCGGGATTATGGTCGCGGCCCTTGCCCCCCTGCGAGTCGCTTGTGCGGCCGAACTCGCCGCCCCAGATCACGAGCGTGTCTTCAAGCAGGCCGCGTGATTTCAGATCCGCGAGCAACGCGGCGGCAGGCCGGTCGGTGGCCAGACCGCATTCGCGGTGGTTGGTCTCGATGTTGTTGTGGCCGTCCCACGGCACGTCGTCCACGCTGCCATCCCCGCCCGCGCCGCGGCCCGCGAAAATCTGCACGAAGCGCACGCCTCGTTCGAGCAGCCGGCGGGCCGTGAGGCACTGCTTCGCGAAGACTTTGCACTTGGGATCTTCGGTGCCATAGAGGTCGTGCGTGGCCTTCGACTCCTGAGACAGATCGATCGCCTCCGGCGCGGCCGTCTGCATCCGGTAGGCCAGCTCGAAACTCTTGATCCGCGCCGCCAGGTCGGCCTGCGTGGGACGGCCGGCCGCATGCGCGGCATTGACCGAGGCGAGCAGGTCGAGTTCGGCCCGCTGCGATTCAAGGCTATGCCCCTGCCGCAGCGAGAGGTTGTCGATCGCCACCGGCCGCCGGGCATCGATCGCCAGTGCCTGATGATTCTTTGGCAGGAAGCCGGCTGACCAGATCTGGTCGTCGCCGCGAGGCTTCCGCTCGTGCATGACGACGAAGCTGGGGAGATTCTCGTTCATCGAGCCGAGCCCGTAGTCGAGCCAGGCCCCCATGCTCGGCATGCCGGGCCGACTGAACCCGCCCATCAGCTCCATCGCCGCCGGGGCGTGGTTGTTGGCCCGCAGGTGCATCGAGTGGATGAAGCACAGGTCGTCCACGTGCTGCGAGAGGTGGGGAAAAAGATCGCTCACCCACGTGCCCGACTGGCCATGCTGCGCCCACTTAAACGGGCTCGCGAGGCACTTGCCGCTCGTCTGGAAGAAGCCGACCTGACTGTCAGCGCCAGGCAGCGGCTCGCCGCTGCGGGCTTGTAGCTCCGGCTTGTAGTCCCACGTATCCACCTGCGACGGGGCGCCCGTCATGAACAGCCAGATCACACGCTTTGCCTTGGGAGGATGGTGCGGCAGCGCCAGGAGCGAGGCCCCTGCGGTCGCACCACCGGACGTATTGCCGATGGCATTCTGGCCGAGCAGCGATGCGAGCGCCAGCGACCCGAAGCCGAGCCCGGCCTCGCGAAGAAACCGCCGCCGGGCGGGCAGCAGAAGCTCACCGATCGACGGTGTCTGGTCAGTCGACCGCATTTGATCAGTCAACATAGATGAACTCGTTGAGGCAGAGCATGAGGTGGCAGGCGTCGGCGAGGGCGGCCTTCCGCAGGGCCTCGTCGCCGCCGGCGGCCTGTTCGCGGGCCGCGAGGAAGTTCGTGAATCGTGCGACATCGTCGGCAGAGGGCTTCCGCGACAAGGCGACGGTGAAACAGTATTCGATTGTCTCCGATCCCGTGCCGCCCACGGCCTTGCGGGCCCGCTCCGCGAGTCCTTCGGCAGCCGAGCGGACGAGCGGGGAATTCATCATCGTGAGCGCCTGCGTCGGCACGGTCGCGACGCCACGCGCTCCCACCGACTGGATCGGCTCCGGCTGGTCGAAGACTCCCAGGAACGGCTCCGGCTCGCTGCGCTTCACCCGGATGTAGATGCTGCGTCGCGGGGAGCCAGCGCCGACGAGGCTCCGGCCATACATCGTCGCATCGAGCCGGCCGGATGCCGCGAGGAGCGCGTCTCGGATCACCTCGCCTTCGAGCCGCGTGGGCCGGCGATGCCAGAGGAGTTGGTTGTCGGGATCCTTCGTCCGCCGGTCGTCATCGACGGCGCCAGACTGCCGGTAGGTGGCGCTCGTCACGATCAGCCGATGGATGGCCTTGAGGCTCCACTTCTGTTCCACGAGCCGGTTGGCAAGCCATTCGAGGAGTTCTGGATGAGTTGGCTTGTCTCCCTGCGTACCGAGATCGTTCGGTGTGGCGACGATGCCGCGGCCGAAGTGGTGGTGCCAGAGTCGGTTGACGATCACACGGGCGGAGAGCGGGCCGGCGCCTCGGTCCACGTCGGTGAGAAATGCCGAGAGTCCCAGACGGGAGTCGGGCAGCGGCTTGCTTTCGGGCCCGGAGAGCAGACCGGTTTCGGCATCGTCCGAAGCGACCGCGGCCAGCACGAAGCCCGGGGCCGCCTTGCCCTTCTTGCGGCCCACCTCGCCTCGCGCGAGCACGAACACCTCCTGGTCGCCGCTGCGCACCCCCTGCGAGTTGCCGGTGATCACCCACGCGCCGTTGGTGGCGGCGTAGACCTGGTGCAGATCGGGCTTCGGCTCCTTCGCATCGATCGCTTCGAGGGCTCCCATCACTCGCTCGGCATCGGCATCGAAACGACGGAACCAGCGGAGCACTTCGCGGCCGACTCCTTCGTTCGCCAGATCGCCTGCGGCCGTCCCGGCGGCATCGAAGAGCGTGGCGACCTCGCGGACCGCCTGCGGCGCGGCGGCGGCGGCGAGGCCGAGCGGCTCGGGCGTCGATGCGGCTGCAATGCGGAACTTTGCGAGGCCATGTTGCTTGGCCTGAAACTGGAGTTCGACGGTGAGCTGCGTGCCGCCCTCAAAGCTGATCGGCTGGTCGAAAGCAAAGACAGCGGCATGGTCCTTGCCGGTCTGGCCGCCGATCGACCAGCCCGTATTGGCATCGCCATCGACGGCCTTGTCCAGCTCGAAGCCCGGCTCCTGGAAGCTCGCAGCCACTGCCTGCAGCTTTGGCGTGACGGGTTTTCTATCCGGCGCTGCGACGAGCGGAGTAGCCGTGACCTTGAGCGTGCTCAGCCGAAACCCGCCATCCTTGCCCGTGCCCGGTCCGCCACCGGGCGATGACGGGCTCGCGAGCGGCTCGAGCCGCAGGGCAGTCAGGCCTTTCTGGTGGGTGCGGAACGTGAGCGTGTAGCTGTCATCGCCCTCGAGCTTGCCAGAGGCGGCGACCGCATCCCCGGCCTCCTCGAGCAGCGTGGCCTTTGCGGCCTTACGCGACTGCGGGTCGAGCACCTGCCACGCGGCGGCCTGCTGCTTCGCGGCGTCGCCAGCGAGCCACTTCGCGAGCCGTGAAGCCAGCTGCTCGCGTTGAAACCGGTCGGCCTCGGCGGCAACCGGGGCCTTGGTCGCCAGCCAAGCGTCGTGCTTTTGTTTCGTCGCGGCGGGGTCGGGATCGATACCCCTCTCCTGCTGCACGGCCTTCCCGAGGCAGGCAATCATCGCGTAGTAGTCGCGGTGGGCGATCGGGTCGTACTTGTGGTCGTGGCAGCGGGCGCAGCCGATCGTCATGCCGAGCACGCTCGACCCGAGCGTCGCCACCATGTCGTCGAGCTGGTCGTAGCGGATCGGCTCGACGGTCTTGGCGGTGACCTGATTGGGATAGGGGCCCGCCACGAGGAAGCCGGTGGCACTCGTCGCCTCGTAGTCGCCCGGCTTGATCAGATCGCCCGCGACCTGCAGGCGAAGGAACTCGTCGTATGGCATGTCGGCGTTGACCGCCTTGATCACCCAGTCGCGGTAATGAAAGGCGCCGCCGCGGTCGGAGTCAAACTCATAGCCGCCGCTTTCGCCGAACCGCACCGTGTCGAGCCAGTGGCGGGCCCAGCGTTCGCCGAACCGCGGGCTTGCGAGCAACCGTTCGACAAGTCGTTCGTAGGCGTCGGCCGACGTGTCGGCGAGAAATTGCTTGAGTTCTGCCGGCGTCGGCGGCAGGCCGGTGAGGTCGAAGAACACCCGCCGAGCGAGCGTTTCCTTGCTGGCCTCGGCGCTGGGGGCGACGGAGGCCGCCTCCTGCCTGGCGAGGACGAACCGGTCGATGTCGTTCTTCGCCCAGGCGGAGTTCTTCACGTCGGGCACCGACACCGGCGCCAGCCGGCGGTACGACCAGTGCTGTCGCCCTGCCGCGACGTCGATCGTCCGCTCGTCCACGATAGCCGTGGGCTCGTCGCGGGGATCGGGCGCTCCCATATCGATCCATTTTTCGAAGTCGGCGATCACCTCGTCGGGCAGTTTTCCTGCCGGCGGCATCTCGAAGCCGTCATACTTGAGGGCGGCGAGCAGCAGGCTCTCCTCCTTCTTCCGTGGCACGACGGCGGCGCCGCTCTCCCCACCCTTGGCCATGCCGTCACGGGAATCGACGAGCAGGTTTGCCTTGAGCTTGCCCGCCCGGAGGGCCTCGGCGGAGTGGCACTGGTAGCAGTGCTGCACGAGCACAGGCCGAATCTTCGCCTCGAAGAAGGCGATGTCTCCCGGCGACGGGGAGGCCTGAGCGATCCTCTCGGGCACGACCACAGCTGCGGCCCAGACGGCCAGCACGGAGATCGAACGAAGGATGGCAGGCGCGGTGCGGCTCATGGTGTAGCTCATGTCGTCACGAACCTTTCCGCGACACCGAAGTGCTTCAAGGTGTCATCGACACCCATTATGGCCCCGGATCGGGTTTTTGCAAAGTTTCGGCTCTGCCAGGGGACTTCTTCACGTTGCGTTTGGCACGGCATCTGCCGCCCTTCTAGCCGTGGCAAAAAGGTTTCACCTTGTTGGGGTTGGAGGCCGCATTCGGCAATCTGTGGAAGCCAAACAAAAGAGATGCGTCCCCTTCTCGCCCCCTCCCTGCCCCGGACGATGAGGTGCTGCTTGCGGAAATCGCGGGAATTCAGAGGATGTTCGTGACGTGTTTGATCTTCCCTCTCGATTTCTAATCCCAGGGTCGCTGGTTCGAGTCGAGCCGGGCGTCTTTCCATGTGCACTCCCAATGAGCAGCGGGGAGCCTAGAACTTTTAGCGATGGCCACCATACAAACACCTACCGCGCCGCCACGAATCTCGTGGTGGCTCGTCGCCGCCGGCATCTACAACCTGCTCTGGGGAGCACTGACAGTGCTCTACCCCGGCTGGCTCTTCGACCTCACCGGCATGGACCGGCCGAACTATCCGTTCATCTGGCAGTGCGTTGGCATGATCGTGGGCGTCTACGGCATCGGCTACCTCGCCGCGGCACGCGATCCGATCACCCACTGGCCGATTGTGCTGGTGGGGTTTCTCGGCAAGATCTTTGGCCCGCTCGGATACGTGATGGGAGTCGCGAAAGGGGAAGTGCCCCTGGCCTTCGGCTGGACCCTGCCGACCAACGACCTGATCTGGTGGGTGCCGTTCGGACTGCTGCTCTACCACGCCTGGAAGGCCCACCAGCGTTCAACAGATCAGCCTCCAACGCGCGACGCGCCCCGATCCACCACCTGAAAGAGGCGGCGGCCGCGTGACGACGACCGAGATCATCCTCGCTGCCCAGGCACTCGCTTCAGCCGCGATGTGCGGACTGATCTGGTTCGTGCAGGTGGTGCACTATCCGCTCTTCGCTCGGACTGACACGACACACAGCCCCGACTATGCCGACGAGAACCAACGCCGCACCGCGCCGGTCGTGCTTCCGCCCATGCTCGTCGAGGCGGTCACTGCCACGCTCATCGCGATTACCCCGCCTCCGGCGATCGGCTGGCCGGCGGCACTGGCGGGCCTCGCCATGGTGGCTGTCCTCTGGCTCTCCACGCTGCTCGTGCAGATGCCGCTGCATGCCCAGCTGAAGCACGCCGGCCACACACCCGCGACAGTGGCGGCCCTCGTGCAGAGCAACTGGCTCCGCACGATCCTTTGGTCGGCCCGCGGCCTGCTCGCGATCTGGATGCTGCACGTGGCTGGCTGAAGCACGCCGCGGGCTAGGCGTGAATGGCCCCACCGTTGACGGCCATTGCGGCCTCTTTCAACGCCTCGGGCAGCGTCGGGTGGGCATGGCAGACCCTGCCGATATCCTCAGCGGTGGCGCCAAAATTCATCGCCGCAGCCGCCTCGCCGATCAGGTCGCCCGCCGCCGGGCCGATGATGTGCACGCCCAGCACCCGGTCGGTCGCCGCGTCGGCCAGCACCTTCACCTTGCCCGTCGTGTCGTTGATCGTGCGGGCCCGGCCGTTGGCCCGAAACGGAAACACGCCCTTCTTGAAGGCCGTGCCCGCGGCCACCAGCTGCTCCTCCGTCTTGCCGACGGCGCCAATCTCGGGATGCGTGAAGACGACGGCCGGCACGAGGTCGTAGTCGACGTGCGAATAGCCCGTCTTCATGCCCTCGACACAGGCCACGCCATCCTCCTCTGCCTTGTGGGCGAGCATCGGGCCAGGAATACAGTCGCCAATGGCATAGACGCCAGCCGCCGATGTGCGGAAGTGCTCGTCGACGGGAATCCAGCCCCGCTTGTCGGTGGCGATACCGACCGTCTCGAGCCCCAGGTCCGCTGTGGCCGGGAAGCGGCCCGTCGCTGCCAGCACGCGATCGCAGTCGATCGGCGACTGCCCTTCGCACTCCACGACGCATCGACCGTTGACGGCCTTCGCACTCTTCACCTTCATGCCCAGCCGGATATCGAGCCCCTGCTTGCGGAAGAGCGTGAGGGCCTCGGCCGCGATCTCCGCGTCGATACCCATCAGGATCCGATCGGCATACTCGAGCACCGTCACCTTCGAGCCGAGCCGCCGCCAGACGCTGCCCAGTTCCAGGCCGATGTAGCCACCGCCGATGACGACCAGATGCTCCGGCACGCTCTCAAACGCAAGCGCCTCCGTGCTCGTGCCCACCAGCCGGCCGTCGACCTCGACGCCGGGCAGGACCACGCTCTTGCTCCCCACGGCCACGATGATTTTTCCAGCTTCAAGCATGGACTTCGTGCCGTCGGCTGCCGTGACATCCACCTTCCCCGGCCCGGCCAGCCGGCCGGTGCCCTTGATGCGGGCGATCTTGTTCTTCGCCAGCAGCGCCTCGATCCCCTTGGAGAGCGTCGTGACCACGTCGTCCTTGCGCTTCATCAGCGCCGGCAGGTCGAGCGAGACGCCCGAAACCTTCACGCCGTGCACCGCGAGTTCGTGCCCGGCCTCCTCATACTTGTGGCTCGATTCGAGGAGCGCCTTCGAGGGGATGCAGCCCACCCGCAGGCAGGTGCCGCCGAGCTTCTCCTCCTTCTCGATGACAGCGGCCGTCATCCCCAGCTGCGCAGCCCTGATCGCCGCGACATACCCGCCCGGACCGCCACCAATCACCACCAGATCATGCTGTGCCATGTTTTGCTTTCGTCAGACTTCGAGCATCAGCCGGCTCGGATCCTCGATCGTGTCCTTGATTCGCTTGAGGAAGGTGACCGCCTCGCGGCCGTCGACCAGCCGGTGATCGTAGGTCAGCGCCAGATACATCATCGGCCGGATCACCACCTGGCCATTCACCGCCATCGGCCGATCCTGGATGGCGTGCAGGCCGAGGATGCCGCTCTGCGGCGGATTGATGATCGGCGTGCTCATCATCGATCCATAGACGCCACCGTTGGAGATCGTGAACGTTCCTCCCTGGAGTTCGTCCAGCTTGAGCTTGTTGTCGGCAGCGCGGCGGGCAAAGTCATTGATCGCCAGTTCGATGCCGGCGAACGACATCGTCTCGGCGTTGCGGAGCACCGGCACGACAAGCCCCTTGCCTCCCCCGACGGCGATCCCGATGTCGCAGTAGTCGCGGTAGACGATGTGCGGCTCACGATATTCGGCGTTCACCTGCGGTACCGCGCGGAGGGCCTCCACCGCCGCCCGCACGAAAAACGACATGAAGCCCAGCTTCACGCCATGCCGCTCCTGAAAGACGTCCTTGAACTTCGACCGCAGCGCCATCACGGCCGACATGTCGACCTCGTTGAACGTGGTCAAGAGCGCCGCCTGCTGCTGCGCCTCGACGAGCCGTTCAGCGATCCGCTGGCGGATCGGGCTGATGAGCACATAGCGTTCCTCGCGGCTGCCCCCCGCGGCCAGGCCGCCTCCAGTCTTGGCCGGCACGACCGCAGGCGGACGGGCCACGGGAGCCGGCGCCGCCGGCTTCGCGGTGGCAGCCACGGCGTCTGACTTGGTCACCCGGCCACCAGGGCCCGTGCCAGTCGCCGCCGTCGCCGACACGCCCGCCTCACCGAGCACGCGAGCCGCCGCCGGCATCACGCGAGGCGGTTGCACCGAACCGATGTCGGTTCGTCCATCGGTCCGCTTCACATCGACGACCGGTTGCGGGGGCGACGAGGACGCCGGAGTCCCGGCCCCTGCCCCTGCCGGCTCCATGTAGCCGATCACCTCGCCCACCTTGGCTTTCTCGCCACTCCCCTTGAGCACCTTCGTCAGTGTTCCCGCCCGCGGGGCCGGCAGATCCACCGTCGCCTTGTCGCTTTCGATTTCGACGATCGACTCGTCAATCGTGACGGCATCCCCCTCCCGCTTCTTCCAGGTGCCGATCATGACCTCGGTGATCGATTCACCGACTTCGGGGACTTTGAGTTCGAGTGGCATGGGTGAATCGCTGCGTTACGGGGTGAAACAAAATGGTGAAAACGGTTGCGGCCGCGGCCTGCGCCGCCGGGATCAGCTGTGGAAGGCGGCGGACAGCAGTTCGTTCTGCTCGAGATCGTGGCTTTTCTTGGAGCCCGTGGCGGGGCTGGCGGCACTCTGCCGACACACGCCCGAAAACGGAAACCGGTCGAGCAGCTTCTCTCCGAAGTGGATGCGGAAGAATCGCCAGGCGCCCATGTTCTCGGGCTCTTCCTGCACCCAGACGGCCGGCGTGCCCGGTGCGTAGTCGGCCAGCGCCGCCTCCAGCGACCGCTTCGGCAGCGGGTAGAGCTGCTCGACCCGCACGATGGCGACATCGCGGCGTCCCAGTTCCTGCCGTCGCTTCTCCAGCTCGTAGGCAACCTTGCCGGAGCAGAGCAGGATCCTGCGGACATCCCGCGCCGGCACGGCTGACGCATCGGGAATCACTCGCTGAAACGTGCCCTTCACGAGCTCGTCCATGTTCGACACGCAGGCCGGATTCCGGAGCAGGCTCTTGGGCGTCATCACGATCAGCGGCTTCCGCCACACCCGCAGCACTTGCCGCCTGAGGCAGTGGAACATCTGCGCGGGAGTCGTCGGCTGCACCACCTGGATGTTGTCCTTGGCAGCCAGCGACAGAAACCGCTCGAGGCGTGCGCTCGAATGCTCAGGTCCCTGCCCCTCGAAGCCGTGCGGCAAGAGCATCACGATGCCGGAGAGCCTGTTCCACTTATCCTCGGCGCTCACGATGAACTGGTCGATCACGACCTGCGCGACGTTTACGAAGTCGCCAAACTGCGCCTCCCACATCACGAGGCCATCCGGGCAGTCGAGGCTGTAGCCATATTCGAATCCGAGCACGCCCATTTCCGAGAGCGGGCTGTTGTAGATCTCGACCGGAGCCTGGTCAGACGACAGGTGCTCCAGCGTGCAGTAGGTGTCGTCGGTCACCACGTCATGGATCACGGCATGGCGATGGCTGAACGTGCCACGCTGGCTGTCCTGGCCCGACAGCCGCACCCGCATGCCCTGCGTGGCAAGGCTCGCCAGCGCCAACGCCTCTGCGGCCGACCAGTCGAGCGGCTGCCCACCCCGCGCCATCTGCTGACGGCCCTCGAGAAACTTCTGAATCTTGGCGTGCGGCTGAAAACCCTCCGGAAGCGCCACGAGACGGTCGAGCAGGTGCTCGAGCACCTCCCGACGAACGCCCGTATCCACATCGGCGGCCTCCCGCTCACGACCGCCAACGTAGAAGGCCCATACGCCGCCAACGTCGCTGCGATGCACATAGTCGTCGCTCTTGGCGACCGACAGTTCCGCATCGAGTCGGGCCCGGTGCTCCTCGGCGATCTGCATCGCCTCTTCACGGGTGATCTCGCCAAGCTTCAGGAGCTTTTCCAGATAGCTCTCGTGCACACTCGGCCGCCGCTCGATCACGCGATACAGCGCCGGCTGCGTGAACGCGGGCTCATCGGCCTCGTTGTGGCCACGGCGGCGGAAGCAGTACATATCGATGACGACGTCGCGTTGGAACTCGCGGCGGAAATCCATGGCGAGATTCACCACCTGCGCCACGGCCTCCGGATCCTCGCCGTTCACATGGAAGATCGGGATCTGCAACATCTTCGCCACGTCGGTGGCATACATGCACGACCGCGATTCCCGCGGCCCGGTGGTGAAGCCGATCTGGTTGTTGACCACCACGTGGAGCGTGCCGCCGGTACGGTAGGCCTCCAGTTCGCTCAGGTTCAGCGTCTCCTGGATGATCCCCTCGCCCGCGAAGGCCGCGTCGCCGTGAATCAGGATCACCATGCCTTCCTGGCGGGCCTGGTCCGCGGACCGGTCCTGCCGTGCCCGCATGCGGCCGATTGCCACCGGATTCACAAACTCCAGATGGCTCGGGTTGAAGCAGAGCGTGAGGTGCACGCTGTGGCCGTTGGCGGCGCCATAGTCGGTGGAGTGGCCGAGGTGATACTTCACGTCGCCACGGCCCACGTGCAGCTCCGGATCCATGTCGGCAAACTCGCGGAAGATCCGCTGCGGACTCTTCCCCATGATGTTCGCGAGCACGTTGAGACGGCCGCGATGCGCCATCGCCAGCACGATGTCGCCGATGTCCTGCGAGGCGGCCCGTTCGATCGACATCTCGACCAGCGGGATCAGGCTCTCCGACCCCTCCAGCGAGAAGCTCTTGGCGCCGAGAAACCGCTTTTGGATGAACTCCTCGAAGACCGCCGCGGTCGTCATCTGCCGGTAGATCCGCAGCTGCTGCTTACGATCGAGCTGGATGCGATTCTCACACCCCTCCATCCGCACCTGCAGCCACTGCCGCACCCGCAGGTCGTCCATGTGCATGAACTGGACGCCGATCGACCGGCAGTAGGTGTTGCGGAGCCGCTTGATGATCTGCCGCAGCGACATCGACTGCGGCCCCTCGATCGTGTCGGTGGAGAACGACCGATCCATATCAGTTTCGGTGAGGTGATAAAACTGCGGATCGAGCTCCGGCAGCCCCGGCCGCGGCCGGCCCAGCGGATCGATCTCGGCCATCAGGTGGCCGCGCACGCGGTAGGCCCGCACGAGCTGGTCGACGCGATCCTGCAGGAAGGCCACCCGCTCCTCGCCCGCCGTGCCGGTTGCCATCGGCAGCGGCAGCGGCATCGCCTCACCGGCGGGCGCGTTGGGCAATCGCACGTCGCCGTTGGCGATCGCCACGGCATGCCCGGTGGCGATGCCATCGGGTGCCACGAGCTTCGTGACCGGCTGCGTCGCCGCCGCCGCATGGGCCGCGCCATTCGTGCCCGTGATGGCCGGAGGCGAAGTCGACGCCAAAGTCGAAGCCTTGCCGGCACCGTTGCCCCCAGCCGCCATGGGTGCCGGGGCCACCGTCCCCGTCCTCATCGCGTCGAAGTAGATCCGCCATTCGGGATCCACGCTGGATGGGTCGTTCTGATACTGCTCGAAGAGTTCCTCGAGAAAGGCGAGGTTTGCAGTTCCCGCCGCATCGATACTGTCGGTCGTACTCACTGGTGGCCCTGCTGGTCTTGGCGTTCAGGTCGAGGGTTCAAAATCGAGGTCGGTGACAGAGGGCAGCCCGCGGTTCTGAAGCTCCCCTCGCCGAGATTCACATCGCAAGGAGCAGCCGTCCCGGACTCTCCAAATACCCGATGATCTCCTTGAGGAACCGGGCGGCGGCGGCACCGTCGATGACCCGGTGGTCATAGGAGAGCGACAGCGGCATCATCAGCCGGGACTCGATGCGGTCGTCGCGAACCACCGGCATTTTCCGCGAGCGTCCCACCAGGAGGATCGCCACCTCGGGCCAGTTGATGATCGGCGTGGAATAGGTCCCACCAATCGCGCCGAGGTTGCTGATCGTGAATGTGCCGCCGCGGAGATCCTCGATGCCGTACTGCGCGTTCTTGGCCTTCTCGGCCGTATCGGCGACAGCCTGGGCGATCTGCGGAATCGACATCGTGTCGCAGCTGCGGAGGACGGGCACGACCAGACCACGGGGCGTGTCGACCGCCAGGCCGATGTTGACGTAGTCCTTGTAGATGAGCTCGCCCTTCTCCATGTCGATGGAGGCGTTCACGACCGGATGCTGCCGAAGCGAAAGGCTCACCGCCTTGATCACAAATCCAAGCGCGGTCAGCTTGACGTTGCTCTTCGCGTATTCCTGGGTGCTCGCCTTGCGGAGATGCTCCAGCTCCGTCACGTCGGCGTCGTCAAAATTCGTGAGGTGCGGAATCGTCGACACACTGCGGACCATGTTCGTGGCGATGGTCTTCCGCATCCGCGACAACTGCTCGCGACGAACCGGCCCCCAGTCGTCCCGCTCCGTCGAGTCGGAGTCGGTTGCGCGAGACCGCGTGGCCGTGCCCTGACCGCCAGCCTGCCGTACGGCAGTGATCACGTCCTCACGCACGATTCGGCCGGCCGGACCACTGCCCCGAACCCGCCCCAGATCGACGCCCAACTCTCTCGCCAGACGCCGCACCGCGGGGCCAGCGGGATCGACAGCGGCCGTGGCCGCATCTGCAGGCTCCGCAACCGCAGCCCGCTGGCTGCTCGCAACAGCGACCGGAGCGGCCGGCGGCGCAGCAGCCGCCACTGGCTGTACGGGAGCAGGAGCCGCGACCGGCTTCGGTGCCGGCGTGGGTGCCGGCGCGGATGAATGAGCTTGGGTCGGCGCTTGCGTCGGCGCTTGGATCGTCGCTTGCGTCGGAGCCGGCTTGGCGGGAGCCGCAGCAGCGCCGGCAGCATCGAGCACCACGAGCGTCTGCCCCACCTTCACCGTGTCGCCCTTCTTGACGAGCACTTGGGCAATGCGGCCGCCCGGTGGACAGGGCACTTCGATCACCGCCTTGTCGGTCTCCACCTCCAAGAGCGCCTGCCCCGGCTTCACCACATCGCCTTCCGATACGAAGACGGTCACGACATCGCCAGACGCAATGTTTTCGCCCAGATCGGGCAGCTTGAATTCGGTTGCCATGGACTCCGTTGCTCTTGTTGACTCTTCGGGTTGCCTTCTTGCCGCGATCTCAGAAACACACTTGATTCGGGAAACTCATCCGCCGCCTGTGGTCAGCCTCAGGCCGATGCGGCATCGATCTTGTCGGGATTCACACCCAGCCGCCGGATGGCCTCGGCCACAACGTGCGCCCCGATGGCGCCCTCCGCCGCCAGCCGCGACAGCGTGCCGATGGCGATGCACTCGGCATCGACCTCGAAGTGCCGCCGCAGCGGACCGCGGGTGTCGCTGCGACCAAAGCCGTCGGTGCCGAGCGCGAACAGGCCCCCAGGAATCCAGGGATCAAGCTGCTCTGGAACCGTCCGCACGTGGTCGCTGGCCGCCACGAACAGGCCCTTCGCACCGGCCACCTGATCCTCGAGGTAACTACGCCGCGGCGTGGCCTCCGGATGCAGCATGTTCCAGCGGCGGCACTCCAGCGCCTCGCGACGCAACTCCTTCCAACTGGTCACGCTCCACACCGTGCTGGCCACACCCCAGTGCTCAGACAGCAGTTCGGACGCACGGATCACCTCCCGCAGGATGGCACCCGAGCCGAGCAGATTCACATGCGGCAGGGGACCTGCGGCCGCCGCCTTCGCCGGCACCTCACGGAGCCTGTACATACCCTTGAGAATGCCCTCTTCGCAGCCTGCCGGCATCGAAGGCATCTCGTAGTTTTCGTTATAGACCGTGATGTAGTAGATCCAGTCTTCGCCCTTGGCATACATGCGGTCCATGCCGTCGAGCATGATGACCGTCGTCTCATAGACGAACGCCGGGTCGTAGACCTTCACGGTGGGATACGCGATGGCGAACAGCTGGCTGTTGCCGTCCTGGTGCTGGAGCCCCTCACCGGCGAGCGTCGTCCGGCCGGCGGTGCCGCCGAGCAGGAACCCTCGGGCGCGGCAGTCGCAGGCGGCCCAGATCTGGTCGCCGATTCGCTGAAACCCGAACATCGAGTAGTAGATGAACATCGGAATCATCGGCACGCCATGGCTGGCATAGGCCGTGCCGGCGGCGATGAAGCTCGAGATACTCCCGGCCTCGGTGATGCCCTCCTCGAGAATCTGTCCGTCCTTGGCCTCGCGGTAATAGAGCAGCTGATCCGAGTCGACCGGCTCGTAGAGCTGGCCGCTGTGGGCATAGATGCCGCACTGCTTGAAGAGCGGATCCATGCCGAAGGTCCGCGACTCATCGGGCACGATCGGCACGATGTACTTGCCGACGTTCTTGTCCTTCAGCAGCGACGCCATCAGCGTGACCACGCCAGTGGTCGTGGAGACCTCGCGGCCGGCACTCTTTTCGATGAAGCTCGTGTATTCCGCGAGCGAGGGCGTTTTGAGCAGCGGCGCCTGCTTCGGCCGGGTGGGCACAGGCCCGCCGAGGGCCGCCCGCCGCTCCCGCAGATACTTCATCTCGGGCGAATCCTCCGGCGGACGGTAGAAGGGTGCCTTGGCAACCTCGTCGTCGGAGATCGGAATGCCGAACCGCGTGCGGAAGGCCCGCAGTTCCTCCTCGTTGAGCTTCTTCTGCTGGTGGGTGACGTTGCGACCCTCGCCAACCTCGCCGAGGCCGTAGCCCTTGATCGTCTTGGCAATCACCACGGTCGGTTTGCCGTGGCACTTCATCGCCGCGTCGTAGGCCGCGTAGACCTTCTCGGGATCGTGGCCGCCGCGCCGCAGTTTCTTGAGCTTCTCGTCGGAGAGGTGCGACACCATCTCGGCCAGCTCCGGATCGCCGCCGAAGAAGTGCTCACGGATGTAGCCGCCGGGCATGACGACATACTTCTGATACTGGCCGTCGACGATCTCGTTCATCCGCTTGACGAGTTTGCCCTTCTCGTCCTTCGCGAGCAGCGAATCCCACTCGTCGCCCCAGATCACCTTGATGACGTTCCAGCCGGCGCCGCGGAAGACCCCTTCCAACTCCTGGATGATCTTGCCGTTGCCACGCACCGGGCCGTCGAGCCGCTGCAGGTTGCAGTTGATGACGAACACGAGGTTGTCGAGCTTCTCGCGGGCCGCCAGCGAGATCGCGCCGAGCGTTTCCGGCTCGTCGCACTCGCCGTCGCCGATGAAGGACCAGACGTGCTGCTTGCTCGTGTCCTTGATGCCGCGATCCTGCAGATACTTGTTGAACCGCGCCTGGTAGATGGCCATCAGCGGCCCGAGCCCCATCGACACCGTGGGGAACTCCCAGAACTCGGGCATCAGCCAGGGATGCGGGTAGCTCGAAAGCCCGCCACCCTCGGCCAGTTCACGACGGAAATTCTCCAGCTTCTTTTCGCTGAGCCGGCCTTCGAGGAACGCACGGGAGTAGATGCCCGGCGAGGCGTGCCCCTGGAAATAGACCTGGTCGCCCGAGTAGTCGTCGCCGCGGCCGCGGATGAAATGGTTCATCGCCACTTCCACGAGCGTCGCCGAGGAGGCGAAGGTGGAGATGTGGCCGCCGATGCTCTTGTCTTCGCGATTGGCCCGCACCACCATCGCCATCGCATTCCAGCGGATGATGCTCTTGATCCGCCGCTCCAGTTCGCGGTTGCCCGGAAACGGCGGCTGTTTGTCGGCCGGAATCGTGTTGATGTAGGGCGTGGTCGTGGAGAACGGGATCGGCACACCCAGCCGGTAGGCCTCCTGCTCGATAGCATGCAGCAGATAGGCGGCCCGGTCGGAGCCGCGGCTGTTGATGACATACCGCAGGGAGTCGAGCCACTCGGTCGTCTCCGTGGGGTCTGAGTCGACGGCGACCACGCCATCGGCACGCACCGGTTGCCCGCTCGTGCTGTCACTCATCTGGCCGATCGACATGGGAGCATGGCCCCCTCTGGGCAGATTTCCACCCCCGCCGGAGCGCCCGTTCGCTGCCCCCGCCTCCTCAACAACTTCGCTGCCGGTCTGATCGATGTCGGGGCTGGCCATGGAGTGCTCCGGAAAGGTGGGCGAACTTTGCCCATTATTCCGATGGTTCCGAGGGGCGTAAAGCCCATTCGCCATACCCGCCTACTTGGCCGCTTCTGCGCGGGGACGGTAGATCTCGGTGGCGAGGCCGAAGTAGTTTTCGGCCGCGAATGCGACCGTTTCGCTGAGCGTCGGATGCGGGTGAATCGACTCCATCAGATCGCGGGCCGAACAGCCCATTTCGATCGCCAGCACCCCTTCCGCAATCAGTTCGCCGGCGCCGGGCCCCACGATGCCCACGCCGAGCACGGTGTCGGTCTCGGGATCGACGAGCACCTTCGTCATGCCGTCAGTTCGCCCCAGGGCATGGGCACGCCCGCTGGCAGCCCACGGATAACGGCTGATCTCGACCACGCGACCCGACACGGCCACCTCGTTCTCGGTAAGCCCCGCCCAGGCGATCTCGGGATCAGTAAATACCACCGCCGGTATGGCGCGCGGCGCAAATACCGCCGCCTCACCGTGCAATGACTCGACCGCAACCTTGCCCTGGTGGCTCGCGCGATGCGCCAGCATCGGCTCACCGCAGACGTCGCCGATCGCCAGGATGTGCGGATCAGCCGTCCGCTGCTGGTCGTCAACCTCCACGAAGCCTTTCGCATTGACATTCACACCGGTGCTTTCCAGCCCGATGCCATCGGAATTCGGTCGCCGGCCCACGGCCACGAGCACCCGCGAGAACTCCCGCACACTCGGCCCATCCGGGCCGTCGAAATGCACGCGGACAGACTCCCCGGCATCCTCCAGCTTCACGACCTTCGTGCGCAGATGAATCTTTTCGAACAGCTTCTCGAGCCGTTGCTGCAGCGGCTTGACGAGGTCGCGGTCGGCCCCGGGCAGCAGCGTGTCGGTGAGTTCGACGACCGAGACACGCGTGCCGAGTTCGGCATAGACGGTGCCCATCTCCAGGCCGATGTAGCCGCCACCGACAACGAGCAGTGATTCCGGAATGTCGGCCAGTTCGAGCGCGCCGGTCGAATCCATCACCCGCGGACTGCCGATGTCGAACGCCGGGATCCGCGCCGGGCGGGAGCCGCTGGCCAGGATGCAGTGGTCGAACGTGAGGGTCTGGCTGGCACCGCCGGCCGTCGCAGCGGCGACTTCAAGCGTGTTGGGACTCGTAAACCGGGCATTTCCCCGCACGATGGTCACGTTGCGACGGCGGGCCAGCTGGCCGAGGCCGCCGGTGAGCGTGGAAATGATCTTGTCTTTTCGGGCCCGCAGCGCGTCGACATTCACCGTGGGCCGCGGGAAGTGGACCCCCCACTCCTCCATCTCGCGGGTCTCGGCCAGCACGCGTCCCACGTGCAGGAGCGCTTTGGACGGGATGCAGCCCCGCAGCAGGCAGGTGCCGCCCAGCCGTTCGTCGCGCTCCACCAGGGTCACCGCCATGCCGAGATCAGCTGCCATGAAGGCCGCGGCATAGCCGCCCGGACCGCCACCCAACACCACCAGTGGAACATGCATCGCTCGGGGTTCTCCTCGAAACAGGCGGTTGGGTAAACAGTTGGGATCGATCCCTGGACGGTCGATGTTGTAGTTTCGAGCCGCGAGTTGTTCAAGAAACACCCCCGCAGGACACGAGGCTCACGATGCTGGCGCGGCGGGCCTTCACGCTCGATTTACGCAGTCTGGCCGCCTTTCGGGCCGCGATCGGCATGCTCGTCACCATCGACGCTCTGCTCCGCAGCCGCGATGTGTCGCTGATGTTTGCCCCGGATGGGATGTTTCCCCTGGGATTGGTACGGCAATACCTCGACGATCCGTGCGCGTGGTCGCTGGCCACGCTCGTCGATACCGACTGGTGGGGCCCGGCCATGCTCTGCCTGGAAGCGGCGGCGGGACTGCTACTGGCGGCCGGATGCCTCACTCGCTGTGCCACGATCGCGTCGTGGCTGGCGGTCGTGAGCATCCTGAGACGGACCGCGCCGGCCACCAACGCGGGCGACGCCTGGCTGGCCTGCCTGCTCTTCTGGGGGATGTTCCTGCCGCTCGGCTCCGCCTGGTCGTGGGATGCTCGCCGCGACAGCCGCCACGGGCAGCTCTTTTCGTCGGCGACCGTCGCGCTCGTGCTGCAGATCGCCGTGGTCTACCTCGCCGCAGGACTCTCCAAATGGAACGACATCTGGCTCTCGGGCGATGCGGTCCACTTTGCGATGTCGGTCCACGACCACGGCACGCCGCTGGGGGCCTGGCTCTTGGGCACAGGCTGGATGGCCCGCCCGGCGTCGTGGACCGTGCTCGCGATCGAACTCCTGGGACCTGTGTTGCTGATCGCAGCACCAGCGGCACGGGTCCGCGGCTGCCTCGTCATCCTGTTCATGCTCTTCCACCTCGCCGTCTGCCTCACGATGACGGTGGGGCTGTTTGGATACGTGGGCTTGGCGGCCTGGCTGGCGCTTGTGCCGCCGGAGTTCTGGAATCGGCTCGACCCTCGAGGAGCGGCCGGCTCCCACGGCCCCGACGCATCGGCCGGCCCGGAATCCCGGGCCACGCGATGGGTCTGTCTTGCCGCGGGAACGCTTGCGCTGGTGAGCCTTGCGCACGACGTGACGCCGTGGCACCACTATCCGCTGCCCCGACTCGTCAGGTCGCTGATCAACATTCCTTGCATGCATCAGGAGTGGGGCATGTTCGGCGATGTCGAGCGTCAGGAGCAGTGGGTCTACGCTCGAGCCGAGTTGGCCAACGACGATGTCGTCGATCTTCTTCGCGACGGTGGGCCGCTCGAGGCCGAGCGGCCCACGGGGGGTTTTACATCCCTGCCACACCACCGCTGGCACAAGCTCTTCTGGGTTCTTCCGCGGCCCCAGCAGCGGATCTTCGCGCCGGCGATCGCCGCGGCGCTCGCCCGCCAGTGGAATGACCGCAATCCGCCCGATCGCTGCGTGCTGTTTTTAGAAATCCGGTTTGCCAGACTGGGCCGGACGTCGGCCGATAACACACTCCACGAGTTGTTGCTGGCGACCTGGCCGCCCCGGGATGACGCCGGCAGCGGCAGCCTCGACCGGCTTCTCGACAGCCCTGCAGGTGGCATTGACCGGCGGGGCGGCGATAAGGGGGCACGTGGCTCGAAGGTGGGTGGCTCGTAGGTAGACTGAGCACAGATCGGTTGCGCGAGAGTGGCGAAATTGGCAGACGCGCTGGATTTAGGTTCCAGTGCCGCAAGGCGTGCGGGTTCGACTCCCGCCTCTCGCATTCATCAGGGCACTGCGGCGTTCACCGCTGGACCGCCAGTCGCGGCGGCGCGGTGGTGAACGTCCTCCAGGCGGTGTGGCTCACCACCTTGTCAGCTTCATCTCCCGACGCCTCCATTGGCTGCGGGGCTGACTTGGCTTCGCTCTCAGACTCATCGACGCGTGTGCCGTCAACCGCTGTCGCTTCGTCGGCGGGTGATGATCGATCGGACGACTGCGGATCGACAGCAGCCGGCTGTTTCCCCGCCCGCTCAGGGTTTTTCGGCTCGTCGGGCAGCCCCCCGGTGGCTGGGACGGGCAGGTCTTCTGCGGCGGCATCGGGCTCGAGCGATTCCTCCTCCGCACCAGGCACTTCTGCCCGTGGCGGCCGGGCTGGAGTCGCTGCTTCATTGTTCGAGGCCTGAACCACCCCCGAGCCGGGCCACCTCCGCCACTGCGTGCCGTAGAAACCAAACACGTCGGGACGCACCGGACAATGGGCCGGGCAGAGGCCGTGCTGGCACTGTGCATGCGCATGGTGGTGCTTCTCGGGAAGCCGGCACTGCGGACAGGCCGACCGCTGGCACTGACTGCAACGGGTCTGCCCCGCCGCCATACCGCCGGCCGGCATCACAGCATGATCGACCTTCGGACTGCGGACGGCGGTTCGGTCGCCGGCCCGCCCCGTCGCCGGCCGGGAGGCTGGCTGAACACCGGCCGTTGGGCGCACCTGCCCGGCCCGCGGCTGGGTCGGCCGCGTCGTCACCGGCTCCTCAGCCTGCAGGGGGCCTGCCAGCGTGACCGCAATCATCACCCCGATCCAGAGGCAACAAGCGTGCTGCGTCTGTGTCTGAACGGGGCTTTGACGCACGTTTCCATCCATTCCAGATGTCCCTCGGCTGACCGGCACGGCCGCCCTGCCCGTCAATTCCGCCGCAGTCGGAAAAGTCTGCGCAATCGGATCATCGTCCAGGCCGCTCTCAAATCTTTGGGTGTTCTGCTGCCAGCCGCGGAGGCAGCGGTGAAAGTCCTGGGAATGAGGAAGGCGGGCGAGACACGTAACCCCGGTATAGACTCTGAAATACCTGTTTTCCCGCCGCCTGCTCAGGCCTCCCATCCTGTGAATCGTCCTCAAAAACGCATCAACGTTCGCGTGCTGATCGCGCTGCTGGCCATCGCAGCTACCGTGTTGGGTACCGTTACCTTCGTCCACCAGTTTCAGGTCCGACGGAATGCGGGCGCCTTGGTGAGGCTGGCACGCTCCAAGCAGCAGGAGGGCAATTCCACCGAGGCGTTGGACCTTTTTTCGCGGTACCTTGCCTACAAGCCAGACGACGCGGACGCGCAGGCTGAATTTGCCCGCCTGATAATCGAGTTTGCCGAACGCCCCACCGCCACGAAGGACGACCGTAGCTACGCCTACCGCGTGCTCGAAACCGCAGTCCGCAAGAATCCGGATGACCTCCTCCTCCGTCGGCGACTCGCGGAATGGATGATCCGCTTCGGACGGT
>JBILKZ010000057.1:0-23117 GCA_044376405.1 Pirellulales bacterium
CCAGGGTCCTCGCGGAACGAGGTCGTTGACCGTCTGACGACGGCCTTCATGGCCATCCTGGAAGAGACGTCCGCCGGGGGGGCAGCGCTCGCCGTCTGGCAGGATGGAGAGCCGCTGATCTCGCTGCACGGCGGCGAGGCCGCGGCCGGCCGGGCCTGGACTGCTGCGACCCCCTGCCTGATCTGGTCGGCCAGCAAGGGCATCGCCGCGGCCTGCACCCTGCACGCCTTGCAAGAGAAACGCATCCCTCTCACGACCACCGTGGCAAAACTATGGCCTGAGTTCGCCGCCGCTGGCAAAGACCAGATCACGCTCGGGCAGCTGCTCTCGCACCAGGCCGGCCTCGCCGCGATCGATCAGAAGGGCCTGTCGATCACCGATCATGAAGCGGTGGCGGCCTCTCTCGCAGCGCAACCGCCGAACTGGCCGGTCGATGGCAGCCACGGCTATGGAGCCCGCACCTTCGGGTTCCTGCTCGACGAGATCGTCAGACGCGTGGCCGGCGAGACGCTCGGCTCCTCCTGGGAGAACACATTCCGCAAACCGCTCGGCCTCGATCTCTGGTTCGGCCTGCCTGCCGCGTTGATCGATACCGCGGCCACCGTTTCCGCGCCCAAGACGCCACCATCCCCGGGCCCATTCACGAAGGCGTTCGGGGATCCTACTTCACTCACCCGACGCGCGTTGAGCGAACCGGGCGGGATGCTCACCCCCGCGGTGATGAACACGCCAGCCATGCGCGGCGCTTCCCTCCCGTCGCTCGGGGCGATCGCCACCGCCGACGCCGTCGCCCGGTTCTACTCGCTCCTCTGCAGCAGTGATCAGTCGTCTTTCTTCCGTGACGAAACCCTTGCCGCGATGAGGACCACCTTGAGCAGCGGACCTGACCGTGTCCTCATCGACAGGACCTCTTTCTCCGGAGGTTTCATGACCAATCAGCATGGTGTCTACGGCCCCAACCACGCAGCATTCGGGCACCCAGGCGCGGGCGGATCGCTGGCGTTTGCCGACCCGTCGCACGGATTGGGCTTCGCCTTTATTCCCAGTGCCATGCATCCCGGGGCGCTGCCCGGCCCACGGACCCGGTCGCTCGTCGCGGCGCTGTATGGCGTCGCGACGCCGGCATAGAGAGCAACAGGGGCGGGTCTGGGTCATCTGGCCAGTTTTCATCCGGCCCGGCCAGCGCGTTGCCCGCGGGGCGTCCCGACTGTAGCCTGTGCGGTTCAGTTTTTTTGACCCACGACAGACCACTCCACAAGGATCGTGCATGCTGGGGCTCGAACGTATCGGCGTGCAGTCGAGGTTTATCCTCTTGATGCTGCTCGTGAGCCTGGGATCGATCCTCGCCATCGGCTGGATCGGCTACCAGTCGGCCCGCTCGGCCATCACGAACGCGGTGCAAAACCACCTGCAGAGCGTGCGGCACTCCAAGACGAGCGGCCTCATGGCCATGCTCGAAGCGCTCCGCGACCAGGCGATCTCGCTGTCGGACGGGAAGCTGGCGGCGGATGCGATGGTCAACTTCAAACAGTCCTATCGGGCGCTGGCCGCCGAGACGCTCTCCGACGCGCAGGAGCAGGAACTGCGGAGCTACTATGGCACCCACGTTCTGCCCCAAATCCAGAAGAACCTCGGCGGCACAGCCCAGCCCGAGCAGTATCTGCCGGCCAATCCTGCCCAGCGGTATCTGCAATATCACTACATGGTCGCCCCTGCGACGGCCGACGACTCCCCTTACGGCCTCGCTCACGCCGCCTTGCAGGAGCGGTTCGACCGGGTGGGAAAGATGTTCGGATTTGAGGACATCCTGCTCATCGACGATGAAACGCTGGAAGTCATCTACACGCTCCGCAAGCGGCCCGACTTCGCCACCAGCCTGCGGGACGGCCCCTATGCGGCCACGAACCTCGCCAAGGCGGCGGACATGCTGTCCCGCGCCGGCGATCGCGATGCCTTCAAGGTCGTCGACACCGAACTCTACCGTCCCAGCCTCGGCCGCCCGGTGGGCTTCGTGCTCTCGCCCATCTTCAATGGACCCGACATGGTCGGCATCCTGGCCCTGGAGTTCCCCATCGACCGGATCGTCGAGCTGCTGACCGGCAATTTCCAGTGGGAGCGGGAGGGGATGGGGAAGACCGGGGAGTGCTACGTCGTGGGCCCCGACTTCACGATGCGGAGCCGCAGCCGCTTCATGGTCGAGGATCCCAAGGCCTTCATTCGCGGACTCCGAACGTCGATGGTGACCACCTCGGTCGTGGACCAGATCGAGCGGCAGGGCACCGTGCTCAACCAGCTGCCGGTAAAGACGTACAGCACCGAGCAGGCGTTGATCGGCCGCGAGGGCATCGCCTTGATCAACGACTACCGCGGCGTGCCTGTGCTCAGTTCCTACGGACCGCTCGACCTGAATTCATTGCGTTGGGCGGTCGTCGCCGAGATCGACGAGGCCGAGGCCTACAAGCCCATTTACGACTACGCCCGTAATGCCGTGCTCGCCACCACGGCGTTGGCGATTGGTACGACGATCCTGGCACTGGTGAGTTCATGGCTGCTCGTGCGACCGCTCAAACAGCTCTCCGTCGCGGCCAGGAAGATCAGCGCCGGTGACACCACGGTGAGCGTCGACCTGCACACGCGGGACGAGTTTGGCGAACTGGCGAGGGTGTTCAACGACATGTCGGCCAACCTGCGGCGGCAGCGGGCCGACCTCGAGGAAAAAGCCCGCGAGAACCAGGAACTGCTCCTCAATATCCTGCCGGCCTCTGCCATCGAGCAGCGGCGGGGCGGTGACGAGAAGGCCACGCGGCAGTTTGCCGATGTCACCGTTCTGGTCGCGGATTTCGGCGGCATCGATGCTCTCGGTGGCAGGGGCAACGACAGCCGTGCCATCTCACTGCTAGGTGATCTCGTGGCAGCCTGCGACGACGCCGCGGAAAAGTGCGGTGTGGAGAAGGTCCGTGCCGTGGGGGCCATGTATATGGCCGTCTGCGGACTGTCCGTGAGCCGGCCCGACCATGCCGCCAGGGCGATGCTGTTCGCGCAGGAACTCACCCGGATCGTCGTCGCCTTCGACCGCGAGCACGGAGCGACGCTCACGCTTGCGGTCGGCATCAACTCCGGTCCAGTCGTGGGAGGCGTGGTGGGTCGCCATAAGTTTCTCTACGACCTGTGGGGCGACACGGCTGCCATCGCCTCGCGTCTGGCCGCTCAGGGCGATAGCACCATCCACGTCACCCAACAGGTGTATGACCGGCTCAGCGATCTCTATTCCTTCGATGGGCCCTTCGATGTGGAGCTGCGCGGTCAGGGGACCGTGAAGACGTGGCGACTCAGGAGGTCGGTGGAGGCCTGACCGCCACGCCGTGCACCAGCCATGACCGACCCCACCGTTCCCCTGACCATTCCGCTACTGCCCGCAGCGACGCTGGTGGTGGGATTTCCCGTGCTGCTCCTGCTGCTTACCGAACTCATCAGTTCCGGACAGCGGCATCGCTGGCGGCTCACGCCGACCCTGCGGGCTCTCCGCAATCTGGTCGTGCCGGCACTGGCCGTCATGCTGTTCGTGACGCAGGTCTGGCAACTGCCAGCCGATGACTTCTTCGTGCGGTTGGTGCAGACAGGTTTCTGGCTCACCGTTCTCTATACCACGCTGACATTCATCAACGATGGTGTCTTCGGCTCTGTGCAGCGGGGATCTTGGCAGGAGCGGGTGCCCAAGCTGCTCCGCGACCTGACCCGCGGCGCCCTGATCGCCCTGGGGGCCGCCATCATCTATTCGCAGGTCTGGAAGCAGGAGATCTCGGGCGCGCTCACGGCCCTGGGTCTCGGCAGCATCGTGATCGGCCTTGCACTGCAGGAACCACTCGGGAATGTCGTCTCGGGACTAATGCTCCTGCTGGAGCGGCCTCTCAACATCGGCGACTGGCTGATTGCGGACGGCACGACGGGCAAGGTGATCGAGATCAACTGGCGGAGCGTGCACATCGAGACGCTCCTTCACGAGATGAGGATCATCCCCAACGTCTCGCTCTACAAGGAATCGTTCAGCAACCTCTCTCGGCCCACGTTCGAGCGGACCGAAACCTACGACATGGGCTTCTCCTACGACCATCCGCCCAACCTGGTGAAGCGGGCGATGCTCGAACTGCTGGAAACGACTCCGGGCGTCCTGCGGCAGCCCCCGCCGGAGGTGCACACGCTCAATTACGGTGACTTCTCGATCACCTACCGGCTGTATTTCACCGTTGCCCGGTACGAGGACGTGCTGCCGATCCGTGATGCGATCCTCACCCGGATCTGGTACGTCGCCCGCCGCCACGGTCTGCAAATTCCTTACCCGATCGCCGTCCAATACCGATTCGAAGGCTCGCTGTCGCCTCCGACTCCCACCCCGGTGGAACTCCTCCAGCGGTTTCCCCGGTATCGGCACGTCCGCCAGGCGCTGCTCGACGCAGCAGACCGCCGGAAGACAACTGGGGATGGAGAGACTGGGGCCAATGACATCGCGGCGGAAGGTGCCCGCGTGCTGATGTTTTCAGCCGGCGGTGAGATGCTTCCCTTTGGCAGCACGCGGAACGGCTTTACGCTTATCGCGGAGGGCGACGCCGTCTTGTCGGCCCGCAACGCCGACGGCGAGGAGGTCGAGGTCGCTAGCCTCGCCCCCGGCGATTTTTATGGTGAGGCGACGATCTCCGCGGGCCGGCCGAGCGAAGTCCGGGTAGTGGCGAAGACCGATGTCACCGTGGTGGCGTTCGAGGCCGGCGTGATGGCAGAGTGCCTGCAACGATCAAGTGGTCTGGCGACCGAGATCGGCGACGCCATCGAAACCCGGAGGCGGGCCGCGGCAGCCATCCGGCAGCGTCACAGCGACCAGCCGTCCTAGCCGGCCGGCACTACTCCAGCGGGATCAAGACGCCCACGTCTTCGTCGTCCTCGAACGGATCGAAGTCGCCGTCGAACGGGCCGAAGGCTCCTGGGATGGTCGCGCGGGTGGGCATGGCTGGTGAACTCCTTGTCCCTCTAGTCCACACAGGCGTCGAGGCCGAATCAAATCTTGGGAAATACGGCTGAAAAACAGGGGTTTTTCAGGCCGTGGCAACCATGGACCGGCCCCGCAGAACCCCCTCTACCGGGTGTTTGCATGGCCGGGATCGCTCTCCTGGCGACCTTTCCTATACTGGCCTTTCAAGGTTCCACGCATGTGCGTGAATCGTCCGTTTCAATCCTGCCGTACCCACCCCACCCGCGCTCCATGGCCACCACCCCGACATCCACCGCCGAAACAGCAGCTGACCCTTGGTTTCAGGACCTTTTCGCCCAACGCATCGGCGGGGCGGGCTACGGCAAGGGCAACGAGATCTACAAGTTCGAACTGATCAAGCGGGCCAAGCGGCAGGCCCTTGCCGAGCATCCCGAGAGGCGGATGCTCGACTTCGGCATCGGTGAGAACGACGAAATGGCCCCCGAAAGCGTCCGCACGGTGATGAAGCGGGAGGTCGACCGTCCGGAAAACCGTGGGTATGCCGACAACGGCATCGCGGCTTACAAGGAGGCGGTGGCGAAGTTCATGCAGCGGGAATTCGGGGTCAGCCTCGACCCCGTCAAGGAGATCAACCACTGCATCGGCTCGAAAACCGCCTACGCCATGCTCCCGGCGGCCTTCATCGACCCCGGCGACGTCACGCTGATGACGGTGCCAGGCTATCCGGTCGCGGGCACGGCCACACGCTGGTTTGGTGGCGTGGTCCACAGGCTGCCGCTGGTGCCAGAGAACGATTTCTTCCCCGATCTGGCCGGCATCCCCGACGATGTCCTGGCCCGCACCAAGCTCCTGGTGCTCTGCTACCCCAACAGCCCGACCGGCAAGACGGCCACCCGGGCCTTCTATGAACAGGTCGTCGACTTCGCCCACAAGCATCGCATCATCGTGGTGCAGGATGCCGCCCATATCATGCTCTCCTACGAGGACGAGCCGCTGTCGTTCCTGTCGATCGACGGTGCCAAGGAGGTGGGCGTCGAGGTGCACTCGATGTCGAAGGGCTTCCACATGATCGGCTGGCGGCTCGGCTGGGTCTGCGGCCACGAAAAAATCGTCCGGGCCTTCGCCGACGTGAAAGACAACTGCGACTCCGGGCAGTTCATGGCAATCCAGAAGGCGGGCGCGGCGGCGCTCGGCGACGCCGAGATTCCGCGACGCGTCCGCGAGAAGTATCGCCGTCGCTTGGAGAAGCTCGTCGGCGTGCTACGGGCCGTCGGCTTCGAGTGCGAAATGCCGGGCGGCACCTACTTCCTCTATACGAAGAGTCCTCAGGGGGCCGGCGACCGTGTCTTCGCCACGGCGCAGGACGCCAGCCAGTTCCTCATCCACGACCTGTCGATCTCAACCGTGCCGTGGGACGACTGTGGTGCCTACCTGCGGTTCTCAGTGACCTACGAGGCCGAGGATGAGTCGGCCGAAGACGATCTGATGGCGGAAACGTATGCCCGACTGTCACGGTCCCGCCTGAAATTCTGATGGCCGCCCACGCCACCGATGCCTGACTTCCGTAGGTTCAAGAACGAATATCGCCGCCTCTGCTTTTCGGAGTTGCCACCCATGCGTCAGTTTGACTCGATCCGTTCGTGCCTCATCATCATCGTGGGCCTGGCAGCGGTCCTGCCCGCCGTGGGCTGTGGCACCAAGAAGAAGCCGGCGCTGACGATCGAGCAGCGGCTGAAGAATGCTGAGAAGGAAAAGACGCCCGATCGCCAGGCAGCCGCGCTTGTGAAGGTGGCGAGAGCCCAGTTTGCTGCGAATCAGGAAGCCGAGGCGAAGGAAACCGCCGCGAAGGCGCTTGAAAAGCTCAAGGGGGAGGGTGATGCCAACCTCTTTGCGCCACGGCTGGTGGAGGTCGCCGGGTTCCTCGCCGAGATCGGCGACCGCAAGCCGGCCCGGGAAGCGCTCGCCCAGGCCTGCGGCCTGGTCGACACGATCGACGACCCGGTCCGCAAGGCCAAGCTATTCGCCGACGCCGGGGCGATCTACAAGGCCAACACAGACTCTGCGCAGGCGAAGGAGACGCTGAAGAAGGCGGCCGATGCGGCTGCCAGCGTCGAGGAACGATTCCGAGCCGATGCCCTGGCGGCCGTGGCGCTGGGATACACCCGCAGCGGACTGGCCGATGCCGCCAGCGACGTCGTCGACAAGCTCCTCGAGGCTGCCAAGACCCTCGATGAGCCGCGGGCGAAGGCTGAAGCGCTCTCGGCCGCGGCCGGCGTGCAGGCGCAGACCGGCAAGCAAAAGGATGCTGAAAAACTGCTCACGGATGCGGAAGCCTCTGCCAAGAGTGTCGAACGCGCAGAGAGCAGGGCCTATGCACTGCTGGCCGTGGCCATGGCCACAAGTGCCAATGGCGACAACAAGAAGGCGCTGGCACTGCTCAAAGAGGCCGACAAGGCGGCCGACAAGGTGCCCGAGCCTGCCTCGCAGAAGAAGATCGTCGATAAGGTGCGGGCGACGATGGCAGACGTCGAGAAAAAGCTGAAGAAATAGCGACTATTTTCTGCCGGCCGACACGACCTTCAGCGCATCCAGCGCGAGCTTCCGCGCTTCCGCATGGTCGACGATCGGCTCAGGATAGTCGCGACCGAGCCCGGCCCACTGCCGAACGTAGGCCTGATCGGGGTCGAACTTTTCCGCCTGACTCGTCGGATTGAAGATGCGGAAGTATGGGGCCGCGTCGGCGCCGCACCCTGCGGCCCACTGCCAGCCGAGCGTGTTGGCCGCCAGATCCGCGTCGACGAGGGTGTCCCAGAACCACCTCGCTCCCTCCAGCCAACTCACCCGCAGATCCTTGACGAGGAAGCTCGCCACGATCATCCGCACCCGGTTGTGCATCCAGCCGGTGGCCCAGAGCTGCCGCATGCCGGCATCGACGATGGGGAAGCCTGTTCGCCCCCGCTGCCAGGCGTGGAGACCCACCGGATCGTTCGCCCAGGGAAATCTTGCGTAGTCGGCGCGGAGCGGCGCGTCGGTCGTGTGGGGAAAATGATAGAGCAGGTGGTTGGCAAACTCACGCCAGCCCAACTCCCGCAGATAGACCTCCGGACTGCCGGTGATGCCGGCGGCGGGAGCGCCGCCTACGGCCTCGCGGACGGCGTGCCAGACCCGCCGCGGTGAGATCTCGCCAAAGTGGAGGTGGGGGCTCAGCGCACTGGTGCCCTCGTGGTCGGGCCGGTCTCGCTCCGTGCCGTAGCCGGCGATGCCCCGGGCAAGAAACGTCTTCAGCCGTTGTCGAGCCCCTTCCTCGCCGGGCGTCCATGTCGTCCGCATCGTGCCAGCCCAGTCGATCGCGGGCAACAGTCCGAGCGAATCGACGGAGAGCGTTTTCCCGCCGGCCTTCCCGGTCGCCGCAGCGGCGCGGAGCTTTCGGGGGGCTGTCCCCGGCGCGGCCGGCTCCTCGCGGGCCAGCAGCGCCCGCCAGAAGGGCGTGAACACCTGATACGGCTTGCCCTCCTTCGTAGCGACGTGCATCGGCTCGAAGAGAAGCGAACCGTTGAAGCTCTCGACGGCGAGCCCGTCGTCACTAAGAGCCTTCTTGATGGCCGTGTCGCGGCGGATCACCGCCGGCTCATACCGCCGGTTCCAGGCGACATGCGTGGCGGAGAATTCCCTGGCGAGCGTGCGCAGCGTGTCGAGCGAGGGTCCGCGGCGGATCACGAGCGATGCGCCAGCCTTTTCGACCGCAGCCGAGAGTGTGCCCAGCGACTGGTGCAGCCACCACCGCGAGGCCGCCCCCGGCTCCCACGGCGTCTCCTCCTCCGGCGCCCAGATGAACACGGGCACGACCGCACCGCGGGCAGCTGCGGCGGTCAGGGCGGGATTGTCTTCCAACCGCAGGTCGTGACGAAACCAGACGAGCGTGACGGGGGCTCTGGACATGTCGGCAGCATAGCGTGTCGGCGACCGCAGGTCGCGGGTGCGAGATCGGCCAGGTCCGGCTGGGCCGATCCCCCGGCTCACGCCGGGGGCTTGTATGCGCGATACAAGCCCCGGTCGTCAGCGAGGGGATCCCCGCGTCATACAAGCCCTGAGCGTAAGCGACGGGATTCCCGCACCGTCACGCAAGCATTTCCTTCACGACGTGGCCGTGCACGTCGGTGAGCCGGAAGTCGCGGCCCTGGAAACGGTAGGTCAGTTTCGTGTGGTCGAAGCCGAGGAGGTGCAGGATTGTCGCCTGGAGGTCGTGGATGTGCACCTGGTCGCGGGCTGCCTTGAAGCCGAGGTCGTCGCTGGCTCCGTGCACGTATCCAGGCTTCACGCCGCCACCAGCCATCCAGACTGAATAACAGTCTGGATAGTGATCGCGGCCCAGGATGCCGCCACCGGCCGTACGGCCCTCACGGAACGGCGTCCGGCCAAACTCACCGGTGCAGAGCACGAGCGTATCCTCGAGCAGGCCCCGTTGTTCGAGGTCCTCGATGAGTGCCGCCGCCGGCTTATCGAACGTCGCGGCCTTCTTGGTGAGACCGTCACGGATGTCCTCCTGCGGCCCGGTGCCATGGAAATCCCAGCCCCAGTCGAAGAGGTGCACAAACCGCACCCCCTCCTCGACGAGACGGCGAGCCAGCAGGCAGTTGTTCGCGAGGCTCGGGCTCCCCGGCTTTGCACCGTAGGCCTCGAGCACCTCCTGCGGCTCTCGGGAGATGTCCATCACCTCAGGCACGCTGGCCTGCATCCGGAAGGCGAGTTCATACTGCGCGATGCGTGTGACGGTTTCGGGATTACCGAGTTCTCGGGCCTGCAGTTCGTTCAGGTCCCTGAGGGCATCGAGGCTGGCCCGCCGCAACGCCCGGTCCATACCCGGCGGATCCGATACATAGAGCACCGGATCGCCCTTCGAACGGCACTGCACGCCCTGATAGACGCTCGGTAGAAACCCCGAGCCAAAGCTGCTCGTGCCGCCGTTGGGCTGGACGCCCGATGAGATCATCACCACGAACCCTGGAAGGTTGGCATTCTCGCTGCCGAGGCCGTAGGTCGCCCAACTGCCAAGGCTCGGCCGGCCTGCCCTCGGACTCCCTGTGTAGACCATCAACTCCGCCGGCGCGTGGTTGAACTGGTCAGTGAACATGCTCTTCACGAGGCAGAGTTTATCGGCCACGCGGTGCAGGTTTGGGATCGCGTCGGACAACTCCATGCCGCTCTCGCCACACCGGACCCATTGCCGCGGCGTGCCGAGCAGTTTCGGCGTGCCACTGGTGAAGGCGAACTTCTTACCTGCAATCGCCTCGGCGGGGCAGTCCTCGCCGGTGTGCTTGACGAGTTCGGGCTTATGGTCATAGAGATCGAGGTGCGGCGGCGAGCCGGTCAGGTGGATCACGATCATGCGCTTCGCCTTGGCGGGCAGCGGTGGCTGTCTTGCAGCCATCGGATCGGTCGCGATCGCAGGTGTCGCCGTGCCGGCACCCAGCAGATCCCGCATCGCCATCGCACCGATGCCACCGGCCATCCCGCCGAGGAGATGGCGGCGGGTTGCCAGCAGCCTGCTTTCGAAAATCGGATCCATGGCTCACTCTCCGTCACGGACACATGAAGGCTTCGTCGAGATTCAAAATCACATTCGCGACGACCGTCCATGCGGCGAGATCGTCGATCCCGATCGTCAGGTCGGCCGGCACCGGGCCGAGTGGATCGGTCGCCATCTTCTTCGCATTGTCGGGATCGTTTTTGAAGCCCGCCAGCGTCTGATCATGCAGCCTGACAAGCCGCTCGCTCTCGGCAGGTGAAGGCTGCCGGGCGAGCACGAGTCGGAAGCCACGCACGGCCCGCTCGGGGTCCGTCGAGCCTCCTTCACGCACCATGCGCCGGGCCAGGGCCTGCGCCGCCTCGACGTAGACGGGGTCGTTGAGCGTGACGAGCGCCTGGAGCGGCGTATTCGTCCGCGGCCGGCGGACCGTGCAGACCTCGCGGCTCGGCGCGTCGAACGTCGCCATCGACGGATAGGGATTGCTCCGCCGCCAGGTGGTGTAGAGGGCGCGACGGTAACGGTCCTCACCGGCGCTCGTTTTCCAGTCAATGCCGCCGCCAAACGCCGCACTTAAGCCGACATTGGGCTGCGGGGGATGCACGCTCGGCCCCCCCTTCTTGCGCGAGAGCAGCCCCGCTGCGGCGAGCGCCTGGTCGCGAATCACTTCCGCCGATAGCCGAACGCGGGGCCCGCAGGCCACGAGCCTGTTCTCCGGGTCACGCGCGACAAGTTCAGGGGTGGCTCGGGAAGACTGTCGGTAGGCGGCGCTCGTTACCACGAGCCGCATGATGGCCTTCGTATCCCAGCCCCGATCGACCAGTTCACACGCCAGCCAGTCGAGCAGTTCCGGATGGCTCGGCAGGTCTCCCTGACTGCCGAACTCCTCACTTGTCGAGACGATGCCGATGCCGAAAAGCCGCTCCCAGAGCCTGTTCACCACCACGCGAGACGTGAGCGGATTTCGCCGATCTACGAGCCACTTCGCCAGCACCACGCGATCCAGGCGACCCCCGTCGGTAACCTCTGGTGGCGGAAACACGGCCGGCACGCTCTCAGCCACCACTGGACCCAGATCCTGCCAGTTGCCGCGATGCTGCAGTTTCGTCACTCGCCGCTTGTCGCCCGCGAGCTCCTCGAGCACCGGTACGGAGGCGGGCGGCTCAGCATCGAGCTTCTTTCGCAGTCCGTTGACCAGATCGCGGGCGGGCCGAAACTCCGGCGGCTCGGTGACGCCCTTGGCAGGCGGCGGAATCTGGCGTTCGATTTCCACGATCTCCTCCTCCACCGCCGCACGCCGCGCATCGATCGGCTCCCAGGGGATCCGTACGATCGGCGTCTCGTCTTTTCGGTCCGTGTCAGCCGTGTTGTTCAGGATCGCGTAGAGCCCAAAGTATTCATGCTGCGAGAGCGGGTCGTATTTATGGTCGTGGCACTGGCAGCACGCGATCGTCGTGCCCATCCAGGTGCTCATGGTGGTGTTGACACGATCGACGATCGCCACCGTCCGAAACTCTTCGTCGATCGTGCCCCCCTCGCTGTTGGTGAGCGTGTTGCGATGGAAGCCGGTGGCCACCTTGTCGTCGAGCGTCGCACTCGGCAGCAGGTCGCCGGCGATCTGGCGGAGCGTGAACTCGTCGAACGGCATGTTGGCGTCGAACGCCCGGACCACCCAGTCTCGCCAGCCCCAGATCGTCCGCGGCGGATCGTCGGCGTAGCCCGCACTGTCGGCATAGCGGGCCAGATCGAGCCACTGACGGGCCATGTGCTCACCGTAGCCATCGTGGGCCAGCAGCCGGTCGACCAATTTTTCCACCGCATCGGGACCGCGGTCGGCCACGAACGCATCGATCTCTTCGGGCGACAGCGGCAGGCCTGTCAGGTCGAGCGCGAGCCGGCGGGCGAGCGTCGCCCGGTCGGCCTCCGGCTGCGGGGCAAGCCCTTCCGCCTCGAGCCGCGCCAGGATGAAACGGTCGACGTCGTTCTTCGGCCACGACACGTTCTTCACCGCCGGCACCGCCGGCCGCTTCGGCGTGACGTACGCCCAGTGAGGCTCGTAGGTGGCGCCCGCCGCGATCCAGCGTTTGAAGAGTTCCACCTGCTTCGCCGGCAGTCGCTCGCCCGCATCGGGGGGCGGCATTACGAGGTCGGGATCGTCGGAGGTGATCCGTTTCATGATCTCGCTCTCCTCCGGACTGCCCGGCACGATCGCGGCATGGCCGCCCAGGTCGGCCGTTGCCCCCGCGAACGTATCGAGCCGCAGGCCACCATCGCCGCCGCCGTGCCGCGATCCCGCGTCCGGGCCGTGACACCGCACGCAGCGGTTGGAGAGGACGCCTTTGATGTCGCGACTGAACGACGGCACCGGCTCGGCGGCCGCCGAGGGGCCGGTCACGATCAGCCCGGCCATCGTGACCAAGAAGCAGAGCCGTGTCGTGTGGCTGCATTTCATGACAGGATGTCCTTGAGAATGCGGGCTCCCTCGACGCCGGTGAGCTTGGCGTCGAGCCCCTGGAACTTCACGCTGAAGGCATCGTGTTGGATGCCGAGCTGGTGCAGCATCGTGGCATGGAGGTCGTGGACGGTACAGACATTTTCCACCGCCGCATAACCCAGTTCGTCGCTCGCGCCATAGACGAGCCCGCCCTTGATCCCGCCACCCGCCAGCCAGACGCTCATCGTCTTGTTGTGATGGTCGCGGCCGCTGCCGCCCTGCGACATCGGCGTCCGCCCAAACTCACCAGCCCAGACCACGATCGTGCTGTCGAGCATGCCTCGGTCCTTGAGATCGGTGATCAGGGCCATGCAGGCCCGGTCGATCTCCTCGGCCTTCAGCCTGACGCCTTCTTTCACGCCCCCGTGGTGGTCCCAGTCCTTATGGTAGAGCTGGATGAACCGCACGCCGCGCTCGGCGAGCCGGCGGGCCAGGAGGCAATTGGACGCGAACGAACCATCGCCCGGCTGGCAGCCGTAGAGTTCGAGCGTCTTGGCACTTTCGTTCTTCGTGTCCATCAGCTCCGGCACGCTGGCCTGCATCGCGAAGGCCATTTCATACTGGGCGATCCGCGCGGCGATCTCGGGATCGCCCGTGAGCGCGTCGTGCTGGGCGTTGATGGCGTTGATCGCGGCGATGTCGGCCCCCTGCCGCTCCCGCGTGACTCCGGAGGGGCTGCCCAGATAGAGCACCGGGTCCCCCTTGCTCCGCATCTGCACGCCCTGATACCGGCTCGGCAGGAAGCCGCTACTCCATTGCCGCGCTGCGATCGGCTGGTTCTGGCCGCCCCGGCCGAGTGATGTGAGCACGACGAATCCAGGCAGGTCGGCCGCGTCGCTTCCCAGCCCATACGTCACCCACGCCCCCATGCTCGGGCGGCCCGCGATCTGCGAGCCGGTGTTCATGAACATGTGAGCCGGATCGTGGTTGATGGCTTCGGTGGTCATCGAACGGATCAGGCAGATGTCGCCGAGCGCCGATCCGATGTGGGGAAAGAGCGAGCAAATCTCGGTGCCGTTTGGCCCCATCTTCGAAAAGGGATGCTGCGGTCCGAAACACGTGAGCTTCGCACCCTGCAACTGCGCAAGTTGCTGCCCCTTAGTCATGCTCTCGGGCATCGGTTTGCCGTCGAGTTCGGCCAGCTTCGGCTTGTGATCGAACGTCTCCAAGTGTGATGGACCGCCGGCCATGGTCAGCCAGATCACCCGCTTTGCCTGCTGCGGCAACGGCGGCTTTTCCAGCACTCCGCGGAGCGGCGCGGCTTCGAGCAATCGTGGGGTGGCAAGGGATGCCAGAGCCACGGCACCCACTCCCTGCGCAGAGCGTCCGAGAAAGGCCCGCCGGGCGATTGCATTGTGCTGCAGCATTCGCATGCCGTTCATGCCGTTCATGATCATGGCCTCGTGATCGTTTCGTGGAGATTCAGGAGGACGCGGGACACGTGGGTCCAGGCAGCCAGTTCTGACTTATCGACGTCGGTCGGCACGGCCGTCAGGCCGGTCTTGAGCAGCGACTCCGCGGCGGCAGGGTCGGCCTTGTACTGTTCGATGTGCTTCCGCAGCAGCGGCATCACCGTCTCCATCTCCTCAACGCGTGGCAGCCTCTGCAGCACCTGACGCCAGGCCCAGGCCATGCGTTCCTCCGACGAGCCGCTGCATTCCTTGAGGATCCGGGCCGCCAGACTCCGCGCCGCCTCGACATAGCTCGGGTCGTTCAAGAGCACGAGCGCCTGCTGCGGGATGTTGGACCGATTCCGTTCGGCACAGCATTCCTCGCGGCTCGGCGCGTCGAAGGCGAGCATGCTCGGGTGGAGAAACGACCTCTGCCACCAGGTGTAGAGGCCACGGCGATACTGCTTCTCTCCCGTGTCGTTCGGGTAGGTCCGCACCGGAAAATTGAGATTCTCCCAGTAGCCGTCAGGCTGGTACGGCTTCACGCTTGGGCCGCCGATCGTGCGGACGAGCAGGCCCGAGACGGAGAGCGCCGCGTCGCGCACGAGTTCGGCATCGACGCGGAATGTTGACTGCCGTGCCAGCTCACGGTTGTAGGGGTCGGCGGCTACCAACTGAGGCGTGGCGACGGAGGTCTGCTTGTAGGCATCGCTCGTGACGATCGTGCGAACCATGTGCTTCATGTTCCACTTGGAATCCATGAACTCGCAGGCCAGCCAGTCGAGCAGTTCCGGATTGACCGGCGGCTCACCCTGGGCGCCTAGATCATCGAGCACCTTGGAAAGCCCCGTCCCGAAGAACTGCCTCCAGAGCCGGTTCATCACGACCCGGGCGGTGAGCGGGTTGTCCCGCGAGACGAGCCACTGGGCGAGGTCGAGCCGGTTCGGCTCGCGGCCTTCGATCGCGGGCTGCGGCAGGTAGGCCGGGAGCGCCGGCTTCACCACTTCGCCCGTCTCGTCCATCCAGTTGCCGCGGGGCAGGATGCGGACGGTCCGAGGCGTTTCGGCGTGGACGCTGACGAGGCACTTCACCAGCGGGTCGTAGAACTCCTTGCGCTCCTTCTCGGCCTTCGCCAGGCCATCTCTTTCCGCCTGGAACAGCTTGGTGGCCTTCGCGCGAAAATAGTCGCGCAGCCTGTTCTTGTCGTTCCCATCACGCTTGGCCGGCTCCTTGGCGAGGCTGGCCGCCACCTGCTTGGCTGTGTTCTTTTCGGCGTCGGTCGCCTTTGCATCGGCGGCCAGCTCGGGAAGCGTCACGCTATAGGCGACGATGTCGGCCTCCCACTGCTGCTGCGCTGTGTCGAGTTGGGGCACGATCGCGTCGAATTTTTTCTTCGCCTCGGCGAGGGCAGCGTCGAGCTCCGCCAGCCGCTCCTTCTCCCCCGACGTGCCGACGATCATCCCGTCCTCCGGATGGCCAATGATTGGCTCCTTGATGTCGGCGAAGAAGGCGCCGAGTGCGTAGAAATCGCGGGTCTTGAACGGGTCGAACTTGTGGTCGTGGCACTGCGCGCAGCCGGTGGTCTGGCCGAGCCAGGCGGCACCGATCGCGCGGACGCGGTCGGTGAGCATCCGCGCCTCGTAGTCCTTGGCCTGGGCGCCCCCCTCCTCTGTTGTGAGCAGGAGCCGGTTGAACCCCGAGCCAACGCGGGTCTCCTGATTCGCATCGGGCACGAGATCGCCGGCCACTTGATGGATCGTGAACTGGTCGAACGGCTGGTTGTCGTTGAAGCTCCTGATCACCCAGTCGCGGTAGGGCCAGACATTTCGCGGGGTGTCGTTGTGGTAGCCAATCGTGTCGGCGAAGCGGACGACATCGAGCCAGCCGATCGCCATCTGCTCGCCATAGTGCGGGCTGGCAAGCAGGCGGTCTACCAGGAATACGTATGCATCCGGACGTGTGTCGGCGACGAATGCCGCAACCTCGTCGGGAGTGGGCGGCAGGCCGAGCAAGTCGAGTGACAGCCGGCGGATGAGCGTTCGCCGATCGGCCTCGGGAGAGGCCTGAAGGCCGATGGCCGCGAGTCGCTTGCGAACGAGATGATCGATGCCGCTCGCACCGGCCGGCACTCCTGGCTTGACCGGTTTTTCATAGGCCCAGTGCTTCTGGTATTCCGCTCCCTCCTCGATCCACCGCGTGAGCAGTTCCCTCTGCTTCGCGTCGAGTTTCTTGTGCGACTCCGGCGGCGGCATCAGTTCGTCTGGGTCGGTCGCGTTGATCCGCGACACGAGCGTGCTTTCGGCAGGCTTGCCCGGCGCGATCGCGCCGGCCGCCATGGCGTCGTCGCGGACGTCGAGCCGCAGGTCGGCTTGCCGATGGCTGGCATCGGGGCCGTGGCAGGAGAAGCAGTTGTCGGAAAGGATCGGCCGGATGTCGCGACTAAAAGATACCGGCGCCGCCGACGCGGCCCCCATCAAGAGAAAACACGCCGGCAGAAAACACGCAGGCAGAAAACACACGAGTGCTGCGCACGCCGCACGGCGGCACCAATTTGCAAAGCTGTGCACCATAGGATCACTCCCTTGGAAAACACCGCTTCGCCGCCAGGAGTGCACCCGCACCTGCCTGACGCGGATCCACCAAGGCTGCACTCTGCAAAATCGGCTACAGAGCCTCAACCCGGGCAATCGATCGGCGGTACAGGACGACCTCGGATGGCGTCCTGTCGACACAATATTCTATTATACCTTCGGTTTCAGGACGGGACAGTCTTGGGCAGAACGGCAACACGCGGCACAAAAACGGGCGGGCGGCATGGAAATCTGCGTAGGCCGGCATGTGTTGGCGCCAAACATCTGGGCACGGGAGGCGGAAATCTACGATGCGACCGTTCGGCTGGAAGTGTCCGCCCCGGTCGCGGCGCTGACTGCGGCCTTAACGCGGATCGACACCGCGCTGCCGCAGCGGCGCGACATTTTCGGAGTGTTCACCCCGACTGACGCATCCGCCAAGGAAGACCTTCGCACCGACTGGCCATTGCTGCTCGGTCAGGTTGCGCTGGCACTCCAGTCGCAGGCACGCCAGCCGGCGACGGCATTCCTGCGGGTGATGCCTGCGGGCGAGCCCGGATTGTTTCGGATCGTTCTCGAAGCCCACGACCCGGTGCTCGCGGAGGCTTGCCTTCGCGAGGCTGCCGCGATCCTGGATGGCGAACTCGCGGGGGACCCGCCTGATCTCATGCCCGCCATCGATCGCCTCACGGATCTCGCCGACGACGTCTGCGTCGGCCCGGGCACGATGCTGATCGTCCGTGCCGCAGCAGCCCGCGGCATTCCCTGGCGGCGGATCGGCCGGGAGAGCATGGTGCAGTTCGGCCAGGGCATCCGCCAACGCCGTATCTGGACCGCGGTGACAGATCGCACGTCGTCGATCGCCGAGGGCATCGCGGTTGATAAGCAGCTGACGAAGGACGTGCTCGCGGCGGCAGGCGTACCCGTGCCTCTTGGCCGTGTCGTCTCGTCGGCCGCCGAGGCCTGGGAAACCGCGCAGGCAGTCGGCATGCCCGTCGTCGTCAAGCCGGCCGACGGGAACCACGGACGGGGCGTGTTCTTGAACCTCTCCTGCCGCGAGGAGATCGAACGCGCTTTTCCCGTGGCTTCCAGTGAAGGACGGCGGGAGCAGACCGTCGTCGTCGAGCAGTTCGTGCCGGGCGTTGAACACCGCCTCTTGGTGGTTGGCGACCGGATGGTAGCCTGCGCGAAGGGGGAGCACATCTACGTGACCGGCGATGGCCACCGGACGATCGCCGAACTGATCGATCTCCAGATCAACTCCGATCCGCGTCGCGGTCGCTCTGCAGCGATGCCGAACAAGACGGTCGATCTCGATGCCACCGTGCTAGCGCAACTCGACCAGGAAGGCGTGACGCCGGAGACGGTTCCCGCGGATGGCCGCCGTGTGCTTGTGAAGCAGATCGGTACGCACGGCCTCGACGTGACGGCCAGCGTGCATCCCGAGATAGCCGCGACGGCCGTGCGGGCGGCGCGGGCCGTCGGCCTCGACATCGCCGGGATCGATCTGGTTGCTCGTGACATCGACCGCTCGCCACGCGAGCAGGGTGCGGCGGTCTGCGAGGTCAATGCAGGGCCCCAGTTGATGATTCATGCACGCCCTTCCCAGGGGCCCGGCCAACCCGTCGGCGAGGCGATCGTGGATCTGCTTTTCACAACGAGCGCCCCCGGCCGGATCCCGATCGCGGCGATCCTTGGATCAGGGCAGGCGGCGGACCACGGCACCGGCGCAACCGCATCGGCCACGCTCATCGCGAGGATTCTGGAGCGGATCCTGCTGGCAGCAGGCAGAACGCCCGGGGTCACCTGCGGAACGGGCAAGTGGCTGGCTGGCTGGCAATGTTCCGCAGAGCCGAACGTCACCGCCGATGCCGCACGAGATCTCTTGGTCTCGACCGATATTGACACCGCCGTCTGTGAACTTGACTGGCGGTCGCTCGCCGCCAGAGGCTTTCCGTTCGACCTCTGCGACGTGCTCGTGATCGACAGCCTTCGGGCGGCCGAGGTGTCGCGTGCCGATGCGGCGGCCGGCGCGTCGCCGCTCGCGGTCATCGAGGCACTCGTCGATACCGTCGCCACCGCAGGCACGATCCTGCTCGTCGATGCCGACGCCGCCACCGCCGACATCGCAGCCCGAAGCGGCCGCACCGTGATCGCGGTCGAGCCCCCGGGGGAGCCGGCGATCGTGGCCACCGCAGTGGCCACGGCACTCGGCATTCCTCCCGACGCGATTCGCCGCGGGCTCGCAGACTCGCAGGCCGGGCTCGCAGACTCGCAGGCTCACACCCGCGGGATTTCGTAGCCTTCGCGGGGCTTGCGGGAGGCAAACGCAGCCGCCTGATCGTCGCCGACGATCTTTTCCGCAGCCGGATCCCACTTGATCGTCCGACCGAGCCTGGCCGCGATCGCCGCCAGGTGGCAGGTGTTCATCGCGATGATGTGGCTATAGACGTCAGACACCGGCAGACCGCCCTCGCGGATGCAGCGGTAGAAGTTCTGCTTGTGTCCCTCGAAGGGCTTGCCCTTGTAGAGCGCCTTCAAGTCGTCGTCGCCAAACTTCTCCTTGTCCCAGCCCTCCTCGATCGGGGTGCCGGTGATCTTGCTGCGATTCACGAACAGCCGACCCTTGGTGCCCTCGAAGAGGATGCCGTTGTCGCCGCGGCTGGTCACGATCAGCTCCACGCCGCTGGCAAACTTGCAGGGCACGGAGAAGTCGTACGCCGTATTGTAGCAGTCGTCGACCAACGGATAGCCGTCCTTGAATGGCACCGGGTGCTTGGCATCGACGCCGTTGATCTCGATCGGCCCCTTGCCCTTGGCGTCTTCCTTCAGCGCCCACTGCGCGATGTCGACGTGGTGCGCGCCCCAGTCGGTGAACTTGCCACCCGAATACTCGTACCACCAGCGAAATTCATAGTGGCAGCGACGGTTGCGGAAGGGCACCTTGGGCGCCTGGCCGAGCCACATCTCCCAGTCGAGACCGCCGGGCACATTCTCGATCGGGAAGGGGCCGCCGATGGGGCTGCCGTTGATCCCGGCCGTCACCCGCTGGATGTCGCCAAGCAGGCCCTTGTGGACGATGTTCACGGCCCGCAGAAACTGATCCTTCTGAGCCCGTTGCTGCGTGCCGATGAAGAACTGGAGCTTCGGAAACTTCTCGGCCGCAGCCCAGGCGAGCTGGTTCTCTTCGAGCGTGAGCGAGAGCGGCTTCTGGCAGAAGACGTGCTTGCCCGCCTGCAACGCCTCGATCGCGATCTTCACGTGCCAGGGGTCGGTCGTGACGATGCTGACGACATCGATATCGGGCCGCTCGAGCACCTTGCGGTAGTCGCCGTAGGCGTCGGCCTTGCCCTTGCCGATCCGCACGTCGTACTTCGCCCGCTCGGCCCGATCCTTGTCGACGTCGCAGACGGCGAGGATGTCGCCGAACTGGGCGTGCTGGATCGCATCGCCCATGCCCATCGAGCCGGTGCCGATGCAGGCGATCCGGGGCCGGTCATTGGCCTCCTGGTTCGCAAAGGCGGTCGACGTCCACGGGATATAAGGCACCATGCCGGTCGTGGCGGCCGCCGCGGCGCCGGCAGCGGAAGTACCAAGAAAACCTCTCCGTGTCGCGCGAATGCGATTGGCCATGGTCGTTGCTCCTGGTTTGGCGTCTGTTTCGACCCAACACTATGGTGCCAGCGGGGGCCGGCCGCAAGTGCCAAGCCCGGGACACTCGGACGAGCCATTGTCCACCACGGCAGGAACGAATCGTGACCGATGGACGGTTGACATTCGCGAAGAGACTCAATACTTTAAGTGTACATCCGTATCACTCCTGGGAATTCACTCCTGACAGCTGAAAGCCTTCGCGAGTGGTTGCAGAAGCGGCCCTTCCAGCCCTTCCTTGTAAAGACTTCCGACGGCGAAGCGTATGAAGTCCGGCACCCCGCGGTAGCGTTTCTGACGAGGACGGAGATTGTGATCGGTCTCGCTGAGCGAAACGGCATCCCATCGCGGCACCGCACCGTCTTGCTCCTGCACGTTACCGCAATCGAACCGATCGACGCGTCGGCGGCGGCCTGACGGCGACCACAGCCCTAGTTTAAACAAGCGCCGCGTGCAGGATCTCGACCGGATGCAGGGCCGTGCGGCCGGTGCCGTCCTTGATCTGGTGGCGGCAGCTCGTGCCTGGCGCGGCGATGAGCACGTCGTCGGCCGCACCGCGGACGGCTGGAAAGAGGACGAGCTCGCCGATCTGCATCGACAGCTCAAAGTGCTCCCGCTCGTAGCCGAACGACCCGGCCATGCCGCAGCAGCCGCTGGGAATCGTCTCAACCGAAAAGTTCCGCGGCAGGGAGAGCGACTGCACCGTGGGAGCGAGCGACGCGAGCGCTTTCTGATGGCAGTGGCCGTGGAGCTTGATCCGGCGCTGCTGGCCTGTGAATGACTCAGCCGTGATCCGGCCGCCGGCCGCCTCCCGCGCCAAAAACTCGTCGATCAGGAACGTGCGCGATGCCAGCCGCTTCGCGGCCGCGGCGAGCCGCTCCGGCACGAGGTCGGGGTACTCGTCGCGAAAGCCAAGGATCGCCGAGGGCTCGATGCCGACAAGCGGTGCGTTGTCGGTGATGATATCGGCGAGCAGTTCGACGTTGCGCGTGGCAAGGTCGCGGGCCTCCCGCACGAGCCCCTTCGAGAGCTGGGCACGGCCGCTATCGACATGACGCGGCACCACCACCTCGTAGCCGAGGGCTTCGAGCAGTTCCACGGCCTTGATGCCCAGCGGCATGTCGAGCGTGTCGGTGAACTCGTCCACGAACAGGTGCACGCGGCCGTTTCTGGTGGCTGACGAGTCGTGCGACGAGATTTCATCTTGTTGGGCTTCCGAACGTGGCGACAAGATTTCATCTTGTTGGGCTTCCGAACGTGGCGACAAGATTTCATCTTGTTGGGCTCGGGGCCGGATTCGGCAAGTTGAAAACTTGCCGCCACGGTAGGCAAAAGGTGCCGGTCCTTTTTTCTCTCGGGCTCTGAACCACGCCGTGAGCGTCGTGCGATGCAAGTGCGGCAGCGACCGGGCCGCCGCGAACCCCATGAACCGCTTGAGCAACCCCGACACGCCCGGCGCCGACACGGCAAAGTTGTAGGCCCACGGCGCGAGGCTCGCCCACCGCATCGCGGCGGCCGAATCGGCGATCAAGCGGCTCCGCAGCGGCACCCCTTTCACATCGTGCAGGTGCTGCTGCCACTCGGCCTTCAGTCGTGCCATGTCGACGTTGGATGGGCACTCGCTCTTGCAGGCCTTGCAGGAGAGGCAGAGATCCATCACGTCGGCGATCTCGGGCTGGGTCCAGGGGTTGGATGCCTCGCGGGTCGACGAGAGCGCCTGCCGCAGCACGTTGGCCCGCGCCCGCGTGGTGTGCTGTTCGTCCCGCGTCGCCATGTAGCTGGGGCACATCGTGCCCCCCATCGCGGCCGATTTGCGGCACTGCCCCACGCCCGTGCACTTCTCCGCGGCGCGGAGCACCCCGCCGGTGTCGGCAAAGCGAAACACCGTGTCGTGGTGCGGCTCAGGCTCGCCGGGGAGAATCCTCAAGGAGGTATCCATTGGCGGCGTGTCGATGATCTTGTCGGGATTGAAAATCCCCTGCGGGTCGAACAGCCGCTTCACCCGCACGAGCAACTGGAAGCATTCGTCGCCCACCATCGTGCGGATGAATTCGCCGCGGAGCCGGCCATCGCCATGCTCGCCACTCAGGCTCCCGCGGTATTGCTTCACAAGCGCCGCCACGTCGGTGGCCACATCGCGAAACATCGCAAGCCCCGCGGGCGTGCGGAGGTCGAAGAGCGGCCGGAGATGTAGTTCACCCGCGCCGGCGTGGGCGTAGTGGATGCATTCGATGCCATATTTTTCGGCGAGCAGCCGGTCAAACTCGGCGATGTAGGCGGGCAGATCCTCGACGGCCACGGCGGTGTCTTCGACGATCTCCCGCGGCTTGGCGTCGCCGGGTACGTTGTTGACGAGCCCCTGGCCGGCCCGGCGCAGCTCCCAGACCTTGTCGCCGTCGGCGCCGACGAGCACGGGGTAGGCGTAGCCGAGGCCCGCGGCACGGAGTTCACCCTCGATCACGCCGAGCTTCGCGGCCACGGCCTCGCGGTCGGCGTGTTTCACCTC
>JBILKZ010000152.1:0-8146 GCA_044376405.1 Pirellulales bacterium
CGGCATGAAGTGTTCGATCGATCCCACGGCTGAAGGGGTCGCCAGACTGCAGGCGCTGCTACGCACGCAGAAGACGATCGGCCCGAACCCCGACGCCACGCTCATGGCGATGCAAAACGCCATGGGTCCTCAGCAGGTGACCGTGGGCGGCGTGCCCGGCGATAGCCGCTTTGCCCGCGTGCTGGTCGCGGCCGACTACCGCTTGAAGCGGGTTGGCATGGGGCTTGAGCCTTCGGGTATCTCCGAACTCCCCAGCTACCTGTCGATGGTGCCGCCTGGTTCCAACTCGGCGACGACGCTCCCCCGGTTTTGGCTGGAGGCGGATTACGAACCGATCTCACGTGATCCGGATGAACTCGCCTGGCGGATCAACGACCGTCGGATGAAGTGCCTGACCGAAAACGACCTGTTCGACGCGAAGGGGAGCCGCACGGCGAAGGCCCCCCCGGACGCCACCGCGAAGAAGTGGTGCGACCTCATGACGACACACTACGACCGGCTCGCCGGCAAGCAGCCGGTGTTCGCGGAGCTGGTCAACTGTGTCGATCTGGCGGTGGTGGCAGCGCTCCTGCATGGTCGGCAGTTGGCCGGGCGGGCCGGGCTCGACCTCTCCCCGCTTCTCGATGCCAAGGCGTTGCCGCTGCCCGCCTACGACGTGCCCACCAGCGTGCCGACGGTAGCACATGGTCTGAAGAAGGGCAGTCGCTGGGTGGTCAGCGCCTCGGGTGGCGTGCTCTTCCAGCCCTGGGGCTTTGCAGCCAACACGGCCGACTCGCCCGACATCGCGGAATCACGCACGCTGGCACTGGCCGCACGTCCCGCGGACGGCTGGTGGTGGGACTGACTACACGCGAAACATCGGCATCCTGCCGATTTTCGCTTGGCAAACGCAGTTTGCTGGTGCTAGCCAGGCATCCTGCCCGGCGGCTGGTTGGTGAGCGCTTGGCGGGCTCCGCCCGCTGGCGTTGAGGCCGCCCTCCTGGCGGCCGGCGTGTGGGCGCATCGGCATCCTGCCGCCCCGACAGGCGAATGCCTGTCCTGAACAAGTCGCTTGGCAAACGCAGTTTGCTGGTGCTAGCCAGGCATCCTGCCCGGCGGCTGGTTGGTGAGCCCGCTTGGCGCGATCCGATTGCTGAATCCGTGAGGGGCTGCCCGTGCTCCGAGAGCCGGCGTTGCTGACCAGCGCAGGCAGGATGCCGGAGCGCAGTCAGCATCGAGTGAGCGGAGGCCAGGATGGCCGAAGCGAACGTCCGGCGACGGGGCACGGGCAGCCCCGAACCGCGGACGTCACAAGAGATCCGGTGCGGCCCACTCGATCGTGATCAGGGGCCCGGCGGCCACGGGGAAATGCTCGTCCACCCAGCCTGCTCGAGCCAGCGTCGCGAGCTGGTCGCCGGGGCAGGGGGGAGGCGGCACGCTCTTGGCGAGCAGGAGGCTGCCACGATGCTCGACAGCCACCATCGCCGCGATCGCATCGCTCGTCACCTGCCAGCCGACCGGCAGCGTCGCCGCTCGCGATCCCACGGCCAGCCATGTCGGCACATCGAGCACGGCGACGTTTCCATCGTCCGGCGGTGTCGCCACCAAGGGCAGGCTCATGGCCGCGGCCACGAGCCTTGCCGTCAGCCGCATGGCGTCGATCGCCAGATCGTGCATGAGCTGTGGCGATTGCGGAACGGCGCGGTCGAACTCCCGCAGCCCTTCCACCACGGCGCCGCCGCCCATCACGAGGCAGCAGGACCGAGAGCCGCAGGTCGCTATCAGCGACGCAAGCAGTGCCGGCCAGTCTGGCCGTGAGAGCAGGCTCCCTCCGCCCTTCAGCACCACGAGCCCGGCAACAGGGCGCGAAAGTTCATCCGCTCCACGCAGATCTCGGACGACACCGCCCCGCCAGCCATTGGCAGGCTTTGCCAACGTGATCTGGCGTGATGCCCCGCTCATGCGAGTTGCCCCCGCGTGATCAGTGCCAGACTGTGGGCGGGCGCCGCCCGCGACACGTCGGGGCCGAGTGTGTCGGGTAGAGAGACGAGATCGACGTCCCAGCCAACCCGGGCGAGCGCCCGTCGGGCCAGGCACCCGCCGTGGCCGGAGAGCACGATCGACTGCGGCTGCCAGTTGCAGGAGGCCGCGACGCGGCGAAGTGCCCGCGCAACCTGCAGGCTCTGCCTGTCGGCGCACCAGGCCGCCATGGCAATCGCATCGTCCTCCGTGACCTGCTCCGGATCGGCAAGGACCATTCGGGCCAGCCGCCGCTGCGCCGCCGCTCGGGTGGCTGGCCCACCATCGGCGGTGTTGACGGAGCCCGATGTCATGGAATCGGGGTCCTCGGCCAGGCCTCCCAGCAGGAGCCAGGCATCAAGGGACTGCGCGAAGAGTTCGCTGGCCACTGGATGCAGCCGGCCCCGCCAAGGCAACGACCGCACGACAGTCGCAAGCGGCGTCCGCTCCACGCCCGTGTAGACCAGTTCGCCCGCCGCCATCCGTGCCACGTCGTCGTGGCCCATCACCGCAGGGGCCCGGTCGACCAGCGGCACGATGTCGGTCGTCGTCGAGCCGATGTCGATCAGGAACGCCCGGTCGGTGGTGGCCACCGCGGCGGCCAGTCGGGCGACGGCGTGCCAGTTGGATGCAGCGGCGGCGAGCGGCCGCCGCACCGCCTCCTCCGGAGGAGCGATCGTGCCATCCACGAGGTAGATCCCCACGGAGCACGCAGGCCCGGCGGCGGCACGCGCGGCCGCCATCACCGCGGCGACGATGTCGGCGACCCCCTCCCTTCGCGAGGCATAACAGTCGGCGATCTCGCCTGTCATCGTGGCGACGATGCGACGAGGAAGCCGCGACGACACGATCCGCGCGAGCGCCGCAGGCAACTCCGACCGCCGATGCCAGAGTTCGAAGGGCTCACTGTGCACCCAGCCGAGCCCATCAGCCGCCTTGAGGTTGGCACCGCCGACGTCGAAGGCGAGCACATCGGTACGGAAAAGGGGACGCAGCTCTTTTTCACGCTCTTCCTTCGACCGACTTTTTCTCGGCGTTTGAAAAAGAGCTGCGTCCCCTTTTCCTTCACGGCTACGCATACGAGGCGGCGAGCCGCCGCAGGGCGGCGATGCCCCTGTCGAGCATCGCATCGGAGACGGTATAGGCGATCCGAAAGTGGCTGTCGGCATGGCCAAATACGCTGCCCGGCACCACGAGCAACTTTTCCCGCTCAATGGCCCGTTCTGCGAAGGCCTTACCGGAACCGCCGGGCGCCTCTGGATAGAGGTAGAACGCCCCGCCCGGCTGCACGAACCGGTAGTGGTCCAGCAGGCCTGCCATCAGTTTGTCGCGCTTTCGCCGGCACTCGGCCAGCGGCAGATCCATCGGGCAGTCGAGCGCGGCCAGGGCCGCCCATTGGCCCACCTGCGGCGCGCAGACGAACGTGTATTGCTGCAGCATGGTGCAGGCATCCACGACCGCCTTCGGTCCGTGCACCCAGCCCACTCGCCATCCGGTCATGGCGTGCGACTTTGAGAAGCCGTCGATCACGACCACCGACTCGGAGTGCAGGGCAGGGGAGGCGAAGGGGGCGTCGTAGCAGTAGGAACGGTAGAGTTCGTCGCTGATCAGCGTGACCCCACGCGACTCCGCCAGTTTCGCCAAACCGCGGACCGTGTCGGCATCGACTACGACGCCGGTGGGATTGGCGGGCGTGTTGAGCAGGATCGCGCGGGTGGCGGGGGTCATCGCCGCCGCGACCTGATCGACATCGATGTGGAAGGTCGGCGAGGTGTCGATCACCACGCACCGGCCACCGAGAAACTCGATCAAGGGCCGATACATCACGAACGCCGGTTCGAAGATGATCACCTCGTCGCCGGGGTCGATCAGGGCCATGAGCACCAGCGCCAGTCCGCCGCTCGAACCGCTCGTCACGCAGAGCCTGCGGTCGGCCTGGCCCAACTCTTCTTGGACCTGCTTCTCCAGCCGTTCGCGGAGGGCGGCGATGCCCTGCGTGGGCGTGTAGCCGTTCCGGCCGGCATCGATAGCCGCCTTGGCCGCCTCGCGGGCAGCCGGCGGCATCTCGAAGTCGGGCTGGCCGATCGAGAGGTTGATGGGGTCTTGGAGTTTCGCCGCGAGGTCGAAGACCTTGCGGATGCCCGACGAGTCGAATGCACCCGCCCGTTTCGAGATCGCGCCGCCTCTGGCTGAAAAGTATGTTGGCGGTGAATTCAAGGCCGATCAGCCCGCCTTCTTGAAGATCGCGTCGAGCCGCTCGCCGAGTTTCTCGCCCCGGGCGTCGAGCGTGATCACGTTGCCGTCGCGGCCGATCAGTACCACTGTTGGAATGCCGCTGATGCCATAGAACGTGGCGAGGGGATGCTGCCAGCCGTCTCCCTTCGGCTCCTCGAACAGGATCGGCCACGGCAGCTTCTGCTCGGTGACGAACTTCTCGAGCGCCTCGCGCTCCTGGTCGAGGCTGATGCCAACCACTTCAAAGCCATCCTTGTGGTACTTCTCGTATTGCTCGAGCACGTTGGGAATCTCGGCCACGCACGGCCCGCACCAAGTGGCCCAGAAGTCGACGAGCACGACCTTGCCGGCGAGCGTCTTCTGGTCGAACGGCTTCCCGTTCAGGAGCGTGCCACTGATCTCCATCGGATGCCCGGGGAGCGAGAGGCGGCGGAGCGTGCCGGCAAAGCTCTCTCCCATCTTTTGAATCTGCTCGTTCGAACTCTTGGCCATTGCCGGCCCGAAGCTGCGGTAGGCTGCCGCCGCCACCGCCTCACCGCCGGGCATGTGCTCAAACGCGCCGGCCAACTGCATTGCCAGGCCCGCCGTCTGGATGTCGTCCGGATCGGCCGCGAGCATCGCTGTCGTCTTCGAGACCAGGCCTTCGGCGGCCTTCGCATCGCCGGAGGACAGGATCTGCTGCGCGTCGCTCACGACCACCAGTCGCTGGGCTTCCTTGGCCAGATCCTTCGATGGGCTGTTGATCAGCGTCGCGGCATAGGTCGCCATGTCGGCGGCGGCCTTCTCGTCGCCAAACCTGCCGAGCATCATCAGGCTCTCAAGCTTCATCTTCGCGGCCGGGTCGTGCAGCGGATCGGCGGGCTTCACCTGCGTGAGGATCTTGTCGGCAGCCTGCAGCGAGACGGCGGCCACATCCCGCATGTAGGCGATCATTTCCTTCCGAGATGCCGGCCTGACATTCGCCTGCTTGAGACCGGCGATGAACTGCATCATCTCCTCTGGCGTACCCTCGGGCAGAGGCGGCACCTTCGGCATCGCCTGGGCCGCACCCGGGGCATCCGCCACGGCGCCGGGCTGCCGCGCCATCAGGAGTGTGGCCGAACCGACCAACAGCCCTGCCGCAATCGTGAAGAGAGCCACCGTCGGCGCAGAGAAGAAGCGGGAACGCACGTAGGACATGAAAGCCTCAGGAAAGCGAAGAGGGGGATGGACGCCACTGCCCCAAATCGTACCTGCCCCGGCCCCGTCGTGGCTAGCGGACGACCGTGCGGAACCGCACGAAGCCGCCTTCCCCCGGTTTGAAGGTGTGCTGGAACTGCCACTTGAGCACCACCGAGCCGTCGTCGCCCTTGTCGGTGACGAATTCGGCCGGATGGTTGGCCGCCGCGGAACCGGGCACGAATTCGAGCCGACCGGGCAGGGCATCGACGAGCACGATGTCGGTGAGTGCACGGTCGCCCGAGTTGTAGAGATAGATCGTGAAGTCGAGTTCTTCGCCGACCCGGGCCGTGTCGCTGCCGGCCCGCTTGCAGAGCGTGAGTTCGGCGCGGCCGGGCGATTCCAGGCGGAGCGTGGCTGTGCCGCGGTCGGCGGCAACCACCTCGGCCTGCTGCCTGCCCACCATCACCATCGCGGCCCGGGCACAGGTCCATGCCAGAGGCACATCGAAGCCGACCATCATCCGTGGCGTCTGGACGAGTTCGGCCCGCTCCAACTGCTCGTCGCGCACGTCCTCAACCGGCTGCACGAGGCTCCCTGATTCGTGGACCGGATCCCCCTGATCCACCGCCAGCGGTCCGAGCCGCTCCTCGAGGGCGACGCCGGGCAGGGCCTTCCGCGCGGCCTCCGGAGCGAGTGCCTGCGTGCTGCGGCAGACCGGCTGCAGGTCGATCTTTGCCTCGGTGGCAATGTCGATAGCGAGCCCCCGAGGACCGATCGGCCGGGCGTCTTCGTGCGGACGCGTCACCTGCCGTACCGAGCCAAATCTCGGCGCATACACGCAGGCGCAGTTCGACGCGGTGACATGCACATCGCACGAGTCGGGGCCGTCGTCGTCCGCGCGGTAACGGGCGACGGTATCGCCCGAGGTGAGATTCTTGAGGCCGAAGCGGGCCACCGGCATCGCAGGCGCGCGGGCGTCGCCACCGTCGCAGACAAGGCACGGACCGACCATTGGCACCGGCTGGGCAACAGGCATGCAGACGGTCTGATTGCATGACTGGCAGGCGTTGCCTTCTCCGCACGGTCCGTGTTGACACGAACCATGGCCTCGTGCCAGCAGCGGCCGGCGGGGCAGGGGGGCGCACGGCGCTTCGCAGCCTGCCTGCACCACGGGAGTTGTCTGCACGACGGCAGTCGTCTGCACGACGGCAGTGGATGGCTCGCTGGTGGCTTCGGCCGACTCCTCCGTCGCAACCGCGACCGCTGCGAGCGGCAGCACGAGGGGCTGTGTGATCGACCGACACGACGCCAGAATCACCGCCGCCATGGCGATGACGAGCACACGTGGCCAACGCCACGGGCTGCGGTCGATGTGCACGTCGTGGGTTTTCATGGCGCACTCCCCGGCCAGGCGGTGCCGGCGAAATCGGCCGGCAGCCTGTTTCCGACGATCAACTCCGCCACGGGATCGCCGAGCGTGGTCGCCACGTCGAGGCAATCATCGCCCGGACGGACATCGAACCAGCCCTCGGGCACCACGTCGGGGAGGTCGGGATCGCAGGCGGAGTAGACGACGCGGCGGACGTGCGAGCCGGCCAGCGCGAGCGAGAGATCGTCTTCGTCGACGACGATCTCCACCGGAAATCTCCAGGCCATGCCGGGAGGCGTGGCCAGCTTCGCGAGCACGCGGATCGAGGGAAAGACTTCGCGTCCCTCGTGCTGCGGAATGTTCGTGATCCGCAGCCGATACGGATGGCCGACGACCAGTCCCATCCGCAGTGGGCCGGCCTGCGCCGGCGACCAGCCCTCCGCAGTTTCGATCGAGATCTGCGTCCCCTTCGGACCGCGGATCTCGATCGGCTGCACCGCATGAGGCAGCATGGATTCCGGAGTGGGGCCGGGCTGCAGCCGCCGCACGGCGCCAATCGCTCCCGGTGTAGGCATGGAGGCGGAATCGCCTCTCGGTCCGGCGACTTCACGGGCATGGCCCGAGTCAATCGCCAGAACGAGAAGCGCCGCCGCCATGAGCACGCGGGCGACTCGCAGCACGGCCCCTCTCCGGATGATCCTTGCGAGATACCTCATGATGGTGTGATACGTGGTGGGTGGGGAGTTCGGGTAACGGTCGACTGCATCGAGCGGAGTCAGGTCGGGCGAGGAGCCCTGGCCCTCAGGAATCAAACTCGTCGCAGCATGACCGGCGACCACGGCAGGCCTCACGAAGCCCTGAGGATGATCAGGGGCTCGGCGGACATGGGGCCCCGGGCGGGCAGGCCACGCCGGAGTTGAGGGCATCAGGATCGGGCCCACCGTTGTCGACCCACCGCTTGCGGTCTTCCTTCGGCTGCTTCAGCATGATGTTCGGCACATCGTGGTTCTCGGCGATGTAGGCCCGGTGAGCCGGCTTCGGATAGCTCAGCCCGGGGTTCTGCTGAACATGCAGCTTGAGTTCGCGGGTCGGCGGCGGGATGTGCATCTTCGTGTGGTTGGTGATCGTGTGCTTCTGCAGGCCGGCCGGAATGCCCAGCGGGATATGGGCGGGGCCGGGGAGGCCGATCGGCGTGCCGGTGATCGGCATGCCGTATTGCGGCGCGTTCATGCCGGTGATGAAGGCGGGGGGCAGCTGAGACGGATTCCCGCCACAGGGCATCCCCAGCGGTGCGGCTAGGCCCACAGGGGTGCCGCCCCCGTTCGAGGCGAAGCCACCGGCGGCCCCGGCTGCGCCGGCGACCCCACCGGCTCCGCCGACACC
>JBILKZ010000153.1:0-8078 GCA_044376405.1 Pirellulales bacterium
GGCCTCGGCCTCGGTGCAGTCGGTGTCGGGCAGGCGGAGGAGGCCATGGTCGGTGGCCCGGCCGCCGGCCGCGGCGAAGTCGGCATGCCGCTTGTCGATCGCGGTGATCAGCCCGGCGAACGTGTCAACGCCGCAGCCGGCGACTTCCGAGAGCCGGCGGGCCCAGGCCTGGACGCGCTGGGGCTCGTGCACCTTTGCCGCCGCGTCGGGGCGGAAGGTGGGCACGACTTTCGTCGCGAAGGCGTCGCGGGCGATTCTCTCGTGCCACTCGAGGCTGTCGGCGGGGTCGTCGGTCGTGCCCACCACGTCGACGTTCATCAGCCGGAGAATGCCCCGGGCGGTGAGGTCGCCGGTGGCCAGTTGCCGGTTGGCCTCGTCCCAGATCCGCTGGGCGGTCGTGTCGTCCAGCAGGTCGTCGATATGAAAGTGGCGACGCAGTTCCAGATGTGCCCAGTGGAAGAGGGGATTGCGGAGCGTGTGCGGCACGGTCTCGGCCCACGCCTGAAATTTTTCCCGTGGGGAGGCGGCACCGGTGATGCGAGCCTCGGCGATGCCGTTGGCCCGCATGGCCCGCCACTTGTAGTGGTCGCCGTCGAGCCAGATGGCGTGGAGGTTTTCAAACCGTCTGTCTTCGGCGATGTCACGCGGGCTTAAGTGGCAGTGGTAGTCGATGATCGGCTGCCGCGCCGCGACATCGTGATAGAGGGAGGCAGCCACATCGCATGAGAGCAGGAAGGAGTCGTCGCAGAAGGGCATTGGAGACCGCCAGGCATGAGGGGGTGATTCCACCGACGGACGCACGATGGGAGACGTCCGTGCGACACCATACCGTGCCCGGGAGTGGCTGCGAAAGTGTGGCCAGACTCCGCGGCGAAATCGTTCCGGCTCTCAACCAAACAACGCCCACGCCTGTCGGAGGGTCATCCAGACGCCCCAGGCCAGCGGGACTGCAACCAGCAGCCAAAACGACACGAGCCAGATGCCGCTTCCGGCATGCACGGGGCCATCGGCCGCGGCGGTCGGGGATGGCTCCCACCGGCCGCTCTGGTGCGGGGCGACAGGGAGGCGGGCCGACGAAGACGCGGAGCCAGTGTCATCACCGTCAGGCGGCTGCGGCTTGTGCACGGGCCGCACCAGAAGATTGCAGACGAAGCCCGCGACGAGCAGCCCGGCCAGCAGCAGCATCGTCTGGTCATAGGCCCGTGCCCGGGGCACGCCGGCGCGGATCTGATACGCATTGAAATAGTTGACGAGCACCGGCCCGAGAATGCCGGCGACGCTCCAGGCAGTGAGCAGGCGGCCGTGGATCGCACCCACGTTGCCCGTGCCGAACAGATCAGCCAGATACGCTGGGATGGCCGCGAACCCGCCGCCATACATCGTCAGGATCAGGCAGAAGATGCCGCAGAATAGGGGAATGTTGCCGGAGCGTCCGACGCCCGGCACCGCGGCATAGAGCGCCGCCCCCAGGAGGAAGAACACGCAATAGGTTGTCTTCCGGCCCAGCGTGTCGGACAGGGAGGACCAGAAGAACCTTCCCAGGATGTTGAACAGGCTCAAGAGCCCGGTGAAGCCGGCGCCCATCGCCGCGACCCTGCCCAGTTGCGCCGCGTCGAGTTTTTCAAAGGGGATGTCTTCACCGATCAATCTGCCCCCAAACACTTCCTGTAGCATCGGCGAGGCCATGCCGATCACGCCGATGCCCGCTGACACATTCAGGCACAAGACCAGCCAGAGCAGCCAGAACTGTCGGGTCTGCCAGGCCTGGCCCACCGTCATCGATTGGGCTGCTGGATGCGTCACGGCCAGCGCAGGCGAAGCAGACGGCGTGGCCGCCGCTTTGCCATTCCAGCCTGAAGGCGACCAGCCATCGGGCGGCACACGATAGGCGAACGAACCGAGCATCATGAAGACAAAATAGACTGCCGCGAGCACCAGAAACGTCTGCCAGACGCCGACCGAATCAGGCCCCGCAAAATAGTTCATCAATCGGTCGGCCAACGGCGAGCCGATCATCGCACCGCCTCCGAAGCCCATGATCGCCATGCCGCTGGCCATGCCACGCCGGTCTGGAAACCACTTGATGAGCGTCGACACCGGTGAGATGTAGCCCAGCCCGAGGCCGATGCCGCCGATCACGCCCGAGCCGAGCCAGAGGAGCCACAGCTGGTGGAGAGCGACCCCGGCCGCCGAGATGACGAGTCCGCCGCACCAGCAGCAGGCCGCCACGACGCCGACTTTCCTAGGCCCCGCCTTCTCGAGCCATGTGCCAAACAACGCCGCACTCGACCCGAGGAACACGAAGAACAGCGTGTACATCCAGCCCAGGAGCGGTTTGTCCCAGTCGCAGGTGGTGGTGGTGAGTTTCTCAAGGAGCCCCATGCCCGCCGGGCAGACGACCGGCGACGTGATGCCGACGGCCCGCGTCAGCGGCAGCCAGAACACCGAAAACCCGTAGGCCATCCCGATGCAGAGATGAATGCACAGGGCCGCCGGCGGGACGAGCCAGCGGTTGAAGCCCGGGCCCGCGATCGTGCGGTGCTTGTCGAGGATCATCCATATCTCCGTGTCACGGCCCCCACCACGCACCGTTCCTGAGCGGTGCGCTACAGGCGTGGGCGATTGACGACCCGGAGCAGGGCGATCAGGGCGATGGCACCGACGGTGGCCGTAACCAGGCTGCCCAGGCGTCCATCGGCGGACAGGCCAAACAGGCCGAAGAGGAACCCGCCGACAAGCGCGCCGATCACACCCACGATCAGGTCGCCGATCAGCCCGAAGCCGCCGCCCTTCATGATTTGCCCGGCGAGCCAGCCCGCAGCAATGCCAATCAGAAGAAACCAGAGCATGTCCATGGGGAGCTCACGAAGGAATGGGGAGATGAGAGGGCCGGGCGATCGTCCGATCGAGCCATGGTATCTCCGATCCACACCCTGGGCCATCGTGTGCCGGGCAGGGCGTGCGATGTTGGGAGTGCGAGGCAGGGCGTGGCAGTTTGGGCAGCCTGGGTTTCGGTGCTGTTGGGATTTTCAGGAGGCTCTGAACCGTGTGATGCGATGCCGCGTACATCTCTTCAACCAAGGAGGGTTGAATCATGGACGCGCATTTCCACGAGTATCTGGCCGCGATCGCCGGCATGCACGACATCTACGGGGACGTCGGCGACGACCACCCGTCGGAGTTTCACGAGTCTGACTTCGTGCCTGCAGCGGCTGCTGCGGTCGAACTGGGGACTCAATCCAGCTCAGTGTGACGGGCTGTCGCGGCGGTCCAGAATCAAATGCAGTGCCGGTCCGGCCGCCATCGTCGTGATGACGCACATCAGCACGCAGGCCACGAACAGCCGCAGGTCGATCAATTCGGCATCGTAGGCCGCCGCCGCCATCACGATGCCGAGGATGCCCCGGGCATTGAGTCCGCAGCCCACCGCCAGTGCCTGACGGCTGTCCATCCCGGCCAGCTTGCCGCCGATGAAGACGCCGCAGATTTTCCCGACGAACGCGACGACCGTGATCAGGACAACGAGCCACAGGTCGAAGCCCTCGACGAAGTCGGCGGCGATCGCCATCGAGACGAAGAAGATCGGGGTGAACACCGCATAGGAAAAGTCGCCGATGATCTCGAACGGTTTTGGATGGTTGCGGTAGACATCGGCGAGCGCGATGCCGACGACGAAGGCGCCGAGAAAGGAGTGCAGGCCGAGATATTCCGAGCCCGCCGCGCCCAGCAGCGCGAGCAGGGCGATGCATGAGATCGAGCCAGCCGGCTGGGGAAGATGGCGATGCACCCAGTCCATCAGCCGCGGCAGCAGGAAGTGGCCGAGCAGCAGGATGCCGCCGATGAAGACGAACACCATGCCGAAGATCGCCGCACCCTGGCCCTGACCGGTGGCGTGTGGGCCAAACTCGGCGAGGATCACCGCGAACAAGCCCCAGCCCACGAGATCGTCCACGAGAGTCGCCGACATGATCGTCCGGCCGATCTCGCTCTTGAATAACCCCATGTCCATCAGGATCCGGGCGATCACCGGGTTGGCCGAGAGCGACAGGATCGATCCCATGAACAGCGCCGTTGAAAACTGATCCTTCTGCGTCACGCCGATCACGGTCGGGAAGACGTAACACATCAGGAATCCGAGCACGAGCGGGACGAGCGTGCCGATGATGCCGACCGAGAGCGCCTTGCGGCCGATCCGGCGGAATTCGCCGATGCTGATGTCGAGGCCGATGGTCACGATGAAGAAGAGCATGCCGACCCGCGCGATCGCCGCCCGGCCGCTCGTGATCGGTCCCGTCGTCGGGAAGAGCCACGCGAACGTCTCCGGAGCGATCCGTCCCAGGATCGTCGGCCCGAGCAGGAGCCCCCCGGCGATCTCGCCGACGACCGCCGGGATGCCCAGCCTGCGGGCGCCGTGCCCCAGCACGAGCGCGACGAATAGCATCGCTGCCAGATGCAGCGAGAGCAGCGTCCAGTCGAGCGGGCTCATGATGACGATTCCGGATGGCGGGAGAGCGACGCGGTGCGTGGTTTCGATCGGCCAGCGACACCATTCGCGGGCACCGCGACCGCGGCCAGAATACCGGATATCGTTCTGGTCAGCGTGAGGCAACCCGCCCTCTAGCCGCCCTCTAGGGCGTCGCCGGCGGCACCGGCACGAAGCGGACGTAGTCGAGACCGACCATCCACGCCTTCGTGGCGGCCGGGTTCTCACCGACGATCTCCACCGCGAGCGACGATGTGCCCGGCTCGAGGTCGAAGACGCCGAGAGAGAGTTCCGGTGTGATCGTCACCGCGTCCTTTTCATGGAGATCGATCGGGCTCGTCGCCGTGCCGCCGTTCCAGGCCAGCGTCACGATGCCGTAGTCGTGGGCCTTCGAGCAGACGGCCACGATCTCGTGCCTGCCCTTCACCGTCACCGGCACCTCCAGCACGATCCGGCCGCCGGGACGGGCGCCGGTCCACCAAGCTTGAGCGTCGCCGCTCCAGCGGGAAGCCTTGAAGCCTGCCATCCCCTGGGGCTGAACGTTCCCGGCCGACCGCGAGGTGACCCGCATCGCCTCGCCCTCAACGGCACCCGGAATCCTGCGGTCGGCGTTGAATGGCGGCGGCCCCTCACCCGGCAGCGGCACCTGCAGCGGATGCCGCAGGTAGGCGACCAGGTCGCGGGCTGCGGCCGGCGCAAGCTGTGCGAGCTGGTTCTCCGGCATCAGCGACTGTGGCGAGAGCACGCGGCTCTCGATGTCGTCGAGCGGCACGGTGACCTGCTCGGTCGGTGTCTGCAGCGTCACGCTCGTCGGCGTCTCCTTGACCACGATCCCGGCGATCGACCGGCCATCGTCGGTCACCACGATCGTGGTCTGGTAGTCGCGACCCACGACGGCGCTCGGATCGAGCAGATTCGCCAGCAGGTATTCGAGATCGGCCCGATTCGATCCCGTCAGGTCGGGCCCGATTCGCCCGCCCTGCCCGTGCAACTGGTGGCAGGCGCCGCAGGTCTTCGCAAACGTGGCCCGGCCCTGCGAGAGATCGGCATCCTTCATCGCCGCAGGCTTGAGCGCCGTCCGCCACTTCTCGAAGTCGGCCTTCCTGTCGGCGGGTGTCGCCCGGATCGTGCCCCAGACCTCGTTGAGCCGCGCGAGCACCCGTGGGTCAGCCGACTGAGCGAGCCGGCCGACAGTGAACGCCGAGAGATCACCGCGAGGCACCGCACCTGTCGCGATGGCGTCGAGCAGGCTGAGCGTCCACGCGGGCCGCGATGTGAGCGTGGCGATCGCCGCCTGCCGGCACTCCGCCGGCAGACCCTCGTAGGCGGCCACGAGCGCGGCGGGGGTGCCGTCGCTGGGAACGGCGGCGAGGCCGTCGATCGCCTCCTTCTGAATCGCGGGATCGTCGACGAGCCGCTGGAGCACCGGCGGCAGCCCGTCGTCGCGGGAGCTGACAAGCGCCTGCAAGGCCTCGCAACGCTGGCCGCGGTCGGCGTCGCGGTTGGCGACCAGAGTCCGCAACTGCGGCACGACCCGGGGATCGCCAAACCGCACCGCCGCCAGATCCGCCAGCCTGCGGACCGCGGCGTCAGAGTCGGCGCGGAGCTGCTCGTAGCCCTGCTGCCAGGCCCGCGGCGCCGGCATCCGGCCGCGGGCGGCCAGCGCTGCCACGATCTCCTCGAGCATCCACTTCCGCGCGGTGGAGTCGCTGGCCGACAACTGCGCCACGAGCGGCTCGTAGCACGACTCGTCGGAGGCGGCGCGGCGGACGATGAACCGCGACACCGTGGGGATGCGGCTTGCGGCGGCGATCGTGAGCGACCGGGCCGGGTCGAGCGGTACGAGCGGCTCGATGGCGTACCAGTTCATGAGTGGGAGATTGTGGTCCTCGGCGTCTTCCGCATGGGCCACGAGTGCCGCGGAGATCGGCCAGCGAGCCACGGGCGGCAGCCGCTGGAGGGCCGAGCAGATCGCCAGACGGACCACCGGCGAGGGATCCGCGGCCGCGAGCCTGTGGAGCCGGTCGAGCAGAGATGGCGACAGCTCACGACGCTCGGCGGCCAGTTGGATTACCCAGCCACGGACCGCTGGATCGGGGTCGTCGAGCAGCCGCTCGATGTGTGCGTTGGAGAGATGCCCGGTGACGTGCAGCGCCCAGATCACACGCAGTCGCTTGGGCGTGGTGTCTGTGGCGGCGAGCTTCGTTTGGAGGAGGCGTGGTGTGTCGGCGGCGAGCTGGCCGGCAGCGGCCCGCTCGTGCAACAGCCGTCGGGCGTGCCGCACGAACCAGTCGTTGTCGTGACCGAGCAGATCGACCAGCTTCGCGTCGCTCTCGCGGGCGAGGTTGACCTGCACCGGCGCCGGGGTCGCGCGGTCGTAGAGCACCTTGAAGATCCGACCGTTGCCACGATCGTGCACCTGGTCGTCGCGGTGATGGCACTGATTGCGGTCGTACCAGTCGATGAGCACCATCTGCCCATCGGGACCGACCTGCAGCGAGATGAACTGCGACCACGAGTCGTTGGCGAAGAGGAAGTCGGGTTCGCCGTCCCCCACGTAGCCGGAGCCCTCGGGCGTGAGCCGGTCCTCGTTGATCCTGGCGCCGTGGATGTTGTTCATGAACAGCCGACCGCGATAACGATCGGGCCACGAGCCGCCGAGATAGATGCAGGCGCCTGAGTGGGCGTGGCCGCCACCGATGGCATCGGAGCGGTCGCGGTCGGCGTTGTTCCACTGGCCGCCGGCCCAGTGCCGGTGGCGGGCGATCGTCTTGATGTCGTCGAACGAGTAGGGATTGAAGTGCTGCCCCGCCTGCCGCTGATACCGCGCTCCCTGGATCACGTGGTAGAGGTGTGGAATGACACACGCCGTCTGGAACGCATGCCCCAGATCGTTGAAGTCCACGCCCCACGGGTTGCTCGTGCCTTCGGAAAAGACTTCGAAGACATGCCGAACCGGATGGTACCGCCAGATGCCGGCGTTGATTCTCGTTCGGTCGGCCTCGGGTGTGCCCGGCCTGCCGACGGCGGAGTGCGTGAACACGCCGTGGCAGCCATAGAGCCAGCCATCGGGGCCCCAGATGAACGAATTGAGCGTCTCGTGGGTGTCTTGTGCGCCCCAGCCGTCGAGCAGGATCGTGGCCTCGGCGTCGGGGATGTCGTCACCGTTGGCGTCGGGGATGAACAGGAGGTCGGGCGCTGCGCCCACCCAGACGCCGCCAAACCCCACCGCCAAACCGCTGACAAGGTTGAGCCCCTCCTTGAAGACCTTCCGGGAGTCGAGCACGTGGTCGCCGTCGGTGTCCTCGAAGATGAGGATCCTGTCGCTGGCGTCTTCGGCTGCGACCTTCCGCGGGTAGGCATAGCACTCCGCCACCCAGAGCCGGCCGCGGTCGTCGAAGCACATAGCGATCGGCTGACGGACGTCGGGCTCGGCCGCGAGCAGTTTGACAGAGAAGCCGGGAGGCGCTGACATCGCCTTTGCTGCTTCCAGCGGAGCGAGGCCGTCGGCCATCGGCATCCGTCGGCGCGGCTGCGCATCCTCCCATCGCGACAGCGGCGCCTGCTCCCGCTTCTGTGTGTGGACGAAGATGCC
>JBILKZ010000058.1:0-22649 GCA_044376405.1 Pirellulales bacterium
AGCGCGAAGATCCGGCCTCTCAAGCTCTCCGCCCAGGAGAAGACCGATCTCGTTGAATTCATGAAGGCCTGCACGGGACCGACGCCCACGGTCGAGACGAGCCGGCTGCCTGCCGGGGATTGAGCCGGCCCGGCATGAGCACCAAGAAACGTTCCCTGCTGCCGCTCGCGGAGGCCCGCCTGCCGCTCTATGCCGGCATCGATCTCGGCGGCACCAACATCAAGGCGGCGATCGTCGACGACGACGGGCGGATGGTCGCCTTTCACACGGAGCCGACGCACGCGGAACGGGGCCCCGAGGATACCGCCGCGCGGATGGGCCGGATGGTGCACACGCTCGCCGGCATGGTAGGCATCGCCACGAGCGACATCGCCCGCGTTGGCCTGGGCACGCCAGGCCCGCAGGATCTGGAGACGGGCGTGATCCTGCGCGCGGGCAACCTGCCCGGCTGGGACAACTTCCCGATCCGCGATCGCGTGGCGGTGCACTGCGGCCACGAGGTGACCTACGCCAACGATGCCACCGCCGCAGCCTACGGCGAATTCTGGGTTGGATCGGGCCGCGACTACGACAGCCTGATCCTGCTCACACTGGGCACGGGTGTGGGCGGCGGCATCATCATCGACAACGCATCGATCGACGGCGCCCACAGCCATGCCTCGGAGTTTGGCCACATCATCGTCGATACGGCCGCGACTGCGCGGACCTGCCCGTTCGGTCACAGCGGCGATCTTGAGGCCTACTGCAGCGCGACAGCCCTGAAAGCCCGGGCCCGCGACGCGATTCCCCAGAACACGGAGAGCTCACTCGCCAAGGCAGTCGCCGCAGGCGAGGAGCTCACGCCGATCCTGATCTCGCGGGAGGCGGCCGCAGGCGATCCGCTCGCCACCGACCTCATCATGGAGACCGCCCGCTGGCTGGGAATCGGCATCGTCACGCTCATGCACACGCTCGACCCGGAGGCCGTGCTGATCGGCGGCGCGATGACCTTCGGCGGTGAGGCGGCCCCTGTGGGCAAGGCGTTCATCGAACGGGTGCGGGCAGAGGTGAGGGCCCGGGCGTTTCCCCTGCTCGCGGAAAAGACGATCATCCGCTACGCGAGCCTGGGGGGCGACGCCGGCTCGATCGGCACCGCCGGATTGGCGCGACGTAACGCGGCAACGTGAGGCCGCCCGCCATCCCCTTGCTCGCGCTGCGGGCTTGAATACGCGTGTGTCCCCTGCATGCACATGGGAAGCCCTGAACACTTCGGATGCTGAGGAGCCGGTCGGAGGCACGCGCAGGAGCCGGTGAATTCTGCGACTCACGAGCGATGCGTGATTCGTCCAAGAGCCTCCCGTAGCAGAATCCGCCGGCGACGAGCATGCCGCAGCCGGCGAACCAATGCGTGCCAGCAGCACAGTCGCACGATCCCGGGCCGACCGTTGGAAGCCTACCACCGCCGCCGCCCACCAAATTTCCCATTCATCCGACTGAAAACTCGTCTACAATCCCCGCATGAGCATCGACTGCAAACACATCCGCAACTTCTCCATCATCGCCCACATCGACCACGGCAAGAGCACGCTCGCCGACCGGCTCCTCGAATGGACCGGCACCGTCGAGAAGCGGCAGCTCAAGGAGCAGATGCTCGACGACATGGAGTTAGAGCGGCAGCGGGGCATCACGATCAAGGCCCGGGCCGTCCGCATGGAATGCCGGCACAAGGGGGAGCTCTACGAGCTCAACCTCATCGACACGCCGGGCCACGTCGACTTCCACTACGAAGTCTCGAGAAGTTTGGCATGCTGCGAAGGCGCGGTGCTCCTGGTCGATGCGTTCCAGGGAGTCGAGGCCCAGACCGTCGCCAATGCCTACGCGGCGATCAACCAGAATCTGGCGATCGTGCCGGTGATCAACAAGATCGATCTCGTGCACGCGCGGGTCGACGACGTGCTCACCGAGATGGAACAGAGCCTCTCGATCGACGCCACTGAGGTCATCAAGGCCAGTGCGAAGACAGGAATCGGCATCGATGAACTGCTCGCCGCGATCGTCGAGCGGATCCCGCCCCCAACGGGCGATCCGCAGGCTGTCCTGCGGGCGTTGATCTTCGACAGCCACTACGACAGCTACCGCGGCGCGATCACGTATGTCCGACTCATCGATGGCACGGTGAAGAAGGGGCAGAAGATCCGTTTCCTCGAGACCGGCGTGACCCACGAGGTACTGGAGCTCGGTCAGTTCGTGCCCCAAAGGCGGGCCTGCGAGGAGCTGGTGGCCGGACAGGTGGGCTACTTGGTCTGCAACATCAAGGACGTGAAGCAGGTTCACATCGGCGACACGGTGACGATCCCCGGCGATCATGCGGCCGCCCCCATGCCCGGCTACAAGCCGCCCCAGCGGATGGTCTACTGCGGCCTCTATCCCTCCGAGGGGGAGAACTTCGAGGAGCTCCGTGACTCGCTGGAGAAGCTGGCGATCAACGATCCGTCTTTCGAATTCGCGCCGGAGTCGAGCGAGGCGCTCGGCTTCGGATTCCGCTGTGGCTTCCTCGGTCTGTTGCACATGGAGATCATCCAGCAGCGGCTCGAGCAGGAGGCCGATCTCGACCTCGTGCAGACGGCCCCCAACGTCACCTATCAGATCCTGAAGACCGACGGCGAGACGATCAACATCAGAAACCCGCAGGACGTTCCCGACACGGGTGAGATCGAGGAATTCCGTCAGCCGATCGTGCGGACCAACTTCCTGACGCCCGTCGAGCATATCGGCCCGATCATGCAGCTGTGCACCGACCGCCGCGGCGTCTATCTCAAGACCGAATACCTCTCGCCCACGCGGGCGATGCTCACCTTCGACCTACCGCTGGCCGAGGTGATCTACGACATGCACGACAAGCTCAAAAGCGTGACTCGCGGCTACGGCACGATGGACTACGAGCTGGTCGGCTATTTTCCCGCCGACCTTGTCCGGCTCGACATCCTCGTCGGCGGCAAGAAGGTCGACGCGCTCTCCATCATCTGCGACCGCCGGGATGCCGACCGCCGCGGCCGGGCGATCGTGAAGAAGCTCCGCGGCGAGATCGACCGCCACATGTTCGAGGTGGCCCTGCAGGCCGCGATCGGCACGAAGGTGATCGCCCGCGAGACGATCTCGGCGATGCGGAAGAACGTCACCGCCAAGTGCTACGGCGGTGACATCTCCCGCAAGAAGAAGCTCTGGGCCAAACAAAAGGAGGGCAAGAAGCGGATGAAGAGCGTGGGCTCTGTCGACATCCCGCAGAAGGCCTTCATGGCGGTGCTCGACACCGGTGCCGAGCGGACGTGAGAAGGCGTTAGCCGGTGAGAAAGCGTCGCGGCTCGGTCAGGGAACCACAGGCACGAGCCTGACCTGGCGGATGTCGCAGGCGGCCTGTTTGGCGATCTGCTTCGGCATGATCCGCAGCGTGTGCTGCCCGGCCGGGAGGGGTCCGACGCGGCCGACGACTCGCACGCGAAAATCCTGAAAGCCGCCCGTGGCCTCAACCGTGAACTCGAGCGGCGACAACGCCGCCGGATTCGCGGCATCGACGGCGACCGTCATCACGCTGCCCCCCTGCTCCGGACCGCAGCCCTGCAGCACCTCCAGGTCAAAAGTGCCTGCCTGCGTGAGCGTGAACGACCAGATCGCGGCATCGGTGGGCCGGGTCCAGAAGCCGAGGGTCTGCTTCTTCTCCGCCGGCTCGTACCGCAGCGCCGTTCCCTGCACCGTGGCGTCTCGGCCGTGCAGCGTGACGACGCCGTCATCAGCCTGCATCGGCGGCTGACCCTCGCAGGCGGGAGAAAGAGTCACCGTCTTCACTCGGATGCCGTCCACCTGCCGTGTGCATCGCACCGTGAGCGTGCTCGGCTTCGTGTCGGCCACATACAGTCGTCCCAGCGATAGCGTGGCATCGCCGTCGCGACTGCCCGCGGTATCCAGCGTGCCCGTAACCTTCGTCGGGCCAAATGCGACCTCCACCTCGGAACCGGTCGGCCCAGCATTCGCATAGGTGAGCGAAACGTCGTACATGCCCCAGCGGGTGGGCTTGTAGTCCCAACTGCACTGATTCGTCTCGTCGCCGACGAGCCGCGCGGCCGATGCGTCGAAGACGATCCGACCGTCGTCGTCCTGCCGGCCGCCCTCGGCGGCATTCAGTGGCTGAACGTAAAGGACGGGAAGAAGCAGTGCGAACGCGTAAAAGGGGACGCAGCTCATTTCGACACCAACGCGTAAAAGGGGACGCAGCTCGTTTCGACACCAGACCGCAACAAGGTAACGGATCTGAAAATGAGCTGCGTCCCCTTTTACGGCCCGACTCCCAGAGATTGCCAGCCGGCCCGGCGGGCGGCGGCGACGTCGAGTTCAGGATCATCACCCACGAGCAGCACCTCGTCCGGCCCACAGTCGAGCCGACGCTCGACCCAGCGAAAGAATTCCGGCGCCGGCTTGCGCCAGCCGATCTCCGACGACGCAAAGACGTGCGGCACCCAAGACAGCGGCTCAAGCCGCTCGGCGATCGCCAGCAGTCGCTCGTCAAAGTTGCTCGCCAGAGCGACCGTTACTCCAGCGTCGAGGGCCCGCCGCACGAGTGCGCTGCCGTGGGCCAGGGGCTGCCAGGCATCGACACGGCCGAAGTGCTCCCAGAGATCAGCGAAGATTGCGCCCGCGGGAGCCGCTCCCTCGAAGACGTCGTCGACGATCGCCCGCCACCGCTCGGCCTCGCGACCACGGCTGGTGGCAAACGCCGGCACCGCCGCCGCATCGACCGCCTCCTGACGCCGCCATGCCGCCTTGAACCGCTGCTGGATGATGCCGACGTCGACCGACAGTCCGTGCCGCGCCGCCGCCTGCTGATAGGCAACGGCCACCGAAGGGCTCGGCTCGACCAGCGTGCCCACCACGTCGAACACGACCACTTCCACACCTACCGGCGGAAACGCCGCGTTCGGATGTGCTTCCACCAACGCGGCATCGCCCGACGGAGTCATGTGCGTTCCAGGAAGGCTATCGCCGCGGGATCAGTCCCAGATCGAGACCGAAGACAAACATCATCAGGCTCAAGATAAGGGCCAGCCCCAGGTAGGAGAGCACCGCCACCACCTTCTCGCTCGGCGGCTTGCCACGGATCCATTCGTACACCAGAAACACCATATGCCCGCCGTCCAAAACGGGGATGGGCAGAAAATTCACCACCGCCAGATTCGCACTGAGCATCGTCAAAAACAACAGGAAATGGCTGAATCCCTCCTCCGCCGACTTGCCCGCCTGCTTGGCGATCTCGATCGGCCCCCCGAGCAGGCGGGGGCTGATCTGGTTGCTCGTCAGCTTCTGCAGGAAGCGGTAGACGAGCGACAGGTTTTCGAAGGCCTTGCGGCCGCCACGCGACAGCGCGTCAAAGAACGAACCGGCCCGCACGATCTCATAGACCGGCTCGAACACGAGCCCGCGGTCCAGCACGAACTGATCGTCGGCGTCCTTGGTGGTGAGCTCCACGGTGCGTCGTTTGCCGCCGCCAGCGGCATCGGCCGCAGACTCCACCTCAACCATCAGCTTCGTCCCCTCGCGAACCTGCTGGAGCACCGATGCAACGTAGGGCCAGCTCGGCGACTTCGCCGACAGTTCGAGTCCCGCATCGGCCGCCGCCTCCTGCTTGCCAGGTTCGATGAAGGCCACGCGAACTACCCGCTCGCCCGGCTGAATCCCGGCCTCCGCCCCCGGACTGCCGACTTCGACAGCCGCCACAGTCGCATCGACACCGATCGCCGCGCCGATTGAGGAGAGCGACACTGGGCTCGATGGCCACCGCGGATCCTCGATCCAGGTCACCGCGCGGGGCTCGACCTCCACGTCGAACGCCGTGCCGGCGCGGTCGAGCGTGAGCTTCACCTTCGCGCCGGCCTTGCCGCGCAGCCGCTGGTCGACCGCCAGCGGGTCACCCACCGGCTCGCCATCGATCGCGGTGATCATGTCGCCGGGCTTGAGTCCGGCGGCCGCCGCGGGCGAGTCGTCCTGCACCGCCTTGATCGGCCCGGCCGTCATCACGAGCCCCGTGGTCCGCACAGCTTGAGGCGGGAGCGTGATCATCAGCTTCTCGGCCGCCTGGCCCGCCTTTTCGGGCTGGCCTCGCCGCTCCACCGACAGCTGCGCCGCCTTGTAGGGCTGCCGCGACAGGGCCGTGATCAGTTCGGCATAGGTCTTCACCGGCGTGCCATCCACGCCACGGATCGTGTCCCCCGCCTCAAGCGGCGGCACAGCCTTCCCCGCGGCACCCGGCAGCCCGTCGGCCAGATCGGCCGGCAGCGTCACCGAGAATGGGCTCGTCACGCCCACCGTGGGAACGCCGAGGTCGGTATCAGGATGGAGCGTGACCGTCCGCGTCGAGTCGTCGGCGGGCCGATGGATCGTGAACTCCACTCCCTTGGCCACGTCACCGAGCGTCACGCCATTGCGCAGGTCGGTGAAGATCGGGTCCTTGCGGCCGCCGATCGCGGTGATGTGGTCGCCCGTCCGCAGGCCGGAACGCCAGGCCGCGCCGCCGGGCCGCACGCTCGAAAGCTCGCAGGTCATCTCGCGCACGCCCAGGCCCAGCGCCCACGACGCCATCAGCACCGCGAAGATCACGTTCATGATCACGCCGGCAGAGATGATCGCCATCCGCTCGGGCACGCTCTGGGCGGGGTAGCTCCGCGGATCCCAGGCGGGATGGGGGCCGGAGGTCGGTTCCCGAGGCAGGTCGCCCGACTCCATGGCCGCCCGTGCACGGTGGGCCTCCTCGGCGGCAGCGGCCGGATTGTCGTCCTGGCCGAGCATTTTCACGTAGCCGCCCAATGGCAGGGCGCCGATGCCGTATTCGGTCTCGCCCCACTTGAAGCTCGCCAGCTTCATGCCGCCCACGTCGAAGCCGAGGAAAAACTTCTCGCACTTCACGCCACAGGCCTTCGCCACGAGAAAGTGACCAAGTTCGTGCACGAAGATCACGAACCCGAGGCCGAGGGCCACCTGCAGGATCACCCACCAGCTCGACGGCTGGATGATCCACTCAAACCATGATCCAGCGGCGAAGCACGCCGACGCCATCACACACACGCCCACTTCACGACCTCCTGCCTGGCCCATGCGTCGAGTCGACGGACATCGTCGAGCGACGGATCGGGCTGAAAGGGATGCTCGTCGAGCACCCGCGCACACACATCTGCGATATCGGTGAACCGGATCGCCCCCTCCAGAAACCCTCGCACCGCCTCCTCATTGGCGGCGTTGAGCACGGCGCCGGAGGTGCCACCCCGCGTGGCTGCCTCGTGCCCCAGTCGCACGGCCGGAAACCGATCGGGATCTGGCGGGGCGAAGTCGAGTGTCATGGCCTGCGCGAAATCGAACCGCCGCGTCGGGCCGTCGATCCGCTCCGGGTACGAGAGCGCGTATTGGATCGGCAACCGCATGTCGGGCGGGCTGAGCTGCGCGATCACCGAGCCGTCGACGAACTCCACCATCGAGTGCACGATCGACTGCGGATGGACGAGCACGGCCAGCTTCGTGGCCGGCTGGCCGAAGAGCCACCGCGCCTCGATCAGTTCCAGAGCCTTGTTCATCATCGTGGCGGAGTCGATCGTGATCTTTCGGCCCATCGACCAGGTGGGGTGCTTGAGCGCCTCCTCCGGCGTGACGTGCACGAGCGTGTCGCGCGGCCGCGTGCGGAACGGTCCGCCACTGGCGGTGAGCACGATCCGCGTCACCTCGTCGGCAGAGCCGGTGCGAAGGGCCTGGTGGATGGCCGAATGCTCACTGTCGACCGGCACGATCCTGCCGCCTGTCCGTTCGGCCAGCCGCATCGCCAACGGCCCTGCCATCACGAGCGTCTCTTTGTTGGCAAGGGCCACGGTCTTCCCGGCCTCGAGCGCCGCCCATGTGCTTCGCAGCCCCGCTGCGCCCACGATCGCCGATACGACACGGTCGACCTCCGGAGACTGGACGAGATCGTCGAGGGCCTCCGGGCCTACTGCCAGCCGCGTGCCCTCTGGGAGAGCCCCGGCGCCAATCTCGGCCGCCGCGGTGGGGTCGACGACCACCACCCACCGGGGCCGGCAGGCCTGTGCCTGCTCCAGCAGGACCCGCGTGCTGCGATGCGCGGAGAGCAAAAACGGGGAAAATCGCTCGGGTGAGGCGGCAATCACGTCCAGCGTGCTCGTGCCGATGCTGCCCGTGGACCCCAGCACGGCGACACGAAGCGGATCGGAACGTTGCCCGCCGACCTCGGCACGGACGTCGGGAGCCGCGCTGCGGTGGGATGAAAGCATGGCAACAGGGGGCGCAACACGATGGATGACGCCGAAAGTGTAGAAGTTCAGCGCCGAAACTTCCACTTTTGCATGCGTTTGTCGCCAGGTTTTTTCCGGCATAGGATGTCGGGTGGTTCGATCCGCGCATTCCGCGACAGCATGTTTGAAAGGGATTTCCACGCCAATGGCCAAGAAACGCGACTCCGCCAAGCGCCCGGCAGAACGCCGACCGAATATGGGGGGCTCCAACCTGCTCTGGTCGCTGATCGCGGCGGGGGTCGCAGGCCTGTTTGCCATGAACCTGATTGGTGTCACGCCGGAGATCGAACTGTCCTACAGCGATCTGGAACGGCTCATCCAAGCGTCCGGAAAGCAAGCGTCCGGAAAGCAGGCGTCCGGGCAGGCCCAGGCCGGCGACCACGTCGGCGAAGATGCCATCGAGTGGGTCGAAGTGTCACATCCCAGCGCCGAAGGTCGGCAGTCAGCCCGCTACGGCGATCTCCGCGATGTCATGATTGGGGCGTTCCAGGTGTCTGGTACGGTCCGCGAACATCCCGCCGCCAACGCCGGCAAGCCGCGGGCCGAGCAGTCCGAGGGCGGACAGGCGGCCAAACGTGCAGCAGCCGCCGACGGCGTCGGCACCCTGCGCCGATTCCATACGGCGAAACTGCCGAGCGAAAACTCGGAGAGCCAGCTCATGCGGCAACTCTCGGAGCACGGTGTTCCCTTCCGCTACGAGGAAGCACCCAGCCCCTGGCGGAACTGGCTGCCGATGCTCTTCCTGACGAGCCTGTTCGGTCTCGTCTTCTTCATGATGATGCGGCGGATCGGCGGTGCTGGCAGCCCGATGGCATTCGGGCGCAGCCGCGGCAAGATGTATGCGCAGGAAGATCTCGGCATCACGTTCGACGACATCGCGGGCATCGACGAAGCGGTCGAGGAACTTCGGGAGGTCGTCGAATTCCTGCGCAGCCCAGAAAAATATCAGGTGCTCGGCGGCCACATCCCCAAGGGTGTGCTGCTGGTCGGCCCGCCGGGAACGGGCAAGACACTCCTGGCCAAGGCGATCGCGGGCGAGGCTGGCGTGCCCTTCTTCGGGCTGTCGGGCAGCGACTTCGTGGAAATGTTCGTGGGCGTGGGAGCGGCGCGGGTCCGCGACATGTTCCAGCAGGCGGCCGCAAAGGCACCCTGCATCATCTTCATCGACGAGCTCGACGCCCTCGGCAAGACCCGCGGATCGAGCGTGGTCGGTGGCCACGACGAGCGGGAGCAGACGCTCAACGCCCTGCTCGTCGAGATGGACGGCTTCGGTAGCAACTCGGGTGTGATCGTGCTGGCGGCGACGAACCGGCCTGAAACGCTCGACCCGGCACTGCTGCGGCCCGGCCGGTTTGACCGCCACGTGCTCGTCGACAGGCCCGACGTCCGCGGCCGCGAGGCGATCCTGAGGGTCCATGTCGCCAACGTGAAGCTCGATCCCGCGGTCAATCTCGAACAGATCGCCCGAATCACGTCGGGGTTCGTGGGGGCCGATCTCGCCAACCTCGTCAACGAGGCGGCGTTGCTCGCGGCACGCAACAACAAGACCTCCGTCGGCATGCAGGAGTTCGACGAGGGGGTCGAGCGGGTGACAGCGGGGCTCGAAAAGAAGAAGCGGGTCATCCACGAGGACGAGAAAAAACGAGTCGCCTACCACGAGGCTGCCCACGCGCTCGTCGCTTTCTCGCTTCCCAATACCGATCCGGTCCACAAGGTGTCGATCATTCCCCGCGGTCTGGCGGCGCTGGGCTACACCATGCAGAGGCCGGAGGACGATCGCTACCTGCTCACGCAGTCGGAACTGGAGAGCCGCATCGAGGTGCTGCTCGCCGGCACCATCGCCGAAGAGATGGTCTACGCCGACGTCTCGACCGGCGCGCAGAACGATCTGGAGCGGGCCAGCGCGATCGCCCGCTCGATGGTGATGGACTACGGCATGAGCCGGCTGGGCAGGGTGGCCTACCGGGAGAGCGGGCGGTCGCCGTTTCTGGCCGGCAGCGGTGGCGACCTCTCCCACGCCCGGAGCCACAGTGAGCAGACCGCGCGGGAGATCGACGAGGAAGTCCGCCGCATCGTCGACACTGCCATGGAACGCGTGCGGCGAATCATGGAATCGAGGCGGGCGGCGCTCGAAGCGATCACGGCGCGGCTGATCGAGTGCGAGGTGATCGACGGCGAGGAACTGCGCACGATCATCGAAGCCTCCATCGGCACGCCACAGCTCGTGCCGGGCACCGAAGCAGAACGCCGCGTGCCCGCGGCGACTCCGCCAAACGCTGCCCCTCCGCTGCCCGTTGCGCATACGCTGCCCCGCCCGGCAGCGGCCGAAGCCCCCGAAACAGGATTGGGACCGGCCGATATTTCGGGATGAAATCCCGGTCCAGCTGCCATCGCAATCGCTACAACCGATGCGGTCGCTCCTACAGCCCCTGCCTTGCAGGACCGGTGCATCTCGGACCGATACCTTCCCGTGGATGCAGTGTGCAGGTCAGGTGTCTACGGTTCCCGCCATTGGCGGGCAGGCAGCCATGTGGAAGAGCGTGTTTCTCGCGGCGGGTATCTTCGCCTGTGTGGCTGGCGTGGAACTGCTGCTCATCGACTCTGCGGTCGTCCTGCCGATGGACGGCCGCGGTGACCCCGCCGTCTTCGCCGCGCCAGACTGGGCGCCGTGGAGTCTGATCTCGGCAGGAGCGGTGACGATCCTTCATTTCTGCGCGCTGCCGACCGGCGGTGCAAAGGCCGCGGCGGGTTCCCTGACGCCGGAGCCACGATTCCGCTAGTCAGCCCGCTGTCTTTTTGCTGGCTGCGTCCTAGCATGATTGGTGAGCGATGATCACCACCCGCCACCATCCGGCCCGCGACACCGTTCTCTACGACGGACAGTGCCGCTTCTGTCGCAGCCAGATTGCGATTCTGCGGGCGCTCGATCTCACCGGCAGGTTTTCCTTCACCTCGCTGCATGACCCGAGCGTGGCCAGCGACTTCCCGGAGATTGCTCCGGAGGAGCTCCACCGGCAGATGTATGTCGTCGATGTGCGAGGGCTGGCCCGCGGTGGCGCCGACGCGGTCCGCTATCTCTCCCGGCGACTCGTGCTGCTCTGGCCGCTCGCCCTGCTCCTGCACATCCCGGGCACGATGCCGATCTGGCATCGGCTCTACGCCTTCGTCGCCCGCCACCGGCTCAAAATAGCCGGGTCATGTGACGACGGCACCTGCCGGTTACCGTAAACCCAAAAAGAGCAGGTGCTGCCAGGGGAGCCGATCGAATTCCCGCACCATCTCGAATCCCGCCGGCTCCAACTCTGCCCGCACCTGCGCCTTGGTCATCTTGTGCAGCGGCTTGATCGGCACCGCCGGATCCTCGCCACGAAACTCCACCAGCACGAGTTGGCCGTCGGGCGCGAGGCTCTCCTTGATCTTCCCAAGCATCGCCTCGGGATGGGAGAACTCGTGGTAGACATCGACGCAGAGCATCATGTCGATCGACCCCGCCGGTAACCGGGGATCGATCGGCGTGCCAAGCACCGGGCGGATGTTGTCCAGTCGCGCCTCGGCCGCGTTGCGGGCGAGCATCTGCAGCATCTCCGGCTGGATGTCGACGGCATAGACGCGGCCCCGCGGACCGACGAGCCGGGCAAGTTGGAGCGTGTAGAACCCGTTGCCACACCCCATGTCGCAGACGGTCTGCCCGGGCTTGACCCCGAGGGCCTGGAGCATCGTGCGGCAGTCTTCCTCTCGCTGCCTGCTCTCGCGGACCAGCCACGGAGCACCGGTGAAGTGCATCGTCTGCGCGATCTCGCGGCCCATGTGATGCGTCTGGGCCGGAGGGATCACGACCGTCTGATCAACGGCGGCATCGATCTGCACTGCCTGTGGCTGCGCCACCGCCGTGCCCGCCAATGGCAGGCCTGGCCCGATCACAAGCAGCAAGAGGAAGAAAATGGTTCGCATACGAAAATGGGGACGGGAGCGATTTTTCAACACGACCCTGGTCGAAGAGAGCGGGAGTCCTGCGAAAAAATCACTCCCGTCACCATTTTCCGGCCTCAGGCCGCGGTACGCAACCGGGGCGCCCCGGCCTCGTCGCAGACGCTCACAATCGTGATCCCGCTGCGGCAGGCGAATTCGGAGAGTTCGTCGGGGTCGACGAGGATCGTGCGGCCCGCCTCGATCGCGAGCACCGTGGCCCCGGCCGCCCGCAGTGATTCGAGCGTGCCGCGGCCGATCGTCGGCATGTCGAACCGCAGATCCTGCCGCGGCTTGGCCACCTTCACCACCACCATGCCACCCGAGGCACAGAGCCTGCCGGCGCGACGGATACATTCGTCCGTGCCCTCGATCGCCTCGAGCGCCAAAGGTGCTCGATTCTTCACCACCACCGTCTGGCCGATGTCGAGGCGACCGAGTTCCTTGGCCAGCTGCCAGCCGAAAGCCACGTCGGCCTGCTCCGCAGCGGAGAGCGACCGGCCGGCCAGCACACCCTCGGAGGCGAGCAGTTCCGGCGCAAAGTCGGTGGCGGGGCAGATCGTCACACCGGCAACGTCGAAGGCCGACGTGATGGCAGCCAGCAGTGAGTCGTCGCGATTATCGCGACGGCGGCTGATGAAGTGCGGCCAGAATGTCATGAGCGCCCGCCAGTCGGGCAGATGATGGAGCCAGGCATGGCGGCCGAAGAGCTTCGTCTTGTGGATCTTGCCGGCCATCGTCGCCCGTTTCACGCCGTGCCGCCGGAAAAAATCGATCGCCCCTCCGAGTTGCGCGACGCCGACATGCCCATGGATGTCGGCCAGCGGCTCGAGCGCCGCGTCGGCATGGTCGCGGATCGAGAGGATGGCGGTGCGGCCGCCACGACGGCGGATCGCCTCGGCGACGGCGACGGGAAACCGGCCCCAGCCGGCGATGATGCCGATCGTCTCACCCGCGAGCGGGCGTGGATCGTGAGGCATGGTCGAAAGCATGACGTTGTGCGTGAGAGAATGAGGGAGGAAGCGGCTGCCGCGGCCCATACCTGGGGCCTGTCTCTGGCGAATCAGGCGGCCTCGGTGCCGCGGCCGCCCTGCGGCTGCGACCGCTCGATAGCGTCGACGCGGGCGTTGAGCTGCTTGAGATCCTTTCGCATCTCGGGCAGCTTGCTCATGGTCGCCAGCTGCAGCTTGCGGTCGCGGAGTTCGATCGCCGGCTCACCCAGCACCGTGATGCCCGGCGGCACGTCGTTCGACACGCCAGACCTGGCCCCAAGGATCGCCTTGTCACCGATGTGCACATGGTCGCGGACGCCCACCTGGCCGGCCATCACCACCCAGTCGCCCGTGGTCGTGCTGCCCGCCACACCCACCTGCGAACAGATCATGTTGTGCCGGCCGAGCCGGCAGTTGTGGGCGATCATCACGAGATTGTCGAGCTTCGTGCCGTTGCCAATCGAGGTCGCCCCGTAGGTGCCGCGATCGATCGTGGTGCCGGCGCCGATCTCGACGTCGTCGCCGAGTTCCACCCAGCCCAACTGCGCCGACAGGCAATAGCTGCCGCCCACCACCTTGTAGCCGAAACCATAGGCTCCGAGCACGGCACTGGCGTGGATCAGGCATCGCGCTCCCACCTGCGTGTTTTCATAGAGCACCGCATTCGGGAAGATGACCGTACCGGCGCCGATCCGGCAGCCGGCCATGATCTGGGCGCCCGAGTGAATGGTGGCGCCTGGCCCGATCTCGACATCCGCACCGATCACGGCGAGAGGGTGAACGTCGGCATCGGCGCCGATGCGGGCCGTGGGGTCGACGACTGCCCGCGGGCTGACGCCGATGCGGGCAGCCGTGCGGGGCGGCCGCAGGCGGATGATCACCGCAGCAAACGCCGCATGCACGTCGGCCACCTCGACCGTCGGCCGATTCATCGGGCCCGAACCCTGCGGCACGATCGCCGCACAGGCGTGACTCTTCGCCAAGAGATGCAGTTTGTCGGCTGCATCGATGAGCGTGACGTCGGCCGGTCCGGCCGTTTCCAGCGTGGCTGCGCCGGTGATCGACAGCCCTGCGGTGCCGCCGACGACCGTTCCCTGGACATGGCGGGCGAGTTCTTCAAGCGAGATGGGCATGGCATCCTCCATGGCGGCGGCCCTCTCCGATACCGGCGTGGGGTACCGGGGGGCACATCCGGGGCGGGAGGGTAGGAAGCTTGAGGGCGTGGTGCAAGACGGTTTGCGGCCCTTGCCACCGGGCCCGCCGGGAGCGTTACCGCGCCAGTTCCGGCTCGGTCTCGAGATCGTCCTGCGTGTCGGACGCGGCGGCCAGCGACTGGGGCGGCCAGAAGGCGACAAGCAAGAGAACGGCCGCTGCCAGCGACATGGCTGCCGGCACGAGGAACAGCTGCCGGTAGTCGGTCGTGCCCTCTACCGTGAGCCGTTCCTGGAGCGGGATGAACAGCCACTTGGCCGCAAGGTCGCCCAACCCCAAGACGAGCAGATTGAACAGGCTTTGGGCGCTCGACCGCACGTCCTTCGGGAACGCCGCGTCGATGAAGATGTAGAGCGTGGCGAAGAAGAAGGCGTAGCAGATACCATGGAGCACCTGCACCGCGATGATCATCGCCTGGTTCTGTGGCATGAAGGCGAACACGGCAAACCGGGCCGCATGCCCGAGGATGCCGAGAATCATCGTCGTCTTCCAACCGAGCCGGGCGAGCACACCGCCCAGTACCGCCATCGTGAGGATCTCAGCCACCTGCCCGATGCTCATCACCGGCATGATCCACTGCTGAGCGATGTTGGCGGCGTTCTTGTCACCGAGGAAATTCCCGGCGAGCAGGAAATAGCCGTTGTGGATCACCGAATCGATGAACGTCGCCACGAAGAGGACGAGCAGGAACGGCTTCGAGAGGTATTTCGCTGCCTTGAGCCACGCCAGCCCTCCTTCGCCAGCGGCCGCCTTCTTTGGCGGCGTGTGCGGCAGTGTGAGGCTGTAGGCGGCGAGCAGCAGAGACGCGATGCCCGCGACGAGGAAGATATTGGCCTTTGCGGTCGTCGCCGCGACGCCAGTCTTTCCTTCCAGCAGAAAGAACAGCGGCCAGGCGGCGAGAATCCAGCCGATCGTGCCGCCCATCCGCACCAGGCCGAACTCCTTCTCGGCATTCTTCATATGCGCGAACGCGATCGAATTGGAGACCGAGATCGTGGGAACGTAGAGCAGCGAGTGGACGAGCATGAGTCCGAAGAACGTGGGGAAGTCCTTGGCCCAGTACATCCCGAGGATCGCGAGGCCGCCGATGAAGTGGCTCGCAGCCATGAACTTCTCGGCAGCGAACGTGCGGTCGGCGAACTGGCTCGAGAAGAAGATCCCCACGATCGAGGCGATCGCGAAGGCGCTGCCGACCCAGGCGATCTGCGGACCGGTGAAACCGAGCCCGCCATCGGCGACTGCTGCGCCCATGTAGCCCCAGATCAAGGGCAGCCACGCACCCCAGATTACGAATTCAAGCACCATCATCAGCCAGAGACGGAACGTCGGCGCAGCGTTATTTGGAGTTTTCATCCCGCAGAAGATAGCAAATCGGAAGGACGGCAACGACCCCAGGTCGACCCGCGTTCCCCGCTACCCCGCTACCCCGCGATCCCAGTCGCCTACAGCCGGTGGCCTACAGCCAGTCACCAACGGTCTGCTCCAGCCGCACCTCAGCAGCCATCTCGCGGAGTTTGTCGATGGCCCGCGTCTGGATCTGCCTGATCCGCTCCTTGCAGACTCCCATCGAGGCGCCCAGTTCACGGAACGTCCGCGGCGGTTGGCCGTCGAAGCCGAAGCGGGCCACGATGATCTGCTGCTCCCGCGGCTCGAGTTCCCCGAGGAACTTTGCGAACAGGTTCTTGAGCGTGGCGATCTGTTCGAACGAGCACTGCTCCATGTTGGGCTCGGCGGCCGGCAGGCCCTTAAACGACTCGTCGTCGGTCACGAACCGCTGACGAAGTTGCCGGGCCTTGTGCGAGAGCCGGAAGAAATGCCGCTGGATGGCGTAGGTGGCATAGGTGCTGAAACGGTTTCCCAGCGCGAAGCTGAACTTCTCCACCGCCCGCATCAGGGCCACGTTGCCCTCGCCAACCAGTTCTTCGAATGAATTCGTCGTGTCGACGAACTTCTTGGCGATGGAGACGACCAGCCGGAGGTTCGATGTAATGATGATCGCCTTCACGGTCTCGGCCTCGGTGAGCCAGCCTTCGATTCTTTCGATCTGCCGCAGTGTGGCCCGACGCCGGTCGAGGCGACCGCGAACCGTGGCAGACCGGAACTTCAGCCAGTTCATTCGACGGAAATAAAACTGCTCCTCCTCCTTGGAGAGCAACCGCGTCTGATAGAGGCTGGCGAGGTAGGGCGTCAGGCTCGCACCCACCGGCGACGCCGCTGTGGCGTGCTGAAGCGGCACCTTGGCATCGACCGGCGGGTCGGAGGCCAGCCGTTCGGCATCCTCGGCGAGAAACTGCCGGCACGGAACGTAGTCGATCGCGCGATCGAACAACTGCCTGCGACGCGACTCGAGCACCGACACGCGGCGGGACGACGGGCGGACTGCCGTGGCCGATGTTTTTCGGCCCGATTTCGTCTTTTGACCGGCCCGTTTCGGGGTGCGTCGAGCGGATTTCGAACCACTTTTGACGAGTGCGATCACCGAAGGCCTCCTGACCGAGGGGCGGCTGACGTGCCTACTGCAGGGATGAAACCGCACGGGCAGCTGTCCGCTAACAGCTCGCCGGAATTGTCCACTCGCATTTTTTCCCGCTTCCCCACCCGTGGTAGGATGGAGCCTAAACGGTGCACGGACGAGGGATTTCGAGTGACTGACGCGGAGCCAGACGCGAACCCGGAGTCGCAGGGACACGATGTTTCGCCTGCCCCCCCTGCTCCGTCGAGCCAGCAGACGGTCTGGGCCGTGTTCCTCGCCTCCGTCGCGTTGGCGATCGTGTTTCCGGCCGCCGAACTCGCGGCGTGGTTCTTCTCCACTCAAAAGAGGCCGCCGCTTCACGCCGACTCCCTGGTCGAACTGCTGCCCATGGTGGCGGCCGGCGTGCTCATTGCGACCTGGATTTTCGTCTTCTGGTCGTTGATAGGCAGTTTTTTGAACGTCGTGGTCCACCGACTGCCGCTGGGAGAGTCGGTCGTGCTGGGCGGATCCCGCTGTCCGCGGTGCCACAGTGCCATCAAGTGGCACGACAACCTGCCGGTCATCGGCTGGCTGAATCTGCGCGGACGCTGCCGATCGTGCGACCTGCCGATCGCATCACGGTATCCGGTGGTCGAGTCGATCTGCGCCGGCCTCTGCACGGCTGTTTACTTTCGCGAACTCCTCTCGGGCGGGGCAAACCTGCCGGGCCGGCCGCCGGACTTCCAGCACGGTGGCGTGCTCAAGTTCTTCCCAAACCCGTCGCTCGATCTCATCGGGCTTTCGCTCTTCCACTGCGGCACGCTCTGTGTGCTTCTGGTATGGGGCCTCATCGCCCGGGACGGCCGGCGTGTGCCGAGCCGGAGCGTCCTCGCCGTGTTGAGCGTGGCGACCGCCTTGTCGGCGGTATTTCCGACGCTGCATCCCCTGGGGCTGACGGGCGGGCCGAGCACGATCATGAATGCCATGGATGCCTGGGGCACGCAGGGGCTGGGCGTGTCGGTGGCCGGCGGCGTGGCGGGCCTGCTGTCGGGTCTGTTGCTGCAATGGCTGTTCGGCCGTCTCCTGCATGGCGATGCTTCGGGCCGCACCGGCCAGCCGCTGGGGCAACCGCATGCGCTTGGCATCGGCCTGACGCTTGTGGGCATCGTGTTTGGATGGCAGGGAATGCTAGGCACGATGGTGCTTCTGCTCGCGGCCTGCCTCGTGCAGACACTGATCTGGTCTACCCTGGCGGAGTGGCCGACGGTGCCGACAGAACTGCTGCTCGTGCCGGCGACCTTCCTCCACCTCTGCGCATGGCGACAGTTGGTCGTGGCCTTCGACCCCTGGTGGCCAGCGTCCCCGAACCTGGCCTGTCTGGCGGTGCCTGGGGCCATGGTGCTCACGGTGGCGGCGGCGTTCACGGCCATCGCTCCCGCGGCCACTCGACTGCAGCGGAACAGGGAAACCGATCCCGGCCACCATGGCGACCAGCCGGCCTAACCCCTCCCCGGCCTAACCCCTTCATCATTTCCTCCATGCACCGCCGTCTCATTCTTGTGCTTGGCGACCAGCTCGATCCCAGGAGCGCCGCTTTCGACGGCTTCGACCGCACGAGCGACTCCGTCTGGATGGCCGAAGTGGCCGAGGAATCGACCCATGTCTGGACGCACAAGGCACGGATCGCCGTCTTCCTCTCGGCCATGCGGCACTTCCGCGTTGCCCTCACCGCCGCCGGCATCGACGTCGACTACACGGAGCTGACAGGAGACACGCAGGCGAGGGAGAAAGGCCGCACTCCCAGCACGCTCGCCGACAGCTTGCTGCAGAGCCTTGCCCGGGCGCAGGCCACCGGCCGGACCCCCGACAGCATGATCGTCGTCGAACCGGGCGAATGGCGGGTGAGGCTGGCCCTCGAAGCAGCCGCCAGTGAGGCAGGCATTCCCTTGGAAATTCGCCCGGACAGGCACTTCTTCTCATCGCGGGAGGAATTCGCGGAGCATGCCCGGGGCCGCAAGCAGTTGCGGCTCGAATACTTCTACCGGCCCCTCCGCGAGAAGCATGCGGTGCTCATGGACGACGGCGAGCCCGCCGGCGGCCAGTGGAACTTCGATGCGGAGAATCGCGGCGCGTTTCCCAAGAGCGGCCCCAGTCGCGGCCCGGGCCGCCTCCCCGCGCCGAGATCGTTTCCGCCCGACGCGATCACCCGCGACGTGATCGCACTGGTCAACGCCCGCTTCGCCAGCCATCCCGGCAGCCTCGACGCCTTCGACTGGCCGGTGACGCCCGACGACGCCCGCGCGGCGCTCGACGATTTCCTCACGCACAGGCTCGCCAGCTTCGGGAAGTATCAGGACGCGATCTGGACCGGCGAACCGTGGCTCTACCACTCCCGCCTCTCGCAGGCGATGAACATGAAGCTGCTCGATCCTCGCGACGTGGTCGCCGGCGCCGAGCGGATGTGGCGGGCCGGCAAGGCGCCGCTCGAGGCCACCGAGGGATTCATCCGGCAGGTGCTCGGCTGGCGGGAGTATGTCCGCGGCGTCTACTGGCACTTCATGCCGGAGTATGAGCAGCGGAATGCGCTCGGTGCCGATCTTCCACTGCCACACTTCTATTGGACGGCCGAGACCGAGATGAACTGCCTGAAGGACGCGCTCGCACAGACGCTCCGCCACGGCTACGCCCATCACATTCAACGCCTGATGGTGACGGGTCTCTTTGCGATGCTCCTTGGCGTGAAGCCGCAGGATGTGCACCGCTGGTACCTCGCGGTCTACGTCGATGCCGTCGAGTGGGTGGAGCTTCCCAACACGCTGGGCATGAGCCAGTTCGCCGACGGCGGCGTGATGGCCTCCAAGCCCTACTGCGCCTCCGGCGCCTACATCGACCGGATGAGCAACGCCTGCGGGGGATGCCGGTTCAATCCGAAGATCGCCACCGGCGCCGATGCCTGCCCATTCACGACGCTCTACTGGGACTTCCTCGCCCGCCACGAGAAGCTGCTGAAGAAGAATCCGCGGATGGGGATGCAGCTGAAAAACCTCGCCCGCAAAGACGCCGCCGAGCTCCGCTCGATCCGCCGCCAGGCGGATGGATTGAGATAAGACGAAACATCGGCATCCTGCCGGTGGCGTCATGTGCCTTGCTGCATCCGTGAGGGGCTGCCCATGCCCCGAGAGCCGGCGTTGCTCGGGCACCGATCCGTCTCGGCGGATTGGTCGGCGTAGGCAGGATGCCGAAGCGCAGTCAGCATCGAGTGAGCGAAGGCAGGATGCCGTAGCGAACGTCCGGCGACGGGACGTGGGCAGCCCCGAACCGTCGACCAGCGAGCGGAGCGTGTTCGGGGAGCCCGCCCGGGGCGGCTCGATCACCGGAAAAGCCTGCAATTGCCGCGGACCCGCGGGTTTCCTACAGTAGCCTGCAGTCATCAACGTTCGTCTCCCGTGGCCACCATGTCGTCCTACAACCTCACCCACCTCCGCCAGCTCGAAGCCGAGAGCATCCACATCATCCGCGAGGTGATGGCCGAGTTTGAAAACCCGGTGATGCTCTATTCCATCGGCAAGGATTCGGCAGTGATGGTTCGCCTCGCCCAAAAGGCGTTCTATCCGGCCAAGCCCCCCTTTCCGCTCCTCCACGTCGACACGACGTGGAAGTTCCGCGAGATGTACAAGCTCCGCGACGAATATGTCGGCAAGGAGCTCGGCTTCAAGCTGATCGTGCACGTCAACGAGGAGGGCCGCGCCCAAGGCATCAACCCGATCACGCACGGCAGCAAGGTGCACACCGACGTCATGAAGACGCAGGCACTGCGGCAGGCGCTCAACACCTACCGGTTCGACGCCGCGTTCGGTGGGGCCCGCCGCGACGAAGAGAAATCCCGCGCGAAGGAACGGGTGTTTTCCTTCCGCGACGAGTTCCACCGCTGGGATCCCAAGAACCAGCGGCCCGAACTCTGGAACCTCTACAACACGAAGGTGAAGAAGGGGGAGAGCATCCGCGTCTTTCCGCTCTCCAACTGGACGGAGCTCGATGTCTGGCAATACATCCACCTGGAAGATATCCCGATCGTGCCGCTCTACTTCGCGGCCGAGCGGCCGATCGTCTGGCGCGACGGCGTGATGATCATGGTCGACGATGACCGTCTCCCCATGCAGCCGGGAGAAAAGCCAGAGATGCGACGGGTCCGGTTCCGCACGCTCGGCTGCTACCCCTTGAGCGGGGCGGTCGACTCCCAGGCCACCACGCTCCCCGAGATCATCCAGGAGATGCTGCTGACGACGTTCTCCGAACGGCAGGGCCGGCTGATCGACTCCGACGAGGCCGGCAGCATGGAAAAGAAGAAAAAAGAGGGCTACTTTTAAGCCATGTCACACCAGTCCTCCCTGATCGCCTCCGACATCGACGCCTACCTCGCGCAGCACGAGCGCAAGGAACTGCTGCGGTTCATCACGTGCGGCAGCGTCGACGACGGCAAGAGCACGCTCATCGGCAGGCTCTTCTACGAGTCGAAGATGATCTACGAGGACCAGCTCGCCGCCATCCGCAAGGACACCTCGCGGTATGGCACCACCGGCGAGGATGTCGATCTCGCGCTGTTCACCGACGGTCTGGAGGACGAGCGGCAGCAGGGCATCACGATCGACGTTGCCTACCGCTATTTCTCGACCGACCGGCGGAAGTTCATCATCGCCGACACGCCGGGCCACGAGCAATACACGCGGAACATGGCGACTGGGGCCTCGACCGCCGACCTGGCCATCATCCTGGTCGACGCCCGCCACGGTGTCCTTCCGCAGACGAAGCGGCATAGCTTCATCGTGTCGCTCCTGGGGATCAAGCACATCGTCGTCGCCATCAACAAGATGGACATCGCGGGCTATGACCAGGCGGTGTTCGAGAGGATCAAGGCCGACTACATCGACTTCGCCTCGCGTCTGGATCTGCCCGACGTCCACTTCATGCCGATCTCGGCCCTGAAGGGCGACAACGTCGTGACCAACAGTCCGAACATGCCGTGGTACACCGGCAGCCCGCTGATGACACTCCTGGAGACGGTCTACATCGGCTCCGACCGCAACCTCGAGGACTTCCGCTTTCCGGTCCAGCTGGTGCTCCGGCCCAACCTCGACTACCGCGGCTTCGCGGGCACGATCGCCTCGGGCATCATCCGCCGCGGTGATGAGATCCTATCGCTGCCCTCTCGCAAGAAGAGCCGCGTGAAGTCGATCGTCACGTTCGACGGCGAACTCGACGAGGCCTTCGCCCCCCAGTCGATCACGCTGACCCTCGAGGACGAAATCGATTCGAGCCGCGGCGACATGCTCGTGCGGCCGGGCAACGTGCCGAAGGTCGACCAGCGGTTCGAGGCGATGGTCGTCTGGATGGCCGAGGAGCCGCTGGTGCCGGGCCGGCAATACCTCTTCAAGCAGACGAGCAAGGTCGTTCCCGGCGCGGTGAGCACGCTCCGCTACCGCGTCGACATCAACACGCTCCACAGCCAGCCCGCCCCAACGCTGGCGCTCAACGAGATCGGCCGCTGCACCGTCACGCTGACGAGCCCCATCGCCCACGACACCTACCGCCGGAACCGCACGACCGGCGGCTTCATCATGATCGACCGGCTTACCAACGCCACGGTCGCGGCGGGCATGATCCTCGACCGCGAGGCGGAGGACGCCGCCGCAGACCATTGGGACGACTCGG
>JBILKZ010000059.1:0-22610 GCA_044376405.1 Pirellulales bacterium
GGCGTGCTCCCACAGCTGCCACATGTCGAGCGCGGCTCGCGGTCGGCGACCGATGCCGGCCAACGCCGCCCCCAGCCGCCGCATGCCCGACTGCGGCTGGACGAGTGCGGCGATCTCCTTGGGAAGGTCCTGCGATGCGTCGTCGGAGATCACACGGATCGAGACACAGGGCAGGCCGGCGGCTCGGGCCGCCGTCGCTACCGCGTAGGTCTCCATGTCGACGAGGCTCGCACCGGTGGCCGCGGCAAGGTCTCGCTTTGCAGCCGCCGTCGTCACCACGGCATCGACGCTCACGATCGCGAGGTCGCCGTGGCTGGTTCGACTGCCGTCGGTCGCTGCTGCGGTCCCCTGCCCTATCGCGGCGACGTCGATCGGCGGGCCTCCGGTGCGGTTGATGGATCGTCGTGGGGAGACGACCGTGCCGCGAGCGAGTGCGGGATCGAGCCCGCCGGCAAAGCCTGGTGACAGGATCAGCCGCGGCCGATGGCCGTCGATCAGAAGTCGCGTCGCCCGCCCGGCCGTCTCAGCGCCGGCGCCAGCCACGCACCACGCGACCCGCCGGCCGGCGACGATGCCCTCATGAAGTGTGAGTCCGGCCGCCGTGACTTCCACGGTCTCGGTTGCAAGCCCTGCGAAGGCATCGGCCTCGACGGGCATCGCGAACACAATGCCTGCCGTGCATGCAGTCCGCGACGATGGTGACGGCGAATTCTGCATGGTGAACAAGAAAGACGGCCTGCCGCCCGGTGCCCCCCCAGGCCACGGCGGCAGGCCGTCAGATCATTGGCTGGCGAACAGCCGGTGGTCAGAGATATGAGTTCAGTGGTGGACGAGGTAGTGGAGGACGGAGAGCGGGTTCCACCAACAGACGTCGCAGCAGCGGGCGCAATCGCACGGTTCTCCGGGCACCATCTTCACCTCGTACTTCGGCACCTTCTCGACCTTTTCTTCACCCGGCTGTTTGTAGAGTTTTTTCTTCGTGTAGATCTGGCCGCAAGGCGGGCTGCAGCGGCATTCGGCAGGTTCGGTGCAGAAGCACTCTGCCGCTCGGGCGCAGGCAGGTTCGCATGTCATCGTGTACTTCGTCTTCGTGGACTTCTTCTCTTTCCATGTGGATTTGCAAGCTGGTTCACATGGCGGACTCGCGGCGTGGTTTGTGCAGTTCGTGCAATGCTGGCCGTCGCAGGTGGAGTCGGCCGCGTCGGAAGCAGCCAGGCATGCGGCGAGTCCGAGGGTGGCGAGAAGCGTGAAGCAAAGGCGTCGCATGGAAGAACTCCACTGTCGGATCCGAGTTCGCACGATGTCGAAGGCTCAAAAGTCGAATGCCAGCCGTGTGCCGAAGCCATTGATGAAACCGCTGCCGTTGTAGCTCGGGCTGGGCTTGACGACCCCGTCGATTTTGGTCCAGGGCGTGCTCACGAATTCACGGTAGGTGAGATCGTAGTTGAAGTAGACGCGGGCGTTGGGGTTGAGCAGCCAGTTGAGGCCGAGGGTCATGCCGTTGAGGACACCGCCATTCACGCCGCTATCGTTTAAGCAGAGGTAGTTGTAGCGGGCTCCTACCTGCCAGGCACCCTCGCTGATGTTCCACTGATTACGGCGGGCGCTGCGGTCGCGGAACGCGTAGAAGTTGTTGTGTGGGATCGGACGGTCAACGCGGTATTCGATCTTCGAGTAGGTGCGGCTTTCGCCCGTGAGGAAGTAGAGCACCTCGGCGTAGCCGGCCTGGTAGTAGACGGTGCCAACGGATGTGCCCGGAGGAGGCTGGAAACCATTGGTGTTCAAGCCTCCGGCACTGGTCGTCCGGGCGTTGTAGAGCCACGAACCAAAATATTCCGACTGGAACGAAAATGGGCCGCTGTTGCCAACGAATTCCAGGCCGATCATGTTCTGCCATGTGCCCTGGAGAAGGCCCGAGTCGGCGTAGATCGAGTTGAGTGGACCGGGCGGGCCGTTGCGAATGTCGCCGCGGCTGCGGAACCGTACGGCCGTGATCTCGTCACCGATCGGCACACCGGTCTTCCTGTCGAACGACGTGTACTGTCGCCGCGGCTCCATCGTGCGACCCGAGATGGCGAGGTGAACGAGTTTGCGACCCTCGTCCTCGAACACCGGGAGGTAGACGAGCCTGCCGACGGTCATGCTGCCCCCCGACGAATTCGAGAAGCCGAAGGGGTTGGTCGTATTTTTGAATTCGCCCACCTGCCAGCCGATGTCCCCCTCCTCGTTGCTGTTCATAATCTGAATGCCGGGAAGGAAGCCGTTGTTGAACGGCCCCTCGAAAGCATCCTGGGCAAACGAACGCTCCATGAAGTTGAGCCAGCGGCTGCTCGTGAGATGCTCGTAGCCGTACGGGTCTTTCTGGTTGCCGATACGGACGGTGCCGAGGATCGGCAGTTGCCGCACCTGCAGCCAGAGGTCGGTGACGGCGGTCAGCGGGCCAGCGTCGCGTTCCGTCGGATAGGTCTCGTTGTTGACGTTGATCTGATTGACGAAGTCATACTCTGCTGCCCAGTCGTAGACCTCGTACATCCGGCCCTCGATACGGAACCGGGCGCGGCGGAAATTGACGGTGTCGGACAGCCCCGGGTCGAGGCCACCTTCGTAGGGCAGTTGGTTGGGGCCGGGGGCGGCGGAGAACGCGGAGGAGTCGATCTGCGTGCGGCCACCGACCTTGACACGGAAATCCTTGTGGGCGGACTCCTCGGTGAGCCCATTGTCCCAGAGGGATCTGAGGCCGAGGTCGCTGCCGACTTCGTAGGGCTCGTCGGTCTTCTTCTCATCTTTCTTTTCTTCCTGCTTGCCATCCTTGCCGGCTTCGGCAGCTTTACCGTCGCCGTCCTTCGATTTGCCTTCTACCGGTTTGGCATCATTCGCTTTGTCGTTCTTGGGCGGAGGGAGCGGTTCGACCGCGCTCGCCGCATTCTTCTCAAGCTGCTGGAGCCGCGTTTCAAGCTCGGCGATCCGCTGCCGCTCGGTCGACAGTGCCTGCGTTACTTCATCGAACGAGCCGAGCCGTCCGGCGACGCTGGGCAGATCGATGGGCGGCTGTTCCTGTGTGTCGGCGATCACCAAGAAGGGATCGGCGGCCTGGGGAGCAGCGGACGGGGCGGCTGACAGCATCAAAAGGCCAATCAGCGTCAGCGAATGGGCGCAGAGCCGCCGTCTCCGCTTGACGGCATGCTGCAGTCGCTCTGGCCTACCCTTCCCGACGGGACGCACAGTTGCTCGCTCCTCGGTGTCTCTCCAGTCGTTAGGATCGGAACAGTCGTATGGCGACCTTGACGATTGCGGGGTATCTGACGGATTTGATGGCCCCTTGCGCCGGCGGGTCGTGAAGTTGGGCAGCCTGGCTGCTTTGGGTGGGTCGTCGGTGCGCGTCAGACCGACGGCAGCTGCACCGTAAAGGTCGTGCCGCGGTCGACCGTGCTTCGCACGCCGATGCTGCCGTCGTGTCGCTCCACGATCGAGCGGCAGATCGAAAGGCCGAGCCCGCCGCCGCGGACGGTATCGCCGTGGGTCCGCGATGCATCGGTCTTGTAGAAGCGGTCGAACACGTGACTGAGGTGTTCTTCGTCGATGCCACAGCCAGTGTCCGCTACCGTCAGGATCGCATCCCGGCGCTCCCCGGCGATGCCGATCGATACCGTCACCCTGCCGCCCGATGGCGTGAAGCGAATCGCGTTGTCGAGCAGATTACCAAGCACCTGGCGAAGCTGAGACGCATCTCCCGCCACCCGCACAGGGCCCGCCGTGGGTTGAAGCACCAGGCCCACCGCACGCTCCTCGGCCACTCCGCCGAACATCGCCACGGTCTGTCGGGCGACGGCCGTGAGATCGACCCGTTCGCGGGGCCGCGCACGCGTGTCGTCGCCCGTCTCGGCCAGGAGGAGCAGGTCGTTGGCGAGCTTCGACAGATGGCGGGCCTCCTCCAGTACGTCGGCAATCGTCTCCCGGTAGGCATCCGCAGTGCGGTCCTGCGAGATGGCCACCTCGAGCGAAGTCCGCATCGCAGCCAGCGGTCCACGAAGCTCGTGGGCGGCGTCTGCCACGAACTGCTGCTGTCGCTCGACGTGCCTCGCGACTTCATCGAGCAGGCGGTTGATCGTCAGCGACAGGCGGTCGAGTTCGTCCTGGGTGCCATGAACCTCGAGACGGTCGCCCAGTCGCGTGGGCTTGAGCTGCTCGGCCGTCCGCAGGATCTCGGCCACCGGCTTGGTCGCACGAACGGCCAGCCAGTAGCCCACCAGCGGCGTCAGCAGGGAGAGGCCGAAGGCCAAGGGGAGCAGCAGCCGGGTGAGCATGTCGATGTCGTCGTCGAGGAAGGCTGTATCCATGCCGATCCGCACATGAAACGGCTCGTCCACCGGATCGGTGATCCGCCGCCGAGCAAACCGATAGCCACCCACCTGGACAAGGGCCTCAAGTTTTTCCTTCGCCACCGGCCAGGTCGCCACCTCCTGCGGGCAACTCTCGCTCTTCCAGATGGTGACGCCATCGTCGGTCAGCAGTTGCGTGAACCAGCCACGTTCCTCATGGCCGGCCGCCTTGCGGCGGAGTTCGTCCACGACGGCATCGGTATTGGGATACAGATCCTTGAGCGCGATCGTCACCTCGTTCACCTCGCCGCGGAGCACCGCGTCGGCCTCCCGATAGAGGGCGGCCCTCGCGCCCACCTTCACGGCGAGCAGTGCCATCAGCGTGATCAGAAGCACGACGAGCGTGTTCCAGACCGTGAGCCTGACGCGGAGGGTCGCCCACGGAATCCTCCTAAACAGTCGTGAGGGCATAGCCGCGGCCCCGGATCGTGCGAATGAGCGAGTCGGCGCGGCCCTTGTCGAGCTTTCCGCGCAGCCGGTTGATGTGCACCTCGATCACGTTCGTCGGCCCGTCCCAGTCGAAGCCCCAGACATGCTCGCAGAGCATGTTCCGCGTCACGACCTGCCCTTGAAACCGCATCAGCAGTTCGAGGATGCTCAATTCAGTGGGTGTGAGTTCGATCGTGCGGCCGCCCATCGAGAGCCGCTTGTTGGCGAGGCTCAGGTGCAGGTCGCCGGCCTCGAGTTCCATGGCGGGCTTGTGGGCTGTGCGGCGGTGCACCGCTTCGATCCGGGCCAGCAGTTCATCGATCGCAAAGGGCTTGACGAGGTAGTCGTCGGCGCCGGCCTCGAAGCCCTCGAGTTTGTCGGACACGGCGCCGCGAGCCGTGAGCACGATGACGGGCGTGCGCACGCCAGCCTGCCGGGCCGCCCGCAGCACATCGAGGCCACTCGCCTTCGGCAGCATCATGTCGAGCACGACGATGTCGCTTGACATAAGTGTCTTGTCGCGGATGGCCGACTCGCCGTCGGCGACCCAGGTGCACTGGTGCCCCGCCTCGCGGACGGCCGTGGCAACGGCCTTGGCGATGACCGGGTCATCTTCGATGATCGAAACGTGCATGGCAGTATCCACCGCGGCAGATGTCTACCGTCCTGCCGCTTACGGTCACGAAAGGGTGGAGGCACGCTCTTGCCGATGGATGTATGGTAACGGTGGTGAGGCTTGCTGGCGAGTACGACCTCGTGCCTCTGCCGGATCCCGCTGCGTGAATGGCCATCAGGGATTTGGCGGCTGTTCAGCCTCCGTGGACGTCTTTGAGGTGAAGGATCTGTGCGGCATGGCTCAATCGCAGAATGATGCGCGAGGGCAGGAACATCCCGCCGGCACAGAAGCGGCGGTTCCTCGTGGTGACGGAGCCGGGTTTGTCCGGTATCTGCCGCAGGATGCCACAGCGGGATTCCTCGTGTTCCTGATCGCCCTCCCGCTGTGTTTGGGCATCTCGGTGGCTTGCGGTTTCCCTCCGATCGCGGGTGTCTTCACGGCCGTCGTCGGCGCTCTCGTCACGACGTTCATCAGTAATTCCGAGCTCACCATCAAGGGGCCGGCGGCTGGGCTGATCGTGATCGTTCTGGGGGCGATGCAGGCGTTCGGATACACGGTAGGCCAGAATCCCGACGCGGATGTGAGCGCGTATCGGATGACGCTCGCGGTCGGCTGCGTGGCCGGATTCGTGCAGGTGCTTTTTGGTCTGTTGCGGGCAGGCGTTCTTGGCGACTTCTTTCCGACGGCCGTCGTGCACGGGATGCTCGCGGCGATTGGCGTCATCATCGTGCTCAAGCAGCTGCCGGTTGCCGTTGGACAGAAGGCGGCTGGCGAGCCCCTCGAAATCCTGCGCGAGTTGCCGCAAACCATGTCGCAACTCAATCCCGCGATCGCCTGCATCGGGGCTATGAGCCTGATCGTCCTGTTCGCGTGGCCGCATCTGAGGGGTCGGCTCAGACTGCGCTGGTTAAAGGGCATTCCAGGACAGTTAGTCGTGCTCCTGGTGGCCGTGCCGCTCGGAATGTTGTTTGGGCTGGGGCATGATCATACCTACGACTTTGCCGGCCATGACTATCCGCTGGGGCCGTCGTTTCTCGTAAATGTTCCCCGTAACCTTTGGGCAGCCGTCGCCTTCCCCGACTTTTCCGTGTTCACGACGGCAGCGACCCGGGGCGCCGGTGTCGTGTGGGTACTGATGTTTGCGCTGGTGGGGAATCTTGAGTCGTTGCTCAGCGCCAAGGCAATCGACATGTTCGACCCGTGGCACCGAAAAACGAAGCTCGATCGTGATCTCGTTGCAGTCGGCATTGCCAACGTGGCGGCGGCATCCATCGGCGGCCTGCCGATGATCTCCGAGATCGTGCGGAGCAAGGCCAACATCGACAATGGAGCCCGCACACGATTCGCCGATCTCTGGCACGGCCTGTTTCTGCTCGCATTCGTCGCCCTCCTGCCAGGACTCATCTGCACGATCCCGCTGGCGGCGTTGGCGGCGATGCTCGTCTATACCGGCTGCAGGCTCGCTTCCCCGAATGAATTCATCAGCGTCTACAAAATTGGCCGCGAGCAGTTGGTAATCTTCGCGTCCACGCTCGTGGGCGTGTTGGCAACCGATCTCCTGATTGGCGTGCTCATTGGCGTCGCAGTGAAGTTGGTCATTCACCTCCTGAACGGGCTGCCGATCCGAAGCATGTTCAAACCCTTTCTTGAGGTGAAAGTGCTCGACGACACCACGGTTCAGGTTGATGCGACAGGCTCCGCGGTGTTTTCAAACTGGATTCCCTTTCGGCGGCAGCTCTGTCAGCTTGGACTTGAGCAGCAGAACAACGTGATCGTGAATTTGGAAGGCGCGAAACTCGTGGATCACAGCGTGATGGAGGGACTGCACGCACTCCAAGCCGACTTCGAACGTGCGGGGTTGACGCTTGAAGTCATCGGACTGGGCGAACATCGGGCGTTTTCAGCCCATCCATTCGCAACACGCCAACGGCGGGCTTGATTCCGTCCCCTCCCCGTCACTCCCACTCGATCGTGGCCGGCGGCTTCGACGAGATGTCGTAGACCACGCGGTTGATGCCGCGGACCTCGTTGATCACCCGCGTGGAGATTCTCGCCAGCACCTCGTAGGGGAGGTGGCTCCAGTCGGCCGTCATGAAGTCTTCGGTCTCGACGGCCCGCACGGCCAAAACGTCGTCGTAGGTCCGGGCATCGCCCATCACACCCACGCTCTGCACCGGCAGGAGCACGGCGAAGGCCTGCGAGGTCTTGCGCATCAGTCCGGCCCGCTCGATCTCCTCGAGCACGATCGCGTCCGCCTCTCGGAGCGTGGCCAGGCGTGGCTTCGTCACCTGCCCCAGGCAGCGGACGGCCAGGCCCGGGCCCGGGAAGGGGTGCCGCCAGACGATCCGTTCCGGCAGGCCCAGTTGCAGCCCGAGCGCCCGGACCTCGTCCTTGAAGAGATCTCGCAGCGGCTCGATGAGCTCGAATTCAAGGTCCTCCGGGAGCCCTCCCACGTTGTGGTGGAGCTTGATCGTGGCCGCCGGCCCATCGGGGGCGGCACCGCTTTCGATCACGTCGGGATAGAGCGTGCCCTGCGCGAGGAACTTCGCTCCCTTGATTTTGGAAGCCTCGTCCGAAAAGCATTCGACGAAGGCCTTGCCGATCCGCTTCCGCTTTTCCTGGGGCTCCGTGATGCCGGCCAGCACGTCGAGGAATTTCTGCTCTGCCGGCACCACGTGCAGGTCGGTCTTGAAATGGGTCTGGAACTCGTCGATGACGGCCGCGGCCTCGTTCTTTCGCAACAGCCCGTTGTCGACCAGGATGCACGAAAGCTGGCTACCGATCGCCCGCGAGAGCAGCGCGGCCACCACGGCCGAATCGACGCCGCCGGAGAGGCCGCAGATCACCCGGTCGCCGCCGACCCGCTGCCGCAGGTTGGTGATCACGCTCTGGGCGAAATCCTCGAGCCGCCACGAACCGGAGCAGCCACAGGCCGCCGTGAGGAAGTTCCGGAGGATCGTGCCGCCGGCGGGAGTGTGGGTGACTTCAGGGTGGAATTGAAGGCCGTAGACCGGCAGCGTGTTGTGCCGGACGGCGGCCAGCGGACAGGTGCCCGTGCGGGCCAGCGGCCGAAAATCGGCCGAGACCTGGTCGACCTGGTCGCCGTGGCTCATCCAGACCTCGGTGTGGGCCGGCACGCCTGTGAAGATCGTGTCGGGCTCCAGCACCTCGCAGGTGGCGCGGCCGTATTCGCGGGCCTGCGCCCGGCCGACGTGGCCGCCGAGGGCGTCGCAGGCCAGTTGCATTCCGTAGCAGATGCCAAGCACCGGGATACCGAGCCGGAAGATGCCAGGATCGCACCGCGGGGCGGCGGTCTCGTAGACACTCGACGGCCCGCCCGAGAGGATGATTCCCTTCGGGGCCAGCGTCTTGATGCGGTCCGCGGTCACGTCGTGGCGGACGATCTCGCAGTAGACATGCTGCTCGCGAACGCGACGGGCGATCAGCTGGGCGTATTGCGAGCCGAAGTCGAGCACCAGCACCCGCTCCGCCTGTTGGGAGGTGCCGGCTGAAGATTGTCTCGAAGAGCTGTTGGAAGCGGGGGACGCTGGCATGGCTGGCTCGAAGAATGCAGGGCGGAAAAGCCCGCCAGTATAGAGGGACCGTGCCGGATGGAAACACTGCCTGAATCCCAGGCTTTTTTAAGCCTGCTATAGTCTGGCCAGAGTCGAACCAGCGGTTTTTCCTCTCCTCGCCACCCCACCATGCCCGTCCCCATGCTGACGCTGCTCACCAACGACGATGGAATCTTTGCCCCCGGTCTGGCGGCTCTGGAGCGAGTCCTGCGACGGCTCGGTGATGTGAGCGTCGTCGCCCCATCGACGGAGCAGAGCGGCGTGGGGCATGCGATCACGTTTCTCACCCCCCTTACCGCGAAGGAGATCTTCGACGGCCCGCGGAGCCGTGGCTGGGCGGTCGACGGCAGTCCGGCCGACGCCGTCAAGCTGGGCATCTCCGAGTTCTGCCCGCGGCGGCCCGACCTCGTCGTCAGCGGGATCAACAGCGGACTCAACGCCGGCATCAACGTGCTCTACTCGGGCACGGTGGCAGCCGCGATCGAGGGGGCGTTTTTCGGAATCACGAGCATCGCCGTTTCGCTGGAGTGGGATGAGCATGCCGATTACGACCGGGCTGCGGAGATCGCCGGGGATGTGCTGGCCGGTCTGCTCGCCCGTCGCCCGCCGGCGGGCAGCCTCTACAACATCAACATCCCGACGCGGGCTCTCCGCGGCACGCCGGAACTGCGGGTCGTGCCGATGAGCATCGCCCGCTACGGCGAGGCCTTTGAGCGACGGGTCGATCCCCGGGGCCGCTCGTATTACTGGGCGACGAACGATCCCCCGCCCCCGCCGTCGCCGCACGAGTCGGATGTGACGGCGCTGGCCGCGGGCAAGGTCACCCTCACGCCGCTCGACTACGATCTCACCCACCGGACCAGCCTCGAATCACTCGCTGTGGACCCGTGGCGAATCACCCCGGCTCCTGATGCCTGACGGGCCCGCATCGGTCGCCGGCGGATTCTGCTACGGGATGCTCGTGGACGAATCTTGAATCGCTCGTGAGTCGCAGAATTCACCGTCGCCTGCGTGTGCCTCCGACCGGCTCCTCAGCATGGAGAGTCGTGGCTGTTGAGTGATCCCACTCTACGCCAGGCCCGGAGGGCCGGGTAAGAATCAGCCGACGGATGTCGGCCAAGAAAAAATCGCACGATGCGATATTTTTCGTGAACACAGTTCGCCGGCTGCGGCATGCGCTGCTCGACGTCTGTCGGATGCATCACTTGCCGCTTGGGGCAGGCGTAGTCGCCGCACCGTCAGACATGATTTTGTCGAGGCCGTCGAGGGGGCTCGAGCCGGAGGGTTCATCAGCAGGCTTCTCAGATTTTTTCCCTGCTGAAGGCCTGCGAGGCGACTTTGCCGGAGTCTTGCTTTTGACTGCAGGCAAAGGCTTTGGCTTTGGCGGCGGCTCGTCGAACGAGGCACCCTCGCGGTCCGCGGGCAGTTCCATCGCATCCGTCGATTCATCCCCTTGGGGTTGATCGCCCGAGCGGCCGAACCAGAGCCAACCGCCCACCAGAAGCGGGAGCACCAGCAGGAGCACGCTGGCCAGCCAGACCAACAGCGGCAGTCCGGCATACCGTCGCGACAGCAATGGTCCGCGGGGGGCCGCGGGTCTGACCGTGCCGTGGTTCGCTGCGGGGAGCGAGACCGCTGGCCGGCGGCTATGGCCGGCCGCAGGGGTCGTGTTGATCATGATCCCGTCGGCAGGTGCGGTGGAGGCCGCGGGTTTTACCGACACCGCGGGGAGGCGGCCCGTGGAACGTGAGTCGCTCGACGGCGGTGGCGTGAGCGCCAGCGAATGCAGGTCGACGCCCGACCGCGGTGCCGCACCGATCGCTGAACTGCTGCCTGGGCCATTTCCGGAGCTCCCGCTCGAGCCGCCGCCTGCCCCGCTGCCAGAGCCGCTGCCTGCGCCACTCCGGGTGACGGGAAAGGGTGTCGCGGTGGCGGCTCGCGGCGCGACGGAATCTCCAGAGCGGCGAAGCGTTTCACCGGTGTCGGTCGTGTCGGCAGCGGTGCGTCGGAGCGACGGGCGTCGGAGCGGTTCCGGCCGCTGGCGGCCTGCCGCAGCTGCCGTCGCGGTCAGCCACGACGCGAGCGAGTCGGCCACTTCCTGCGCCGTCTGCTGGCGAGCATCGGGATGTTTCTCCATCATGCGAAAGTAGAGTTCCACGATCGCGGCGGGCACGTCGGGCCGCGCGTCGAGCAGGTTGGGCGCGGGCTCGTTCATGTGGGCCCGGATGCGTTCGGCCAGCGAACCCTTCGCAAAGGGCGCCTTGCCCACGAGCAGGTAGTAGAGCGTGCATCCCAGTGAGTAGATGTCGGACCGCCGGTCGGCCTTGTGGCTATCACGGGCCTGCTCCGGTGAGAGGTAGTCGGCAGTGCCCAGCACCTTCTCGTCGTGTTCCTTGGTGAGCGAGGCCTCTTCATCGTCGTTGCCCAGTGCCAGACCGAGGTCGAGAATCTTCACGTGGCCACGCTTGTCGACCATCAGGTTGGCGGGCTTGATGTCGCGGTGCACCAGTCCCTCTTCATGGGCGTATTGAAGGCCAAGGGCCGCCTGCCGGATGAAGTCCGCAGCCTCGCGGATCGGCAGCGGGCCGTCCTGCTTCACCCGCGCGTGCAGGTCGATGCCGTCGATGTATTCCATCACGATGAAGTTGACGGAGCCCGACGTGTCTTCATCAAAAGCTTTGGCGATGTGCGGGTGGCTGAGCACGGCCGACGAATGCGCCTCCCGCTTGAAGCGGGCAAGGTAGGAGGTCTGGTCGACCCGCTTCACGGGCAGCACCTTGATCGCCACCTTGTTGTGGAGCGTCATGTGCTCGGCGAGGTAGACGCTGCTCATGCCCCCCGCTCCGAGCAGACGCAGGAGCTTGTATTTGCCGAGGACGAACCCCTTGTGGCGGCCCTTGCGAAGCTGCTCCAACTGCCAGGTGGTCAGCAATCCGCAGTCGATGATCGCCTGGATGCAGGCCTCGGGAACCAGGCCCGTGACGTCCTTCCATGGGCTGATGACTTCGTCGAGCCGATTTGAGTCGACCAGACCGCTCGCCCGCGTGACGCGGAGGAACTCGTCCATCGTCTGGGTAGGCGTCGGGGTGGGGGCGGACATGTGCGGTCGAGTCGAGGTGAACGGGCCGGGGGGGGGGGCATGCGGTGCCCTTGGGCATGGATGGCCGCGGCCCGCGGGCCGACGGACGCCTTTCACGTGGCTGGCCCATCCAACTCCGTCCGGTATCCTAACGGAAATATGGTGTTATTGCTCTATACGCGTCGAGGCTGCCATCTTTGCGAGGCGGCGGAGGACATGCTGGTCGCGCACGCCCGGGCGGGGACCGTAGAAATCATCGATGTCGACGGGGAATCCGAGCTTCAAAGCCGGTATGGCTCGCGAGTGCCGGTCCTCGTGGCCAATGGCACGGTCGTGATGGAGGGCCGATTTCAAGAGCCCGAACTGGCCCGTCTTTTGAATTCGGCGGGATGATCCCGTCGCTTGCGCTCAGGGCTTGTATGGCGCATACAAGCCCCCGGCGCGAGCCGGGGGATCGCGAGCCGGGGGATCCCGTCGCTTGCGCTCAGGGCTTGTATGGCGCATACAAGCCCCCGGCGCGAGCCGGGGGATCTCGAGCCGGGGATCCCGTCGCTTGCGCTCAGGGCTTGTATGGCGCATACAAGCCCCCGGCGCGAGCCGGGGGATCTCGAGCCGGGGGATCCCGTCGCTTGCGCTCAGGGCTTGTATGGCGCATACAAGCCCCCGGCGCGAGCCGGGGGATCGCGAGCCGGGGATCCCGTCGCTTGCGCTCAGGGCTTGTATGGCGCATACAAGCCCCCGGCGCGAGCCGGGGGATCTTCCGGATCCTGAAGCTCACAGCCCCAGTTTCAGTCCCCGGCGATCGAGGTCATCGATCAGGCCCGCGGCCGACGTGAAGACCTCGGCTTGCCAGCCCGCGGCGCGGGCTGCCTCGACATGGGCGAGAATGTCGTCGCAGAAAAAGATCCGTTCCGGCGGCACGCCGGCCCGCTCCGCCGCCAGCCGGTAGATGTCGGGCCCCGGCTTGGTCGCCCGCACCTCGTGGCTGAGGATGATCTGCTGGAAGTTGCCGGGCAGGACGGAGTAGCGCTGTGCGAGCAGGTGCTCCCAGTGTGGGCCGCAGGTATTGGAGAGGATGCCAAAGCCGCAGCCGGTGCGTTCTAGGCCGGCGATGACGGGGAGCATGTCGATTTTCAATGTGAACATGTCACTGGCCGCGTGGGCCAGGGCTTCCGGGTTGGAGGTCGTGCCCGTTCCCCGGGAAAACTCGCCATGAAACTCCGGCCAGCCGATTTCGCCGCGTTCGATCCGGTCGTGCAGCCCCCCCTCCAAGACGACGGCGCGGATGGTCTCCGGGGCACCGCCGCTGACCTCGGCCATCTGCCGGAAGGCCCGGTCACGGTCGAACGATACGATGACGTTTCCCATGTCGAGAAAAACGAATTCGGGACGCACTGGCTCAAGCACCTTTCACCTGCACCTTTCAAACCCGGGACGCGGAAACTATTCTGCACGAAACCCCAAGGAAAACGCCATGCCGACCACGACCGCTACCGCCGTCCTGAATCGCTACAGTTCCCGAATCACCCAGCCCCGTTCGCAGGGGGCTTCGCAGGCCATGCTCCTGGGCACCGGCCTGCAGCCGGCCGACCTCGAGAAGCCGCAGGTCGGCATCGCCAGCATGTGGTACGAGGGCAACACCTGCAATATGCACCTCGACAAACTGGCGGCGAGAGTGCGTGAGGGCGTGACGGCGGCCGGGATGGTGGGCATGCGGTTCAACACCATCGGCGTCAGCGACGGCATCTCGATGGGCACCGATGGCATGAGCTTCTCGCTGCCATCGCGCGACATCATCGCCGACTCGATCGAGACCGTCATGCAGGCCCAGTGGTATGACGGCCTGGTGGCGATTCCCGGCTGCGATAAGAACATGCCTGGCTGCCTGATCGCCATGGGCCGGCTCAACCGTCCCGCCCTGATGGTCTACGGTGGCACGATCCGCCCCGGCCACCTGGCCGACGGCACCCCGCTCGACATCGTGTCGGCGTTCCAGTGCTACGGCGAATACGTCGCCGGACGGATCGACGATTCCCGCCGTAGCGACATCGTGCGGAAGTCCTGCCCCGGCGCCGGCGCCTGCGGCGGCATGTATACGGCCAACACGATGGCCACGGCGATCGAGGCGATGGGAATGGCGCTGCCCGACAGCGCCTCGATCCCGGCCGAGAATGCGGGCAAGCTCGATGAGTGCCAGCGGGCGGGCGCGGCGATCCGTCGTCTCCTGGAGCTCGACCTCAAGCCCCGCGACATCATGACCCGGCGGAGCTTCGAGAACGCCATGGTCACGTTGATGACCCTCGGCGGCTCGACCAACGCCGTGCTCCACCTGATCGCCATGGCCCGCGCGGTGGGCGTGCCGCTCGAACCGTCCGATTTCCAGAGGGTGTCGCGGCGGGTGCCCTACATTGCCGACCTGAAGCCGAGCGGCAAATTCGTGCAGGAAGACCTCCACTCGGTCGGCGGCACCAGCGGCCTGATGAAGTATCTGCTCGACAAGGGCCTGCTCGATGGCGACTGCATGACGGTCACCGGCAAGACGCTGGCCGAGAACCTGGCCTCGAGCAAGGGGCTGGCCGCGGGCCAGAAGATCATTCAGCCAGTCGAGCACCCGATCAAACCGACCGGGCACATCACGATTCTCCACGGCAATCTCGCACCGGGGAGTGCGGTGGCCAAAATCACCGGCAAGGAAGGTTCGCGGTTCCGTGGGCCGGCCCGCGTGTTCGACAGTGAAGAGGCGATGCTGGCGGCGCTCGAGCAAGGGGCGATCCAGCGGGGCGACGTGGTGATCATTCGATACGAGGGGCCGAAGGGCGGCCCGGGCATGCCCGAGATGCTCACGCCCACCTCGGCGCTGGTCGGCGCCGGACTCGGCAACGATGTGGCCCTGATCACCGACGGGCGTTTTTCGGGCGGGTCGCACGGCTTCATCGTGGGGCACGTCGTGCCCGAGGCGCAGGATGGCGGGCCGATCGCGCTTGTGTGCGACGGCGACGTTGTCGTGATCGACGCCGATACCGCCTCAATCGATGTGGAGGTTTCGGACGAGGAACTGCGGCGACGCAACAGCCAATGGGAGGCGCCCCCGCTCAAGGCCACCCGTGGCATCCTCGCGAAATACATCCGCTGCGTGGCCCCCGCCTCGCAGGGCTGTGTGACCGACGAATAGGCGGTCGCCTTCGCCATCGAAGCCCGCAGTGGAAGCAAAGGGCGAGTGGCCGCGTTACTTCGGGAGTGGCAGCGACTCGACCGGCACGGGCGGGCCGGGAGCAATGACCGCGCCGGGCGGCAACTGCTCCGGCGGGATCGGGGCGCCGAAGACAGGACCGCTGACCGGACCACTAACTGGACCACTAACTGGACCACTAACTGGACCACTGGGCCGGGTCGGCATGCCCGTCGCTCCGGCAGCGTTGCCATCCGGCGGCTGGTAGTAGGGCTCCGCCTGCGGCACCGCTGACACGCCCAGTTTGGCGAGCACCTTGGAGAGCATTCGTTGCTCGAGGAGCGGGTCGCGACCGAGGGGAATCCAGCCGAGGTTCGGAGTTGGTGCGGCGACCGGCCGTGGCTGGTCGCCCACCTGTTGGCCGAGCGTCGGGAGAGGCGTGCCGTAGCGGTAGAGCGAGTCGTCGTTGCGAAACGACGCACCGCCCGTGGTAGCCATCATCGGCCGCGGCATGTTTTCCAGTTCCTTCTGCACGACCACCTCGATCCGCCAGCCACCGGGGTCGGGGCTCAGCCGCATCGTGCCGATCCGTCTGATCGACTGCAGCGTGGCCTCGAGTCGCTCGCGGAAGCCGACCGAGTCGCCCCGCCAGGGTTCGAGGAGCGTCGATCCGGTCTGGGGGAACGTGTCGATGCGGCCCTCGGCAGGCACGCCATTGGAAAATACAACGCGTTGTTCCGCCGCAATCTTGAAGTAGTCGTCGACCACGTCGACCATCTGGGTCCAGACGGCCTCTGCATTCAAAGGCGGGATGACCACCGAGTTTTTCGGTGCAGGAGGCGGGCCCGGCACGACCGGCCCCGAGGGCCCGATCACCGTTCCCTCGGGGAGCGCGGCGAAGGGGTTGGGCTGCGCGAGAGGCGGCGCAGGCAGGATTTCCTGCCCACGTGCGGTGTTCGCAGACACGACGGCCGACAGCAGAATGAGGAGCGACAGGCGAGCCATGGCTGCTTCCGCGGAGCGGCCCCGGAATGCCGGAACCTGGACGGTCACAGACTGTCGTGAATTCAACGCTTCGGCTCAAGGCCAGTCTGGAAGCCGGAAAACCAGACCTCCGGTCTTGCAGGCGATGGGCTGAGGGCGATCATCCCGTCGCTTGCGCTCAGGGCTTTCATACGGACGAAAGAATCCGTGAGGGGCTGCCCATGCGCTGTGATCACGAAAAACACAGCATCGTGCTGTTTTTTCTTGGCAAACGCAGTTTGCTGGTGCTGCGGATGGCATCGTGCCATGCCGATCGACGAGGGCGGGCTCCCCGAACACCGAAGCGAGCCTCAGGCGCCTCCGAGCGCATGACGCGGCCGCAGTTGTTGAGTTCACCGAGGAGCCGCCGAAGCGAGCGGAGGTTGTTCGGGGAGCCCGCCCGGCGGTGACCTACATCCCGGCGCCCAGGCGGTTCACCATCTCGTCGAAGCGACGGGCGAACCGGGTGTGGGAGGTGTGCAGGTGTTCGGCCTGCGAGATGAAACGGATTCGGTCGTTACGCTCGATCCCCTGCTCTGCCAGGATCCGCTCGAAGGGAGCCCGCTGCTGGGCGTAGATCACCAGGAGCTTGTGCTCGTCGAGTTGCACTTCCATCTGCAGTTCCGGGTGCATGACGGCGATGCCGGTGCAGCCGTCGTCGAGGAGCAGATCCTCGAAATCCCAGAGCACGCTTTCGAGCACCAGTCGCTCGATCCCCTCACGGGTGAAGTCCTCCTGGTTCGTCTTGTGCTCGTGCGATGTTTCCAGAACCACGTCGAGCGTGTCGCCGAGCGGCTCGAGCAGCTGCAGGAACGTTTCGAACAGGTGTTCGCTGGAGATCGCGGCGACGAGGGCGGGCAGGCGGGTGCCACTGCGGGGGTCGACATAGGCGTCATGCCGGTAGCCGGCGCGGGGGACGACATCGAGCTGCCAGCCCGGGCGGACGGCGTCTGTGAGCGTGAAGGGGCCGTAGTGACGGCGGGCAAGATGGGCCTCCAGCGTGGCGCGGTCGGGGCGGGCGATCGCCCCTTCCGGGGCGGCGGCTCGCACGGTGTGCTGTGGGGAGGGCTGCTGGAGGGTGTCGAGGTAGTCGTCGAGGAATCGCATGATGACGGCAAAAACCTGGGGGCGGGAGGAGCGTGGATGAGGGGTTGGCGGGCCGGATTGCCGCCAGACCCTCAAACCTAGGACACGCTTCCGCGCCGTGCGCCGCGGAGACCTGTGGAGCAGCCCGTGAAAAATCGGAGGTCGTTGCCGGTTGGGGCCTCCGAACCCCATAATCACAGGCTTTCCTGCGGATTCCGCCCGGCCGAATCCGCCCCCCACCTGATTCTCCACCCCCCTCAATCCAGACACAGGACGCGTCATGGCAGGCAACATGGATGGAAAAATCGTCGCCACCGGGATCACATTCGACGACGTTCTGCTGGTGCCCCGGCATTCCGCGGTCGTGCCCTCCGAGGTGGACGTGGCCACCCAGCTCACCCGGGGCATCCGGCTGAACATCCCGATCATCAGTTCGCCGATGGACACCGTCACCGAGAGCGAGATGGCGATCGCCCTGGCTCAGGAGGGCGGCCTGGGCGTGATCCACAAGAATCTCTCGATCGACCGGCAGTCCGAGGAGGTGGACAAGGTCAAGCGGAGCGCCAACGGGATCATCATGGATCCCGTCACCCTGCCTCCGACCGCCACCGTGGCCAGGGCCCGGGAGGTGATGGATCAATACAACATCTCGGGCGTGCCAATCACCGAGGAGGGGCGTCGTCTGGTCGGCATCATCACCCGCCGCGACCTCCGCTTCGAAGAGAGCGGTGAGACGCCGATCGCCGACATCATGACGGGATCAGGGCTCGTCACCGCGACGGGGGCCGTGACGCTCGACGAGGCCGAGAAGGTGCTGATGGCCAACAAGGTCGAGAAGCTGCTCTTGGTCGATGACCGGGGGCTGCTCACCGGACTGATCACGATCAAGGACATCGACATGATGAACCGGTTTCCCAATGCCTGCAAAGACAGGCAGGGGAGGCTGCGGGTTGGTGCTGCGGTCGGCGTATTCGACTACGACCGGGCCGCGAGCCTGATCTCCAAGGGTGTCGACGTGCTGATCGTGGACTCGGCCCACGGCCACTCGACGAACGTCATCGAGACGGTGGCGGCAATCAAGGCCCGTTGGGGAATCGAGGTCGTGGCAGGGAACGTCGCCACGCGGGAAGGATGTCGCGATCTCATCAAGGCCGGCGCGGACGGGATCAAGGTGGGGATCGGCCCCGGTTCGATCTGCACCACGCGGATCATCTCGGGCGTTGGCGTTCCCCAGATCACGGCGGTGTGGGAGGCGGCGACGGAGGCTGCCGCCGCCGGCGTGCCGGTGATCGCCGACGGCGGCATTCGCTATTCGGGTGACATCACCAAGGCGATCGCGGCCGGAGCGAGCTGCGTGATGGTCGGCGGGCTGTTGGCCGGAGTCGCGGAGAGCCCTGGCCAGACCGTGCTCTACCAGGGCCGCACGTTCAAGTCGTATCGCGGCATGGGATCGCTGGGGGCGATGGTTCAGGGATCGAGCGAACGCTATCGGCAGCGGTCGACTGGGCGAGGAACGGACAAGCTGGTGCCGGAGGGAGTCGAGGGGCGGGTGCCCTTCAAGGGACCGCTCAGCATGTTCGTCTATCAGCTTGTGGGCGGTCTGCGGGCCGGCATGGGCTACTGCGGCACGCGGACGATCGATGAACTGAGGCGGGATGCAAAATTCATCCAGGTGTCGTCGGCCGCCGTGCGGGAAAGCCACGCCCATGACATCGTCATCACGCAGGAAGCACCCAACTACAGCGTGGAACGCGGGAACGGGGATTGAGCCGGCAAGGTCCCCTCATGTGGCGGCGAACGGCGGCTGCGGCGACCGGCGAGGGGTGCTGGGCCGTCGGGGCGGTGGCGGTAGTCGGGGCAGGTCAGGAAGGCTATCGAGGTCCGATCAAGGCTGGCATGGATGCGATGAAAGTTGGGGGCGGCTCCGTGTCGATCTGTACCACGCGGGGGATTTATGTCGCCTGCGTTCCCCTGATCACGTCGGTCTGTGGGGCGACGACTTCGACGGCCGGAAGGGAAAGCCATGCCCAGAACTTCGTCATCCCGAGGAAAGTGCCGCACGGCATCGTGGAACGCGGCATCGCGGAACGCGGCAGCGGGCATCAAGCAGGCAACGGTCGCCATCGTCACCATGCTGCTGGCGACGTCGGCCCTTTCGATCACTCTCGCGCCGGCGTCGGAGGCCCAACCGCCGTCGCCGCCTCTCCCACTGTTCGAGTCTGAGCCGCCCGCCGGGGTGATCGTCGACGAGCCCGCTGCTACGGACATTCAGTTAGCCAGCGCGGACGTGATCATGGTGCAGGCCGACGAGAAGGCCAGCCTGGAGAGAGACAAGCAGGAGAAGAAAGACAGGCAGGAACAGAAAGACCGTGACGCCGCGAAGAACGCCTGCGGTGAGCAGTCGAAGGACTGCAAGGAGGCGCTGAAGAACCTCCGGGACGACGGGATTGAGACGATCGCGCTCGACATCCGCGTGGGTGGACGGCCGGGCAGCGACTATCCCTGCGAGTGCCGGCTGGAGGGGGAGACGTTTCAGCCGCGGCGGTTTGCCACCACGATGATGACGTGGAAGGCGGCTGGCTATTGCCACAAGCCGCTCTACTTCGAGGATTGGAACCTGGAACGCTATGGCCATTCGCACGGGCCACTTGATCCGGTCTTTTCGGCGGCCCACTTCTTCGTGACGCTGCCTGTGTTGCCCTACAAGATGGGCGTGGAGCTGCCGTGGGAGTGCGTCTACCCGCTGGGCTACTACAGGCCCGGCAACTGCGCCCCTTGGACGGTGCCGGCGCCGCCGATCAGCTGCCGCGGCCTCGCCGTGGAGGCCGCCACCGTCACGGGACTCTTGTTCCTGCTGCCGTGATGGCGTCGAGGCCGTCAGTTTTTCTGGATGCTCGCGATGTAGGCGTAGCGGCGGGCGACCGACTCGAATTCCACCGTGCCGCGGCCCGACTTTCCCAGGTCCACGATTGCGTCGTGCACCTCCGGCCGGTAGTGCACGTGAAACATTGCCAGCCACCGTTTCAGCCCCGCCGCGAATATTCCCGGCAGGTCCTTCTGATCCCAGAAGTCGACGATCAGAAGATGACCGCCCGGGCGGAGATTCGCCATTGCGGCGTCGATCGCGCCGGGCCAGGTGGGAATCATCGACAGGCAATAGGAGAAGAAGATCGTGTCAAAGGGCTCGTCCCGCCCGAACATCCGCTGGGCGTCGAGTTGCTCCGCCAACCCCTGCCGCAGCACGATCGGTTCATGGCCGGCCTTCTCCGAGGACGGCTGCGAAGCACCGGCGGAGGTCGCGAGTCCCGGCGCCAACCCCAACGTTTTCTCAATGCTCTTCCCCGCCGTCTCCAGCATCTCGTGGGAGGCGTCGAGTCCGTAGAGCCGGCCGTGGTCCGGCCGCTGCGCCAGCTTGATCAGGTTACGGGCCGTCCCACAGCCCACCTCCAGCGTGGCAGTGTTGGGCGACGTGATGACCCGTTCGAGCAGCCGGTCGCGGCCGAGCAGGTAATACCGCCGTGTGAGGTCGTAGACGTGCCGCGTGAGCCGATACATCTGGTCCATCGCCGCAGCGTGGTCTGCGCCGCTCTGACGGCGGTTGTTGGATGACGACACGGGGCCCGGCGACACGGGACTCGGCTGGGACGCGTCCGAGTTGCTCATGATGCGGCCGGTCCTCCTACCATCTCATACAAGTGAAACATGCCGTAGATCGCCGAGCGATCCTGCAGGTGCAGTTCACGTGCCCGCTCCTCTCGAGCGACGAACCGGGCCTTCGTTTCGGGCGAGAGCGCCGGATCGACCGGCGACTTTTCACCCGCCGTGCGGAAGATCACCCGCGTGCCCGGGCCGCCGACCCTCGCGATGTGCCCCCAGAGTTCGTCGATGACCGCCGGCGGCATCCAGTCCTGGCTGTCGAGCAGGATGAAGCTGTTGAGACTGCCAGGCTTTTCCACCTTGAGTTGATCCGAGAGCGATGCCATATGGGTTTCCACGCGGGGCGCCATGGCCTTGATCGTCTCGTAGTTCTCCGGTTTCAGGTAGTCGGGGAGCGCCCGACGCCCCTCGTGGTCGTAGCGGCGGCCGAATGCCTGCCACGCGAAATAGTTGTCGTTGAGCGGAAAGCCGCAGGCGAGGCGGCGAACCCGCTGCTTGTACATGTCGAACAGTTTGCCACCGTCGTTGTCCTGCTCCTCGAGCATCGCCGCGTGCTGGCTCGGCGGGATACCGAGGCTGTAGACCGCGACCGGCTGCCGGCCCATCCACCGCACGATGCGGTTCTCGAACAGCGGGCTGAACGTCTCGTCGAAGATCTTCTCCTGCTCGGCCACCGTGCGGGCCGTCAGCAGCCGTGCCGGATCACGTCGCATGCCCCGCGCCAGGCCGTGCACGACCCGAAAAAACTGTCCCAGCTTTGCCTGGTTGTAGAGACCGCGCTTGAAGTAGCTGATCCGCTTCGGGCCGATCGCGTTGCCGGGCCAGTCGCTCGACTCCCAATAGGCCCGCGTCTGTGGATCGAGATGGTCGCGGATGAAGCGGTTGTAGTTGGCGAGGTTGTCCGCGTGCTGGCCGTAGCCGAAGAATTTGTAGAACGATTCATAGTCGGGAAGATGCTGGATCGCGGCGAGTTTCAGCCGCGTGAGGCACATGTGGTTGTGGTTCAGGTCAACCGCCACGATCCGCTTCGGCTTGTGAATCAGATAGTTGAGGACGTTGCAGCCCCCGCTCGAGATCGTGAACAGGCTCGAGTCTGGGCCGATCTGGAGCGCCTGGGCGTCGACCCGCGGATCCTCCCAGATTTGGTTGTAGACGAAGCCGCGAAACCACATCGTGAACATGCGTTCGAGCATGCCGCGCTTGCTGGTGATCTTGTGGTGATGAACGGCCTTTTTGAGGTGGGCCGTGGTGCTTGGACGGGCGGCAAGTTGGGTCATCGCTGGGTTTCCGGACCGTGGGGGCGAAACAGGGAATTGAGTGTAGCCGAGCCGACCTGAAGTCGTCGATGGTACCGCCGGGTGGGCCACCCGGACACGTCCCGCGCCGCCGGGACGGCGGAAGTCTCCTTCGCGGGGACTTTCGCCGTGAGGCGTGTTGACAGTGCAAACCTCGAGAGGGCGAAATTCCAACGCTCGTCGAGCTTCCGCCGATCCCGGCTCCACCCATGACTGCTTCGCAGGATGCGAACTGAAGCACTAGCAAACTGCGTTTGCCAAGAAAAAACAGCAGGACGCTGTGTTTTTCGTGAAGACAGCTC
>JBILKZ010000154.1:0-7960 GCA_044376405.1 Pirellulales bacterium
CTCCAGCAGGGCCGCGGGGCGACGGAGGCAGAGTCGCTCTTCTTCAATGCTCTCTACTACGGCGCCGCCGACGTCGGCTGCATCGCCGCCGGGGCCGCGAGCCTCTGGCTCGTGAAGCGGGGGCTGACCGTGCACCGTTCCCGCCTGACGGTCGCTACCGCGTGCGCTGCCTGCGCCGCGTTTACGATCCTCGCTGCGAGACTGCCGCTGGGGTATGGCCTCTATGCCGTGCTCCTACTGATCGGCGCCGGTGCGATGGGACTGTTCCCCTGCTACTACTCGTTCGCGCAGGATGTCAGCCCGAGACATCTTGGCAAGGCGTCGGGGCTGCTGGCGGCGATCGGCTGGCTGATCGCGTCGCCGATCCAGAAGGGTTTCGGCAGGCTCATCGACCAGACCGGCTCGTTCGACACCGGCATCACGCTGGCCGGGCTGGCGCCGGCCGTGGCGATCGCGGTGATCATGATCTTCTGGCCGCACGCGTCGTCGGCAACCGCCGACCGTACCTGACCGGGGTCGCGGTACCGGAAACGGGATTGCCGTTCAACGGGAGCGTTCGAGGTCGCGGAGGCGGGCCGGGGTGAGGCCCGTGTGGCGGCGAAGGAACGTCGTCATGTACTGCACCGACGGGAAGCCGGTCCGTGCCGCGACTGTCTTCAGAGGCAGGTCGGAGCCGGTGATCAGGCGGCGGGTGGCTGCGAGCCGCAGTCGGATGTATTCCTCGTGCAGCGATCGGCCCACGGCCGCCTTGAACCGTGATTCGAGGCTGGTTCGGGAGAGGCCCACGGCCGCGGCAAGCGCCTCGACGGCCGGCCTCATCCACGGCGTGCGTCGCAGGGCATGCAGGGTTTCGACGACGGCGGGATCGCTCGTCGCCAGCGTGTCGGTCGACGCCCTCGCCACGACGCCGATGGGCGGCACGACGATCCGCTGTGCGCCAGCCTGGCTACGGTGTAGTTGGCCGCGACGGCCGCGTCCGGTCGATGCCTCCTGAGCAGGCTGCATCAGCCGGTCGAGCGTGGCCGCCGCCTCGTAGCCGATCCTCCGGGCCGCCTGATCGATGCTCGATAGCGGCGGGTCGGTCAGCTCACAGATCATCTCGTCGTTGTCGACGCCGAGCACGGCCACGTCGTGCGGCACCCGCAGGCCGAGCGTGCGGCAGGCTTCGAGCACATGCCGCGCCCGGACATCGTTGCAGGCCATCAGCCCCAGCGGCTTCGGGAGTTGGGAGAGCCAGCGGATGAGTTCGCCCTGCAGATCAGCCCAACGGCGGGCATTGCCATGGCGACCCGAAAAGGCGTGGCAGGGTCGCTTGGCCCGACCGCAGGCCTGGGCAAAGGCGGCCGACCGCTCCTCCGACCAGCCGCTCGTCGCCGTCCGCGGATAGCCGCAGAAGGCGAGTGTCTCGAAGCCGCAGGCGAGCAGGTGCTCGGCGCCGAGGCGGCCGATGACCTGGTTGTCGGTATAGATGTAGGGAATTCCCGACGACGCCTCATGCCAGCCGTAGCCGCCGCCGACGCCGACCACGGGGATGCCGAGGCCGCGAATTGCCGTGGCGACGCGGCGGTCATCGAAGTTCGCGATGATGCCCTGCCCGTGCCAGCGGGCCAGGTCGGGCAGTTTCTGGAGCGGATCCTCCTCGACGTAGAGGCTCCACTGCGTCCGCTCCCGCGCAAACGTCGCCACGCCGGCGATGATCAGCCGGTCGTAGGGCCGGGCTGCATCGAGGATGACAGCGACGAGCGGAGCGGCTGGCATGGGCGAACCGTTTGCAGATGGACGCAGTCACTGGCCGAGGCACCAGAAACAAACATTAGGCGGAGAGCAGGTGTTCCAGCACGAGCCGCTCGAGTGCCTCGTAATCGCGGGCGGCGATGCACTGCTGGGCCGCTGCGTTGGGGAACGACCGCACCTTCTCGACAAGCCGCAGGAACACCGCCTTGCTCGTCGCCAGATGGGCCGTGGCAGACTCCGCCTTCTGCGTCCGCTGGGCCTTCACGTCGAAGCCGACGAATGCCCCCGAGGCGGCGTAGTTGGCCGATTCCAGCACGCGGACCTGATCGAAGGCGCCGCGGAGATTGGCCGCTCCGAAGACCTTGTCCTGGTCGAATTTGAGCCCGTTCTGGTCGTTGAGGTGCACGCTCCAGAGCTTGCCGGCGGCCAGCGCGAAGCCCATCTCGTCGGAAGGATCGAGGCCGGCGAGGATGGCGTGGGCCGATTCGATCAGGACGCCCACGCGAGTGGGATCCATCGAGCGGGCCCCGAGTGACAGTGCATGGCCGATCGTCGGCACGAAGGCGTGATCGACTGGCTCGTTGGGCTTCGGCTCGATGGCGATCCGTGCCTTGGGGCTAGCCGCCAGGATCGCGTTGATCGCGTCGAGCATCTGCCGCGAGGCATCGATCGGATTCTTGCTCTCGCGAACGGATGTGCCCTCGCGGGCGGGCCACATCACGATCAGGTCGGTGCCCAGCGCCAACGCCACGTCGACGGCCCGCTTCGACCGTTCGATCGCCCACTTGCGTGCGGCGGGATCGTTGCTCGTGTAGCCACCGTCGATGCCGTGGGGATGCTCCCAGAGCCGCGGGGCGACGAACTCGGGGGTCAGGCCCATGTCGGCGAGCTTCCGCCGCATCGCCTCGGCCTCGTGGACGATCTGGCTCGGGGAGAGGTTCTCGAGATCGGGCACGGCATCGTCGTCGTGAAACTGGATCCCCTCGAAGCCGAGAGCCACTGCTGCCTTCAGGACGTCGTCAAACGCTACCTGCGGCCGCACGGGCGGGCCAAATGGGTCGGCACCGCGGCTGATGTTCCAGGGACCGATCGAGAAGCGATATGAAGCGGCAGCCATGGCGAGAGAATCTCCGACGGGAGGAACGGACTGGGTTGTCTGCGGGACGACACGCTATCCACGCAGGTCGAAAGACTATCCCGCCAGCTTTATGCTCTTTCGTAAATGTTTTATGTTGTAGCGAGCCGGCTGGCCACCGTCGCCCGCATGTCGGGTAGCATGGCCGCTTCTGATCGCCGCCCTGGAGCCATCGCCATGCCATCAAAGCAGCCCGAGAAATCACTCGACTTGAAGCTTGCCCGCATCGTGGCCGACCCCGCCTGCCAGGACTTTATTCTGGCCGATGCCAAGGATGCCGACATGGCGTTCGGGCTGGCCTCGCCCGGTCTGGCTGCGGGCGGAAAGCCCGGCACTGGACCGTTCCGGTCGATCAGCGAGTATCGCGACTCCATTCGCGAGATCGTTCGGCAGGGCCTGGTCGACATCATGCTGATGAGCGCGAGCACAAGCGAGATCTTGGCGATCGAAGAGGGGCTGTTCGTCGCGAATCATGTCACGCCGGCTGTGCGGATGAACGACACGACCGACATCTGGCTGGCCGCCGGCACCGGCGGCTACGGCCGTGAACCCGCCCTGCCCTTCTCCACAACGACGATTTCGCAGGCACGGTGTGGCCGGGTCGATGCGTTGCATACGGATCACTCCCGCGGTGCGAACCTCGGCCTCTTTTCCCTCACGCTCAACGACGATGCCACGCTCGATCGGGCGATGCTCACGGCCTACCGCGACTTTCGCATCGAGGCAGAGCGGGCGGGTTTCCGTCATTTCCTCGAGGTGTTTTTCCCCAACGCGCTCGATCGCGTGCCCGGGAAGTCCGCGGGTGACAGGCCCCGGGACATCGCGAGGTTCCTCGCCGACCATGTCGTGCGTTGCCTGGCGGGAGTGCCGAGGGCGGGCCGCCCGATCTTCCTCAAGATTCCGTATCTGGGGCCCGAAGTCACCGAACAGCTGGCAGCCTATGATCGCTCGGTCGTCGTGGGGATCCTGGGTGGCGGCGCCGGCACCACGCACGATGCCTTCGGCCTCGTCGCCGACGCCAAGCGGCACGGGGCGCGGGTCGCGCTCTTCGGCCGCAAGATCAACGCGGCTGAGCACCAGCTCTCGTTCGTGAAGTTCCTGCGGCTGGTAGCCGACGGCGAACTGGCCGCGGACGAGGGAGTGAAGGCCTACCACGGCGAGTTGGCGAAGCTTGGCATCCGTCCGCACCGCTCGCTTGAAGCGGACCTCGCCCGCAGTTCCACGGCATCAGCCTACGGCGGGTGACCGCGGTCTTCAGGTCGCGGTCGCGCGGCCCGTGTGACGCCGACGGTATTGCTGCGGCGGCAGGCCGGCGTGCTTGCGGAACGCTCGTGTGAAATGCGCCTGGTCGTAGAAGCCGCAGTCGGTGGCGATCCGCCCGATCGGGTCGGTCGTCTGCTCGAGGCGGCGGCGGGCCATCGTGAGCCGGGTGTAGAGGATGTAGTCGCCGGGGCTGATGTTGAACAGGCGGCGAAACTCCCGCTGCAACTGGCTGACCGAGAGCCCGGCGCGTTCGGAGAGGTCGGCGCAGGCGATGGGACGGCCGTAGTGCGCGATCACGTACTCGAGCGCCGGCGTCAGACGCCGGTACTCCTCCGGCGCGTCGCCGGCGTGATCGAACGGCCGAAGGATTCCGGCCAACCCCGAGACGTGTCCGCGGGAGTCGAAGAGAGGGATCTTCGTGCAGAGATACCAGCGTGGCATGCCGGTATGGTCAGGCACCAGCCACGACTGGTCACGAAGTGGCCGCTCGGAACGCATCACTTGCCGGTCTTCCGCGACGTATTGCGCGGCCAGCGCGGGTGGATGGAAGTCGGCGTCGGACTTGCCGTTGATTTCCGCGACCGTGCGGCATCCATGCATGGAAAGCCAGGCGGCGTTGCCCGCGGTGAATCGGCTGTGGCGATCCTTCACGAACAGGAAAACGTCGGGCAACGCATCGAACAGGTGGAGGATCTGCTCGGCCTGCGAGGGCATCGGCACACGGCGACTGGGCTTGCGGGGCATGCGTCGTAAATACAAAACGCTGCCGCGACTGTCAAATGACACGGCGCGGCCCCGCTGACTATCATGCAAAGGTCAGGGATTTCTCGCGATACCCGCGTCATGGAGGCTCCCATGTTCGAATTCCGCGTTGCGCAGCCTGGTGAGAAGGCGCTGCTCTGCGGCTCCGGTCCGAGCCGCCGAGACTTTCTGCAGGTCGGAGCCCTGGCAGCCGTGGGGCTCTCCCTCCCGCAATATGTCCGGGCCGCCAGCGAAGGGAAGGTGCGGCCGGGCCACGAGAATCGCTCCTGCATCATGATCTTCAATCTCGGGGGTCCGAGCCAGGTCGACCTCTGGGACATGAAGCCCGACGCGCCGGCGGAGATCCGCGGGCCCTTCAAGCCGATTCGGACGAAGACTGACGCCTTCGAGATCTCGGAACTGCTACCCAAGCATGCGCAGATTGCCGACATGTTTTCGCTGGTGCGGTCGTGCCGGCACGACGGTGCGGCCGTGCACGACGCCGGCTGGCAGATGATGCAGACCGGCCGGCGGTTCACCGGTGGCATCCAGACGCCGCATGCAGGCAGTGTGTCGTCGTTTCTGCTCGGGCGGCGGACCGACCTGCCGCCGTTCGTCGTGCTGCCGCAGTTGATGGGCCGGGGCGGCGGTAATCTCCCGAATGGTCAGGCGGGAGGCTTTCTCGGCAAGTCCCAGGATCCGTTCGCGCTGATGGCCGATCCCTCGCAGCCCAACTTCCGCGTTCCCGACCTGCTACCGCCCGATCAGATCAGCGTGGCCCGGCTCGACCGCCGGCGGAAGATGCGGGAGATCGTCGAAGGGGCGGCCAAGGAGTTCGAGGCGAGCGAGGATGCCCGTCTGCTCGACGAGAATTTTCATGCCGCCTACCGGATGATGACGAGCACTCAGGCGCGGGAGGCCTTCGACTTGTCGAAGGAGCCGCAGGCCGTCCGCGAGCGGTACGGCATGAACCGTTTCGGCCAGTGCTGCCTCTTGGCACGACGGCTGGTCGAGAATGGCGTGCGGTTCGTGACGATTAACACGTTCCTCACCGTCTTCGACGAGATCACGTGGGACATTCACGGTTCGAAGCCCTTCACGTCGATCGAGGGAATGAAGAACATCGTCTGCCCGATGTACGACCAGGCATACAGCGCGCTGATCGGGGACCTCCACGAGCGCGGCCTGCTCGACGACACGCTCGTCACGGGGCTGGCCGAATTCGGTCGCACGCCCAAGGTGAATCCCGCTGGCGGCCGCGACCACTGGCCGCAGTGCTTCACCTGCTCCTTTGCGGGAGGCGGCGTGAAGGGGGGGCGGGTCGTGGGCGCGAGCGACACGATCGGCGGCTTCCCCGCGGAACGGCCGGTGAGCCCGGGCGACATCGTGGCCACGATCTTCCAGAGCCTCGGCCTCGACCATACGAGCCACCTGCAGGGGCCAGCAGGCCGTCCCTTCGCGCTCACTGATTTCGGCACCGACCCGATCAAGGAGCTGTTTGCATGAGCCGCAGCATGACGCTGATGGCGTTGATCGTCGCAGGAGCGATCGGCGTCCATGTGACGACGGTAATGGCTGGCGAGGTCAGCTTCGACCTCGACGTGATGCCGATCCTTTCCAAGGCTGGCTGCAACGGTGGCGGCTGCCATGGGGCGCTCGCCGGCAAGGGCGGCTTCCGGCTTTCGCTCTTCGGCTACGACTCCGCCTCCGACCACCTCGCCATCACGCGGGACGCCCGAGGGCGACGCGTGGATCTGGCCGATCCGGGCGCGAGCCTGCTCCTGACGAAGCCCACGATGGCAGTGGCCCACAAGGGAGGCAAGCGGCTGGAGGTTGACGGCCACGACTACCGGGTGCTGGCCGCCTGGATCGCGGCGGGCTGCCCCGGTCCCAACGCAGAGGAAAAGAAGCTCGTGTCGATCGCGCTGACGCCGGCAGAGTCCGAGCTGACGCCGGGCCGAACGCAGCAGTTCACGGTCGCCGCGACCTACAGTGATGGTAGCAGTCGCGATGTCACCCGGTGGGCGCGGTTCACGTCGGCCGATGAAAGCGTCGCCACGATCGATCCGACCGGAATGGTCACGGTGGTCGGTCACGGCGAGGGCGCTGTGACGGCATGGTTCTCCTCGCAGATCGCGTTGGCCCGGGTGATCGTACCCTTCCCGCATGCGATTCCACCCGAAGTGTTTGCCGGGGCGGCACGGGCGAACGTCGTTGACGACCTCGTGCTCGAGCAACTTCAGGCTCTCCACCTCAGACCCTCGCCCCCGTGTGACGACGCGACGTTCCTGCGGCGTGCCTTTCTCGACACCATCGGCAGGCTGCCCACGCCCGAGGAGGTTCACGGCTACCTGACCGATGCCTCCCCGGGGAAGCGGGAGCGTCTCATCGACCTGCTGCTCGCACGGCCCGAGTTCATCGACTACTGGACCTACAAGTGGTCCGACGTCCTGCTCGTGAGCGGGTCGAAGCTGCGGCCCGAGGCGGTCAACACCTACTACCAGTGGATCCGCGATCGCGTGGCGGCAAACACTCCATGGGACCGCCTCGTGCGGGACGTGGTGACTGCCCAGGGGTCGAGCCTCGAGAACGGTGCGACCAACTTCTTCGCCGTCCACCAGGATCCGGAGACGATGGCCGAGAACGTGAGCCAGGCCTTCATGTCGCTCTCGATCAATTGTGCGAAGTGCCACAACCATCCGCTCGAGAAATGGACCAACGACCAGTATTACGCCTTCGCCAACCTTTTCTCGCGGGTCCGCGCGAAGGGCTGGGGTGGCGATGCCCGCAACGGCAACGGCCAGCGGACGCTGTTCGTCGAAACGCGGGGTGAACTCCTTCAGCCAAAGACTGGCAGGCCGCAGCCGCCTGCGCCGCTCGACGGCACGCCGCTGCCCTTGGACGCCACCGGCGACCGTCGCGAACCGCTCGCCCGCTGGCTGACGTCGCCGGAGAATCCCTACTTCACGCGGTCGATCGTCAATCGTGTGTGGGCCAGCTTCTTCGGGATGGGACTGGTGGAGTCGGTCGACGATCTGCGGGCCACCAATCCCGCCAGCAACGAGAAACTGCTCGCCGCGCTCTGCC